>JAFGJF010000058.1 GCA_016929205.1 Anaerolineae bacterium
CGCGCCGTTGTGTTCTGTCAACGCGCCGTTGTGTTCTGTCAACGCGCCGTTGTGTTCTGTCAACGCGCCGTTGTGTTCTGTCAACGCAATCCTCCTTTGCGTCGCTTTTTAAAGATCGTCACCGAAGCAGCCAGGTTGATCATAAAGGTCAGCACAAAGAGAATGATCCCGATACCAAACAGAGCGTGATAGTGAACGCTGCCTTGCGCTACCTCGCCCATCTCGGCGGCAACTGTGGCCGTCATCGTGCGCGCGGGACGGAAAAGAGAGTCGAGGGTCAACGGCAGGCGCGCCGCATTGCCGGTTACCATCATCACCGCCATCGTCTCGCCAATCGCACGTCCCATCCCCAGCATAACCGCGGTAACAATGCCCGATTTGGCGGCGGGCACGGTCACCCGCCAGATGGTCTGCCACTCGGTCGCGCCCATGGCCAGGCCGGCATCGCGGTAGCTCTTGGGCACCGCGTCAAGCGCGTCCTCGGCAACGCTGATGATCGTCGGCAAGGCCATATAGGCCAGGAGCAATGCGCCGGTAAAGGCGCTGAGGCCGGTGGGAAAGTGGAGCGTTTCCCGGATCAACGGTGCGACGATGGTCATACCAAAGAAGCCAAGGACCACCGATGGAATGCCAGCCAGGACCTCGATCATGGGTTTGAGTATCTCGCGCACCCAATTGGGCGCGACCTCCCGCACAAAAATCGCGGTCATCACGCCCAGGGGCAAGGCAATGACGATCGCTGTGACTGTGATCAAGATCGATCCCAGGATCAACGGCAGTGTGCCGTACAGGTCAAAAGTGGGATACCAGCGCGCGCTGAACAGATTGTTCAACGGCACTTCCCAAAAGGTAGGCACCCCTTCGCGCAGCAAAAAGACAAAGATGAGCACGACAAGCCCAATGCTGGAAAAACCCAACACGCGGATCGTCGCTTCGATAACAAATTCAGACCATTTGGTACGCTTCATTGTAATCCACTTTGAAAGACATGCAAACCCGATTGTTTACTCCCCTACTGGGATGCGCTTAATTTGTACCCGCTGCTTGCAGAGGCACAAACCCCAATTCGGACACCAATGCCTGCCCGCCACTCAGAATCCAATCCAGGTAAACCTTGATCGCACCGGTTGGCTCACCGGCAGTGTACATGTACAAGGGGCGCGAAATGGCATAGGAACCGTCATTGACTGTCGCTACTGAGGGCAGCACGAACGGCCCGCCCTCATCACGAGCAACGGCGATCATTTTCTGATCGTCAGTTACATAGCCCAACCCGTCGTAGCCAATGGCGTTGGGATTTTGGCGTACCTCGACGCTGATCCCTTCGGATGAAGGCATAAGCAACGTATCGGGCGCAAACAAGAGTTCGCTTTTAGAATCACCCAGCCGGATCACATTCTCCAAAAAGTAGACATAGGTGCCCGAATTGGATTCGCGGGACAGCAGCACGATAGGCCGGTCCTCACCGCCAACCTCGCTCCAATTGGTGATTTTCATCGTGTATATATCCGAGAGCTGCTGCAAGGTCAGCTCGTCCACCGGGTTGGACGGATGCACGACGACGGCGATCGCATCGCGGGCGACGACAAACTCGATCGGAGTGATCCCGTTTGCCTCGGCGGCTTTTTTTTCTTGGTCTTTCATAGCCCGTGATGCATTGGCAATGTCGACCGTGCCGTTGATCATAGCCGCGATGCCGGTGCCCGATCCCCCTCCCGTCACCGAGATGCGAACGTCCGGTTCCTTTGCCATATAGAGCTCAGCCCAGGCTAAGGCCAGGTTAACCAGCGTATCGGAACCCTTATTTTCGATAGCTTGTGCTGCCGCCGGTTCGTTGCCGGCCTGCGCTGCCGCACAACCATATAGAAATAGGAGCAACAACACCCAGAAAAATCGTTTCATCATCACTGTCTCGACTCAAAAGATCGGCTCATGGAGTGCGAGTTTATCACCGATTTGTATTTGCGTCAAACAAGGGCGGCAACCATTCTCATCGCTTCTTGCACGTACTCGGTGCACTGCTCGATCAGATGATTGGCCTTGAAATCAGCCTGTCCCTGTTCGGTGTTCAGATCACAGCCGATCAACTGCTGACAGTTCGTTGACCCAAAGCGCGCCTCAAATTCGTCGAGAAACTGCTGCACAAGTGTGTAACACTCCACGACCGGCTCGTCCGGCGAATCTCGACCGGCTACCAGGCTGATGCCCATCACAGCGCCGCTCACCGCTCCACACAGGCCACAACTCCTCGCCATACCGCTGCAAAAGCCAGTCGCGATGCGGGGAATGAGATCCGATTCGATCCCTTTCCATTCCGCAACGGCCAGGAGTATACTCTCGGCACAATAATACCCTGACTTGAAGAACGCTCCGCTTTGATGCACAACCTTATCGACCATTTGTACCTCTATTCAAACCGACACGTCTCATCTGGCTTTCAAGAACGCTTACGGGATCCCTTGTTCGACCAACCAGTCCTGAATAGCCTTTGCCGTCTGCAGGTAATTGTGCTCGTTCATCACGTTATGCCGGGCCTTTTCGGCAACGATGTAATCTGCGCCGTAATATGCCGCAGAGCGTCGTTCTGCTCGCTCGACAAGCAGTGGATCGTCTTCTCCAGCCACCCACAACATCGGCGTGTTCACCCTCTCCGGTGGAAACCAGAACGGCGGGTTGTGCTGAAAAAGGACAATGGCCGACTCGGGCCCCAAACGAGGCTGCAGCGTCTCGAGCGGGATGGCCGCGTGCGGCCCAACCAGGAATCGAACTGCGCTATCCGGCGCCATCCGTACCATTGGCGATGCGTCCCACGAAAAAAGCATAGAGAACATACCGATCGGGTCGTAAGCTAACAGGGCCAAACCCCCATCCTTGAACATGCTATGCGAGACCCAGGGAGCCACCAGGACGGCAGCACCAAGATCGTCAGCAACATATTTGAGATACCACTGCGTCAGAGCGCCGCCCATACTGTGCCCCATCAAGATCGGGCGTTGCGGCAGCCGGTCCATCTCGGCCTTCAAAAAGCCCAAGTAATAATCAAGCGTGCATCGGGCAATAGGGCGCTGCAGCAGCGATCCGGCATGCCCCGGCAGACTATGGGCGTGCGTTTCCCAGCCCCATGAGGCAAACAGCTCTTGCCACAGTTGCCAGCACCACGCTCCGTGCCACATTCCATGCTGCATCACAATCGGAGTCTCAAAACGACGTTCCTTTGGCGTATAACGGATGCGTTCGATGCCATCCTCTATGGTATGGGTTCTGACATACGTTTCCGTCTCGGTTGTTTCCGAAAACGATACCCCTGTAGGGGCCTCGTTTCGGTAAAGTTTGAGCGATCGTTCGACATTTTTGCCGATCTGCCTCACTACCCACGCTTGTTGGGTCAAGAGGTAGCCTGCCGTCGCCCCCAGGCCCAACCCCATCCAAAATCTCAAGCCCGTTTTACGCATGTCACACCTCCTCAAATCAAGCGTTTGTAACCTTGAATCTCCACCATCATTCTCAAAGCATACC
Source organism: Anaerolineae bacterium (assembly GCA_016929205.1). The sequence continues at coordinate 3,517 of JAFGJF010000058.1, forward strand.
ATACAGGGAGTCTGGTGTCAATTCTTTTGGCACTTGCGTTCTGATTCAGAATTCGATACAATTCAGGTGTGGGGGACGAGCAATGCGCGATTTGCTTGCACGATTCCCTAGAGTGTGGTAGAATCACACGCTATTATTCGAGCGATGAGGTACCAAAACATGACAAAATGGACCAGTGAAAAAGTTCGTTCCAGCTTTTTGGACTTTTTTCGAGAACGCGAACACACCATTGTGCCCAGCGCGCCGCTGATCCCGATTGGCGATCCGACGCTGCTGTTTACAAACGCCGGGATGAACCAATTCAAGGACATTTTCCTCGGTTTGGCCAAACGCGACTATACGCGGGCCGCCGATACGCAGAAATGCATGCGCGTTTCCGGCAAGCACAACGACCTGGAAGAAGTGGGGCGCGACGGCCGGCATCACACTTTTTTCGAAATGTTGGGCAACTGGTCGTTCGGCGATTACTATAAAAAGGAAGCCATCTCTTGGGCCTGGCAGCTCTTGACCCAGGTTTGGGGTTTGCCCGCCGACAAACTCTACGCATCAGTGTTCAGGGATGACGTCGGCGATCTGGGCACAGACGAAGAGACAGTCCAGTACTGGCGCACGGAGACCGACATCGATCCCGACCACATCAAATTTTTTGGCCGGGCTGACAACTTTTGGGAGATGGGCGATACCGGTCCCTGCGGGCCTTGCAGCGAGATTCACATCGACCGTGGCCCCGAGCAGTGTGACATGCAGGACGTACCCGGACATATCTGCCAGGTCAACGGCGATTGCGAACGCATTATCGAGTTTTGGAACCTGGTTTTTATCCAGTACAATCGCCTCGACGCGGACACGCTGAACCCCTTGCCGGCCAGGCACGTGGATACCGGGATGGGTTTTGAGCGCATGGTGTCGATCTTGCAGGGCAGCGAAACAAACTATGATACAGATTTGTTTATGCCAATCATCGATCGTACGCAAGCCCTGCTGCAACACGATAGCGCCCAACGCGAGCAGCACATTGTCTCGTACCGGGTCATTGCCGATCATGCGCGCGCCATTACCTTTTTGATCGGCGACGGAATTATGCCCGGCAACGAGGGACGCGAATACACGCTGCGGATGATCCTCCGCCGTGCGGCGAGATTTGGACGCAAAATCGGTTTTGATGGGCCTTTCCTGGCCGAGATCGCTCAAGTTGTGATCGATATGATGGGGCAGCATTTCGGCGAGCTTGTTGCCCGCCGAGATTTTATCTTGACCACGATTACGCAAGAAGAGGAACGTTTCCTGCGCACCCTCGACCGTGGGTTGGAACGAATGAGCGAGATCGTCGCAAAGACCAAGGCGGAAAACAAGAATGTGATCTCGGGTCGCGACACATTCGTCCTGTGGACACAGGATGGATTCCCATACGACTTGATTCGCGACATCGCCGAAGAAAACAACCTGACTGTCGACCGGGCCGGGTTTGACGAGGCAATGCAAGTGCACAGGACGATCAGCGGCAAAGGTGCAATCGGCGAGATCGACATAGACACCCTCAACCTATACAGCCGGCTACTTGAGTCACTCCAAGCTCAAGGCGACCTGCCTGACCAAGGCGTCGTGCATCTCTATACCGAGGCTATCGAATTGCAGAGCAAGGTACTGGCCATACTGCGCGTTCAAGAGGACGATCAGGGTACCGTGCTGTTAGAGCAAATTGATCGCGGCGACCGCGTCGGTCCTGGGGACCGGGTCGAGGTTGTTTTGGCCGAAACACCGTTCTATGTAGAAAGCGGCGGTCAGGTGAGCGACAAAGGCTTGATCGCAGCGTATCAGAACGGCGCTTTGACAGAGGACGACAGCGAAACCACCGACGTTCCCGCTGTGTGGATGATCCAGATTGAGGAGGCCCGGCGCCCGATTCCGGGTTTGATCGTCCATGCCGGCGAAGTAGAAATGGGCGCGCCTGCCGTTGGCAGCGTTGCCTGGATAACAGTCGATTACGACCGGCGGTTTGACATCGCACGAAATCACACCGCGACACACCTGCTGCACGGCGAACTGCGCTACGTGCTGGGCGAACACGTTCAACAAGCAGGCTCCCTGGTCGCACCGGACCGCCTGCGCTTTGACTTTTCGCACGGCTCAATGCTCACCCAAGACCAACTAGGCGAGGTCGAACGACTGGTTAATGCCGCCATTCTGACCGATTACCCGGTCGTCGAATCGACAAAAGCGTATCAGGAGGCTGTTGACGAAGGCGCGATGGCTCTCTTTGGCGAAAAATACGGTGATAAAGTGCGAGTGATCGAGGTTGGTTACGAGGATGACACTTTTAGCCGCGAGTTGTGCGGCGGCACGCACGTGACTCACACCAGCCAGATCGGCCTGTTTCGCATTCTCTCTGAGAGCAGCGTTGCGGCTGGGGTACGCCGCATCGAGGCCGTGACCGGCTTTGCGGCGCAGAAATTGGCTCAGGAACGCCTGGATGCCCTGGACGAAACAGCAGCATACCTGGGATGCCCGCCTGAAAAAGTGGGACGTGAGATCCTGGCGCTGCTGGACGAACAAAAAAAGCTGCGAAAAGAGATCGACACCCTGAGCCGGCGGAACGCACTAAACCGCTTTCAGGAAGCCTTGAGCCAGGTGCAAAAAGTCAATCACGTTTCCGTACTGGCCACCCAGGTCCAGGCCGATAACGTGCAGATTTTGCGCGAAATGTGCGACAAGTTTCGCGAACAGATGCGTTCGGGCGTGATCGTGTTGGGCACCGTTATCGACAACAAGCCGATGCTGATTGCCGCAGTCACCCCCAACCTGGTTGAGCAAGGACTGCACGCCGGTAATCTGATCAAACAAGTCGCTCATGCTGTCGGCGGCAGCGGTGGCGGCAGGCCGACGATGGCCCAGGCCGGCGGTCGCGATCCCGACCGACTGTCCGAAGCGCTGGCGTTGGTTCCCGACCTGGTGCGCGCGTCGTTGGAACAGTGATGCGAAATTTGAGCCTGAGGCGTTCTCAAAAGCAGCGGAACAAAAAAAACGTGCAGCATATGAGCATTCTCGATCCCGGTGCATCTGCTGTAAAAGCATTGGTTATCGAGTTGGAGGATAACAAGGCGACCATCCTGGGACGAGGGCGAACTCAGCACGTGGGGGGGCTCGCTGCAGATGGATCGATCGGTAACCTGGATACGCTCAAGGCCGCTTGCGAAGGCGCGCTGCGCCAGGCCGAGGACGCGACCGAGCACACACGCGGGTACAAGATCGTGCCCGACGTTGCCTTGTTCTCTGTGCCTACAGCGTGGCTGTGTGGTGCGACCGGGTACGGCGGCGTCGAACGGCCGGCACTCGAAACGACGATCGAGGAGGTAGAATTCTACGAGCCACTGGCCCGAGCCGGACGGCAAGCCCTTCGTCACCTGGGGCGCGTGACCGGTCCGGGCGACTGGGAACTACTGGATGCGACGTTGATCTCGTTCAGCGTAAACGACAACCCAGTAACGGATCCTGTGGGGTTTCGCGGCCATTTGCTGGCAGCGGAGGTTTTTGTCGTGGCAGCACCGCGCCACGCGCTTGCCAGTTTGCGCCAGATCGCAGATGCGCTGCAGTTAGAACCGCCACAATTGGTTGCCGAGCCATTGGCATTGGCCACAGCATCACCTAGCGACGGTCTCATCGTACAGGTTGGCGCTGCCACCACCGGGTTGATTCTGACCCGCAGCCGCGCTCCTGTTGCCTTTGACAGTGTCTTGCAGGCCGGCACCGCCTGGGCACATGCCTGCAGCGATAGATTTCGTCTCTCGTCCGCGCGTGCCGAGACAGCATTACGCACTTTTGCAGGCGGCGGGCTCAATGCTGAGGACATGGCGGTGATGCAACAAGCGTTGCAGCCGGTTTTGGGCGCGTGGCTGCCAGAGTTGATTGAGACGCTGCAATCTTGGAACAAGAATACACTGACCTGGTCGCCCAACATCTATTTGTGCGGTGGCGCAAGCATCATACCCGGCGTGCAGGAAACGATAGCACGAGCACGTTGGGTAGACGCGTTGCCTTTTTCACGCACACCAGATACACGCACCTGGGATGGCTCAAATGCTGCACAGGTCACCGACCTGACGCCAGCTCGTTGGCAGTTGGACAGCGTTACCACGCTGTCACTGGCGGCGTGGGCCGTCCACGACCAAGACAAGCGAATGCCAGACAACATGCTGAGAGCATCTCTGGAACTGGAATAGACGATGGAACAAGTCATTTACCTGGAAATTGATGATGATATCACCACCGTTCGCGATCGATTGCGGCGCGCGCAGTCCAAGCAGGTGCTGCTGGTTATCCCGGCAACCTGCAAGGCTCTGCATCGGCAGTTGGACTTGCGCCTGTTGAGCCGCCAGGCAGCGGCCCTGCAGATGGATCTGGCCTTGATAACGGGCAATGCTCAACTGCGCGAACTCGCTATCGAGGAAGGCTTGACCGTTTTCGCACAATTGTCCCTGGGAAGACGCATGGTGCGTTCGCAAAGGAAATGGGCAACGCCAAACTTGCCCGGCATTGAAGGACTGCTCGCACGCCTGAAAAGCCAGCGTCCTAAATGGTGGACCTGGGTGCTTGGACCGGTATTGATTGCCCTGGTGTTGGGCGTCTTTGTCTGGGGCATGGTGATGGTTTGGCCAAGCGCAACAGTGGGCGTCGTGCCTGCTCGCGAGGCAATCGGCGTATCACTGGTCGTCGAAGCCAATCCCATCATCCGCGCTGTGGACTGGGATCGGCTACGTATGCCGGCTCGTTTTGTTCAGGTCGAGGTCGTCGAACGTGGACAGGTGGAAACGACCGGATTTGCCAACGTTGCCGCCGACAAGGCCGTGGGCAGCGTGCTTTTTGTAAACCGAACGACGCGACAGATCTATATTCCATTTGGAACCAGGGTCTCGACTTCCGCCGGAACGCCCATCTTTTTCCAGACCACGGTCGAGGCCGCCGTCGGCGCACGAGGACAAATCCGGGTACCGATTGAAGCGGTCGACGGGGGTCCGGGTGGGAACGTCGGGCCCAACTTGGTCAACCGCGTCGAAGGCGCACTGGCGGCATCGGTCAACGTTTTGAACGAATCAAGCACGTATGGCGGCACCAGCACACAAGCAAAACGGGTCACGCATGGCGATAAACAAAAGGCGACCGACCTGCTGGAAGAAAAATTGATTCTCAAGGCATTCAATGAGATTAGCACCGAACTGGAAGACGAGTTTTTGCCGATCGAGACGCTGCAAATCAACCCGTATTCGATCCAAACCAATTATGACCATCACGTTGACGACCAATCCGATACACTGGCCCTGGAGATGCGCGGCACAGTGTGGGGCTTGGTTATGTCGGAGGAAAATGCACTGGCCATTGCCCGTCGCGCACTGGGGAGGCAGGTGCGGAGCGGATTTCGAATCCTGCCCGAGACCGCCCATTATTCCAGAGGCAGAGTGCTGGACGTCGATGGAGAAGAATTGACGGTTCGCTTTCTGATCGAAGGCGTGGCCTTGATGGAAGCCACTATCGACGAACCGCTGCTGCGAAAGGCCATTGTCGGGCAGCCAGCCGATCAGGCGTTGGCGTACCTGCGCCAAGCACTGCCGGTCGAAGTCGAACCAACGCTGGAGATCGATCCGCCGTGGATGATTCGCGTGCCCTGGATGCCGTTCCGAATTAACATCGCTCACCAGGAAAGGCCCAAGGATTTGCCGCATGCGCTGCCTGGCACTTGACGTGGGCGAAAAGCGAACAGGGGTGGCCGTGGGCGAAATGCTGGCCCGGCCATTGGTCACACTAAAGCGCCGCTCCAAAGCTCAGGATTTCAGCGCCATCGCCAGCCTGGTGCGCGAGCATCACGTCGACACGCTGGTCGTCGGCCTGCCAATGAATATGGATGGGTCGACAGGGTTCCAGGCGCAGCGTGTCACCCGCTATGCGGAACGTATGAAAGCGGCACTGGCCGATATGGGATTAAACGTCGACCTGGTGTTTTGGGACGAACGGCTGACGACCGAACAGGCGGACGAAACAATGGCCGAGCTAGGACACACATTGCAAGATCGTGAACGTCGCATCGATGCCGTTGCGGCTGCGGTCATCTTGCAGAGTTATCTGGACAGTCAGGAAAGAAACCAGGTTTTTGACAAAAACCCGGCTTCTCAGGCTTGAGGAAGATAAAAAATGGGATTGTCAACTCAACTGCGTACAACCGGGCGTTTTTCGATCTTTGTGATTGCCATCCTGGCGATCATTGCCCTGGGCGGCGCAACGTGGTGGTATTTTTCAACGCGGTATGCCGAACCACAGCCCCCGCCCGAAGGGCGGCAGGCTTTGTCTTTCGAGTCGCCAGACGACCTGTACTTTAGCGCCATGCTGCGCTACCGGCACCAGGATCTGGTCACACCAGCAGGAGAGGACAACACACCGGTGTTGTTTGTCGTCGAACCGGGCGAAACAGCGGGAGGTATTGCCGCCCGGCTGGAAGAAGAAGGGCTGATCACCGACGCCCAATTGTTCAAGACCTATGTGCGTTTTCACGACCTGGATCAAAACCTCGAGGCCGGCGAACATACGCTCAACAAAACGATGACTATGGAGGACGTGGCCGGCGAACTGCTCTACGCCTTGCAACGCGAGATCCAGATCACGATCTTGCCCGGCTGGCGACTGGAAGAGATCGCCGAGATGTTGGCCCAGGAAACGACGATCAACCCTGACGAGTTCCTGCTGGTGGCCCGAACCGGCACGTTTAATTATCCGTTCCTGGCCGGCCGGCCAATTGGCGCGACGCTGGAAGGTTACCTGGTCGCGGACACCTACCGCATCCCGGCCGCGGCCGACGCAACTGCGTTGATCAACCGCCTGCTGGAGTTGTTTGATACCCGCGTCACCGCGCAGATGCGGCTCGACGCACAGGCACAGGGACTGTCGGTACACCAGTTGGTGACGCTTGCTTCGATCGTCGAGCGCGAGGCACTGCTTGATTCCGAACGGCCCATCGTGGCCAGTGTCTATTTGAACCGCATCGCCGAGGTCCTGCCTGAAGCAGATGGCTATCTTCGTGCCGACCCTACTTACCAGTACGTGCGGGGACGCGACCGGGTCACGGGCAAGTGGTGGGAAGGATTTCAGGTCGATGACGTACTCAAGCTGGACGATCCCTACAACACGTTCTTGTACAAGGGACTGCCCCCCGGCCCGATCTGCAGCCCCAGCCTGGAGTCGCTCAAGGCGGTTGCCAATCCTGACGATACAGAATTCCTTTATTTTTATGCGACCGGGGATGGCGGGCACGCCTTTGCCAAAACGTACCAGGAACACCTGGAGAATCAGGCGACCTATGGCGGGCAATAAGTGGCACAATGATTTCAGTATAAAGGGCCAGGAGAATTGCTCTCCTGGCCCTCTTTATTTGCACCACTTTGGTGAGCCGTACAGGACTCGAACCTGTGACTCCCTGCTTAAAAGGCAGGTGCTCTGCCAACTGAGCTAACGGCCCACGCTCACACCCCCGAGTATACCACAGAATAGACCTGCTGTCAAGACTCAATTTATACGCTTATACTCTTATTTCAGAGTTAATTTCGGCATCATACTGCTTGAATTGTGTTTTGTACAGGCACGGTGGGTCGCACTTGTTTTTATAGGTAGACCCGTCATTGCGGCGGATGCACCACGAGAGAACATGCCCCAATTTGGGGCAAATCCTATCCCATACGGCGGTGTCCATTTGCCAGAATCGTCCATCTGTGATACAATGTTTCTCGCTCTGGGGGATAGTTTAATGGTAGAACGGATGACTCTGGATCATTTGGTCGGGGTTCAAATCCCTGTCCCCCAGCCTGAGCTTTCATCCGATCGATTTCGAGTTGTTGGCGGGAGAGATCTCCCAGGATTACAAGACGGCTCCCGTCCATGTTGTCGGACGTGGGGCCTTTTTGTTCCCGCGCCTTTGGCTGAGCTGAGACAAGAGGAGCCCGCAATGGCTGAACTCCAAACCCAGATCTCTTTTCAAGACGTGGCAAAGAAATACGGTGTCTCTGCAGAGACATTGACGCGACTTGCCCAGGATGGTATAATCAGAACAACAAAGCCATCAGGTGAGGAAGAGGAGAAAGCCGTGTCTGTTTCTACAGTCGCCGCCGTTGCCAGCATCATAGAAAAAGAGATTAAGCCAGAAATGTATGAACACCTGCGGGGACAACGCATCAGATTGATGGAGGCAGCACGAAAGCATAAAGTCAGTGAGCAGAACTTATTCCATTGGGCGGAACGAGGATACATTCAGGTATTGGATCGTGATGTTCAGAAAATGGAACTCAGTGCTTCTGATGTGGCGTATGCTTCTGACGTGTTCAAGCGAGCCAGAGAATTGACTAGCTCTTCTGTCCGCGCTGGCTGGGTGCTAAAACGGGCATTTGCCTAACCCCCGAAAGACGAACATGAACACAAGGCGCGAATTGCGCCTTTTTTTGCGCCACATCTCTTAACGACTTATTGACAGTCATTAAGAGATGTGATATACTCTGTCTGTAGTCTTTCAAGGAGGTCAAAATGCCGACTCACGAAACACTCGGACAGTATATCCGCAGACTGCGCATCGCACGAGGATTGACTGGTCAGACCGTGGTTGACGCTACAGGTATCGGCAACTCGACACTCACCTACTACGAGAAGGATCTGAGTTTGCCCAAGTTGCTTCTGCTTGAGAAGGTGATCGATTTCCTTCAGGGCGACTTTGACTACGCTTGGGCGCTCTACCTGATTCGCGCTGGCGTGCAAAAGGTCAACCTGCCGGAACCACACGGTGGCCTGCCGATGCAGACATCGTTGATTGCGTCCCAAGAAAGTATGTTGATTACCACTGATCAACAACCAGGGTAAGAAAAGTCAGGTGTTGGTTCAAAACGGCAAAGGCCGTAGACACCAACCACGGCAAAGACCGGAGATGCCACAAAAGCCCCGGTAGCTCCTCTTCAAACAATGCTCTACTTTGTCCGAACGACGGCAGGCAAACGCAAAACAGCGCATGTAGCCAGCAGCACCGATCTGGATGCGATCTTGTTCCAAGGCCAGTATCGCACGTTGTGTGGTGTCGAGGTCGCACCGAAGCGCTGGAACGTGACAAATGTCCTCGACCCACACACTCATCTTTGCGAAATGTGCCGGCACAGGATGCCGGAGGAGTAGTGCGATGACAGATGTCACCGCTCCGCAAACACAGCAGCGGCAAGAGAAGCGAGATGGGCTGAAGGTGTTCACCGCCTGGGTGGTCATCATCCTCGTCCTCGTCATCGTCGCATCGATCTGCGGTGTGATCCTCATCGATAGAGCTCGGTCACCCTCCACTGCTGAAATGGAGATCAGGAGGGAACGCGCCGAAGCGCAGTTGGTACGCGAGCGTGCCGTCGCACGAGCTCGACTGATCGGCGGCGTCGCCTGGCAGTGGACGAAAAACGTCCTGCTGACTGCTGTACCGCTTTTGACGGTTGGACTTGCGGCTTGGGCCGTATTGCGCAAGTTGTCAATCATCCCATCCGACGCTGCTGGCGGCTACCCGCTGCTCCTGCTCAGACGGTTCGAGGTGAACTGGCCCCGTCGCTACGTCGACGAAAACGGCGAAGCGCGTTGGCTGGCGTTGCTCGCCTTCCGCACCCGGCTGGTCGATCCCAATCGCAGCCCGACCGCGGGCATCGAACTGGGTCAGAAAGTCAGGTTCATCCAGCCCGACCGCGTGGCCGAACCGCAGATGCAGATCACGACCCAGGCCCAGGTCGTCCAGGCGGAGCGGGCACGTGCGTCCGGCAACCTTACCGTCGCGTCCGGACGAAGTGGTTCGCACCGGCTGGGCGCAGGGGATCAGCCGATCGTCATCTACCCGCGCGCGCTGCCCGAGCCGAGACGCGAGCCGATCGATACGGCCCAGGTTGCGCTGTCGATCAACGGGCAGGCGCACGTTCACGAGGCATAAGGGGGGACAAGAATGGCCACACTTTTACCCGCACAATTCATGACCGCACCCACGGGCACGGCCCAACCGCTCACGGTGGAAGAAAAGGATCTGGTCAACGCATTGGGCGAGCAGGCCCAGCAGATCCTCGGCCAACACGGCCTGGGCAAGACGCTGATGGATGGCGGCATCCTGCCACCCCGCTTCCTCGACGTCGGGCTCAGCGAAGACAGCCGGGTGGCCTACTTCAAGATCGACGTCGGCCCAAGCAGTCTGCCGGGCAAAGGCGCGGTGGCCAAAGC
>JAFGJF010000429.1 GCA_016929205.1 Anaerolineae bacterium
GGTTGCATGTCTTGCAGCGTGCGCAGCAGCATAGACTGCCCGGTCGCGGCCGTGGGCAATTGCAGCGCCCTCTCAACCGGCTGGGGCGCGGCGACTGCCCGGGATGCTGCCGGTTTGCCCAACGCTTCGCGCACGCGCTGCGCCAGCACCGTGGCTTCAAAAGGCTTTTGCAGCAAGTTGGTGATGGCCGGCCGGGCGTCGTCGCCGGTGTCGAGGTCCGGGCGCTCCAACAGGCCGCCGGTATAGCCGGACATAAACAGCACCCTGATCCCGGCACGTTGTGCGTCGATCCGCACGGCCAGATCTTGCCCGTTCATATCGGGCATCACCACGTCGGTCAGCAGCAGATCGATCGGCCCCCGGTAGCGTTCGCTTAGCAAGATCGCTTCGCTGGGGCCGCGCGCGGACAGCACGGTGTACCCATAGTGTTCCAGGATGCGCCGGGCCAAATCGCGCACGCCATCTTCGTCCTCGACGAGCAGGATCGTTTCGCTGCCGCCGGCGGTCGATTCGGCGGGCCATTCTACGGCTACAGCCTGTGCCTGTCCGGCAATGTGTGGGATGTAAACGTCAAAGGTGGTGCCCTTTCCCGGTTTGCTGTGCACGTCGACGTAGCCGTTGGCCTGCTGCACGATGCCGTACACCATCGCCAATCCCAGGCCGGTGCCTTTGCCGGGTGCTTTGGTGGTGAAAAAGGGCTCAAAGAGGTGATCCAGGACCTGTCTGCTCATGCCGATCCCTGCATCCTCAACCGTCAGCCGGGCATAGTCCCCCGGCTCGGCTCGCGCATGCGACAGCCGGCGCGGCGTATTCCACTCCACGTGCCCCGTTTTCACGATCAGCGGCCCGCCGTGCGGCATAGCGTCGCGAGCGTTGATGGCTAGATTCATCACCACCTGTTCGATCCGCCCCGGATCGGCCTCGATCAGTTCGGCCGACTCGGCCACCGCAAGTTCTAACTGGATATGTTCGCCGATCAGCGGGGCGAGCATCTTGGCCATGTTGGTGACCAGGGCGTTCAGGTCGAATACCTGCGGCTCGACGCTTTCTTTGCGGCTAAAGATCAGCAGTTGCCTCGTCAGGGCGGCGGCCCGCCTGGCAGCCAGGGTTACCTGTTCCAGGTCAGCACGCAGTTCGGACGCCGGCGGCCAGTCGAGTGGGTTGTCGGAACGCAGCGAATCCTGTATCAAGCCGGCATAGCCGGTGATGGCGGTGAGAATGTTGTTGAAATCGTGGGCCACGCCGCCGGCCAGACGCCCCACCGCGGCCAGCCGGTCGTGCTGGCGGGCCAGATCCTGGGCCTGGCGCAGCTCGGTTACGTCGCGCAAAAGCATCAGCGTGCCCGGGCTCGATGCCTGCGACGATTCGATGGCAAAGGCGGCCACTTCCAGGTGCCGGGACGACTCCTCGATGATCAGCGACAGCGGGACGGCGAAATCGGCGTCCAGGATATCGGCCAGCGGGTGCGATCCGAGGTGGGACAAAGGCCGGTCGCGTGCGGCGCCAAGCTGGGCCAGCAGCTCGTCGCCAACCGGGTTGGAGAGGACGATCCGGTCGTCCGGAGCCAGGAGCAGGATGCCCTCCGGCAGGTTGTCGATCAAGGTGCGCAGCCGCTCGCTTTCGGCCCGGCGCGCGGCCTCCAGGCGAGCGTTGTGCAGGGCCACGGCAACCTGGTTGGACACTTCGCGCAAGATATCCTGGTGTGTGGTTGTAAAATGCTGCGGCCGTTCCGAGGCGATGACCATGATGCCGACCAGCGCATCCTGGACGCGCAGCGGGGCAGCCAGGTAGGTGCGGATGCCTGTTTCACGCAGGGCCGCCAGGACGTGCGGCAGGTCCGGCTGGCGCATGAGATCGTCGTCCGAGATCAATTTGCTTTCCAGTATGGTGTCCAGCTCGGGCGAGCCCTGGATGGCAAAGCGCGAACCGACCTGGAGCGCGGCAGGCCGCTCCGCATCGACGGCAAAGACGACGATCTCGCCGCCGTCGCGCTCAAGCAGCGCCACGTACCCGTCGGTGCCGGGCACCGACCGCCGGATGTGGGCCAGCGCGACCTGGGCGATCTCTTGCGGCGAGCGCGCGGTGAGGATCGCCTGGTCGATCTCGTGTACCACTTGCAGGCGCGCCGCACGCTGTTCCGTCTCGACAAACAGGCGCGTGTTTTCCAGGGTCACAGCCAGTTGATCGGCAAACGCGGTCAGCGCAGATATCTCAGCCTGCTCGATGCGCTCCTTGCTGTGCCGGTCGTATCCCACTTCGACGACGCCGAGCACGCGGTTTTGCATTCTGACCGGCATAAAGATGCGCAAAAATCGCTCGTGGCCGAATTTCTCCCAGATCGCGCGGTTGAGACGGTCGTCCCACTCGCCAATGATCTCGGCGCGGCCGTGGTGAACGATGTCGGCGAGGATGTCCGGTTCGTCCAACGAATACTGGGACAGGCTGATCCACTCGGGAAACAGGTCGAACTGCCCGTTCCAGATGCCGTGGCGGATGCCGATCGTGTGCGCCTGCTCGTTGACGGCCGAAAAAATCACGTGTTCGCAGTTCAGGGTGCGATACACGCCCCGCAAGATGGTGCGGATGGTCTCGTCTTCGTCGCGTGACGAGGCCAGGGCGCGGCTGGTTTCGTACAGGCTGTTCGCGATATCTTCGGCCTGCTTGCGTTCGGTGATGTCGTGGATAAATCCTTCCAGGCAACGCACGCCGCCATCGTCGCCGCGAATGCCCCGCCCGCGCTCCCAGACCCAGCGGGTCGCGCCCTCGGCGGTGACGATGCGATAAGTCAGCTCAAAGTGTTCGTCCCTGGACAGCGCGTCCTGCACTTTTTCCTGGACCATATCCCGGTCTTCGGGCAAGATCAGCTCCACGTAGGCCAGTTTTCGATTGAGCAGCAGGTCGTCGGGCGCGTACCCGGTCAGGTCGAAGCACCCTTCGCTGACAAACTCCATCGTCCATTCGGGCACATTTTGGCTCGGCCCGGGCCTGGCCGCGCGGTAGGCCATGCCGGGCAGATTGCCCATCAGGGTGGCGAGTTCCCGCTCCCGCTCGCGCAACGCCTGCTCGGCGCGCCGCCTTTCCTGGAGTTCCTGCTGGGCCAGGTCGTACAGCCGGCGATTTTCGCGCCGCAGCCGCTGTTGGGCAAGCAGATCCCGGATCTTGAGCAGGACGACGTCCATATCCAGCGGCTTGGGCACGTAGCCATCGGCCCCTTCGTTGACGGCGCGGATGGCCGTGTCCAGCGAGGCATAGCCGGTGGCCATGATCAGCACGATGTCCGGGTAGCGCTGCCTGAACGGAGCCAGCAGCTCGACCCCATCCATATCGGCCAGGCGAATATCCAGCAGCGCCGCATCAAAAGCACACTGGTCGATCCGCTCCAGGGCTGACTGCCCGGTTCCGGCGACCTCGACCGTGTAACCTTTTTTCTCCAAGATCAAGGACAGCGTTTTGCGTGTGCTTTCATCGTCGTCGACGATGAGGATCCGTGCTCGTTCGTCTGGTTCACTCATACTAGCGCTCCCATTTCTTGCGATCGCTCTCCCGGATCAGGTCCAGCAGTCGATCGATATCCAATGGCTTGGACAGGCAGGCGTAGGCATTGTTGTCGAGCGCCAGCTCGGCCACCTGTTTCGGACAAGTCGTAAAAACAATAGCCACAACCTGGGGATGGATCTTTTTGATCGCCAGGTAGGTCTCCAGGCCGTTAAGCACGGGCAGGTTGAGCTCGATCAACAGGATATCATAGGCCGTCCGGTGCGCCCGGTCGATGGCTTCCTGTCCGCTGTGTGCTGTGCAGACACGGTACCCGGCCTGCAGCAGGACGTCCTCCAGCATCGTACACGTTCCCCGGTCGTCGTCCACGACCAGCACGAGCGCACCCTGCCGGGCCTGCCGGGCCTGTTCGATCAGCGCGATCACCTGGTCGATCTCGACCGGCTTGTCGAGCAGGGCAAACACTCCTTCAGCCAGCGCATCCTCGATCAGGTCTTCGACGGCATAGGCGGTCATCATCGTCACCACCGCTTCGGGGCGGATGGCCCGGATCTGCTTGAGCGCCTCTACGCCGTTCACCACCGGCATGCGGATGTCCATCAAGACCATGTCGAATGGGTGCGCCCGCACCAGCTCGACGGCCTGCGCGCCGTCGAGCGCGCTTTCGACTGCGTAGCCTTTGTGGGTGAGAATCAAGGTCATGGTGCGGCGCAGGCTGTCGTCGTCGTCGACGATCAAGATGCTAGTCTTGCGTTTAGCGGTTGTCATATTCGTCTCCTTGTGAGACCCTAAAGGTTTTCAAAACCTTTAGGGTCTTCTACGATCGGCAGTTCGATCGTGAACGTACTGCCCCGGCCAACAGCGCTCTCGACGTAGATGGCGCCGCCATGCACGTTTACCAACATCTTGACCAGAGCCAGTCCCAGGCCGATGCCCTTGGACCTGGTCGTAAACAAAAGTCATTGCCTACCTCGTTCCTGCCAATGATATTTCCTCTGACCGCAGCGCCCAACAGGTGTGAAATACGGTTCCCTGCCCCGGTGCGCTTTCGATGGCAATGCCGCCGCCGTTAGCCTGGGTGAGCAGCTTGACCAGGGCCAACCCCAGGCCCATTCCTTTGGCCTTGGTGGTAAAAAGCGGCTCAAAGAGGCGATCGAGGTGTTCCGGCGCGATGCCGGGGCCGGTATCGGCAATGGATACGACGATCCAGCCTTCCGCACCGGCGTCTGGATGCTCGGGCATAAAACCGGGTTTGGTAAAAGCCGGCAGCGCCGGCGCCTGCCGGGCCTCGATGGTCAGCCGCCCTCCGCTCTGCATCGCCTGGGTGGCATTGAGGATCAGGTTGCCGAAAACCTGTCCCAGTTGGTCGGCATCGGCCAGGATAGCGGGCAGGGCATCGATGTGCTGCTCGACCTGCACGCACGGCGGCACGTCCACGTGCGACAGGGCGGTGGCGAGCAC
>JAFGJF010000430.1 GCA_016929205.1 Anaerolineae bacterium
GCTGGCGCGAATGTCTTCCGTACCGGCAAGACGTTCCTCCAGAAAGCCAAACAGGTCGGCACTCGCCTCGCGAGCAGACTCCCAATGTGGCACGGCAATGTTGCGGAATTTGAGCAGCACAAAAAACGCGATAGCAGCAAACACCGTAAAGGCCACGCCAACGCGCCAGTCTTCGAGATAGAGCAGCACCAGCACACCGACCAACAGCAAAACGCTGCCAAATACCTGGATCACAAACTGGGAAAAAAAGTTGGTCAGCGCGGTCACGTCGCCATCCAGCCGTTCGATCATCTCGCCGGGGGTGTGTGCATTGTGGAATGACATATCAAGCCGTAAGCAGTGGTCAGCCAGGTCGGCACGCAGGGCATTCGTCGCCGTCCAGCCTACACTGGCACTGAGATAAGTGGCAATGACGTTGACAACCTGTTGCACCAACGCCAAACCGATGAACAGCAGTGCCATATTGCGAAGCTGTGTCGTTCGCTCAGCAGCATCGCCAACCGACGCTGCCATCTGCGTCGCCGTATCGATAAAACGGCGCATCACTTGCGGGTTGATCAATTGCAGGCCGATACCCCCCAGCAGCAACACGGTCAACACCAACACCTTGGGCCATTGCGGCCTGAGATAATCCACCAGCAGGTCCCAATATTGCCTGACAGGAATCTTCATCCGTCGTTTCTTCTCCTTGCTGAAAAAAAAAAGCCAACCCCTCGCTGGTATGAGGCGAGAACGAGGAGTCGGCTATGGATGAGAAAGAGAAAACCTACGTACAAGTAACTGCATTATAACATGCAAACTCTTTGTGGAAAAGAAAAAGTCCGGCTAGGCCTCTTCACGTCCTTGCTCAAGTCGCTCGATCTTGAAAACAACCGGCTTGACGCCATCGGTACAACACGTGATAAACATATTGCCGTCTTTCATCCACGTGCTGAAATCGCCTTTCAACATCAAGGTCAAAATCACTTTGTGGATATCATCCCAGGCCCATTCACATGCAAAACCCTCGGGCTTTTGAGCAAGATAGTCGACGATAAATTCTTGTCCTGCCGTGAAAAACTTGCATGGTCCTTTGTCTACATCCGGGCGGCGGTATTCCTCCGCAATCTCGGGATTGTACATTGCTTTCAACACCGTGATTTTGCACGTTGGCCACCTTGACACCATCATACGCTCCTTTTCTGTTTTTGTGGTTGGTCTTTTCCTCCAGACGCACAACACCTACGCAGCAGCGTGACAGGTGTCATACGAATTGGATGGGGAAGGGTTGCTCTAGATACGTGAATAATGGGTGAGCACAGCATACAGTTTACCATATCACAACGTCGTTGTCCATAGGACATTTTGCGTATTGACATACGCACCGGAACTATGGTATAATATAGACGTAAATGAAAAAAGGGCGCATTGTGCGCCCTTTTTTTGTTGGGACATAAGACTCAGCCAGGTGTCCAGGTCGCATCCAGATCGAGCGGATACATTGGCCGATTGACACGCACAAATTCCATCTCTGCAACCTGGCAGTTTGTTGCACCGGGCGTAAAGGCCAGAATGGAGCGTTCGCAGATCGCCACAAAGGGAGCAGTAAGGTACCCCCGTTTGAGCACGACGATGCGGTAATCCAGCGGCTCCAGCCCCAGGCTGCGAAGCTGAACCGGATCGACAAAACTCAACCTCGTTGAGGACAGAATCACGTCGACGCCGTCCACGTTTAGCACGGCAATCGGCCCCCGATGGCCTCGCCCCCACTCTTGCCGAATGCCGCCCTGGTAATGCTCACCGTCGGTCAACAGTCGCACCCGTCCGGTCACCTGCAGCGGTGTACCGTGTCGCGTATCCAGTTTGCCTCCCACAGACAGCGTGATCTCGGTTCCCACACCCGCATCCATACAGGCCTGCACCGCCGCCACATCCCAGATCGAGGCCAAGACCACACTGCCTGCCTTTTGCGCCAGCAGTTCCTCCAACAGAGCGGGTACGTCGGTCGTCCCCCCCGCACCGGGATTATCGCCCGAGTCAGAGAGAAACACCGTGGACTCGGACGCAGCCAAGGCCTTTTCAACTGCCTCCCGGAGAGGATACGCTTCGGCGCTGACGCCAAACTCGGCCCGGCGCTCCCAAAAAACGGAGGCCAAGCGATCAGCTTCGGTTTGCGCCAGTTCCGCATCGCCGTCGGTGACGACAATCGCGATCACGCCGATGTCCGGCACATCGGCCCAACAGTGCCCGTTGGCCAGCGAAGCAGATAGCACCCCCGGACGCTGTTCGAGGGCTTCAACCATGTCCATCATTGACTTCATCGGATCGAGCGCCGTCTGTGCCATTTCACCCGGCAGCAAAAACGGGATCTTGCTAAACCCGATTGCAGGCTGTACACCTTGGTTTAGCATCTGCAACAACATCTGCGCAGCCTTTTGGCCCGTTTCAAACGAATCGGTATGCGGAGCGCGATGATAAGCGACCATCGCGTCCACGCTTTCTGCCATCTCGGCGACAATGTTGGCGTGCATATCCAGGGCAATCGAAATGGGCACATTTGGACCGAGTTTGGCCCGCAAATCCCGCAGCAAGTCGTTCTCACAATAATCCAGCCCTTCCGCCCGCATCGCGCCGTGAAGATGCAGGCAGACGCCATCTATACCGTGCGCCTGTTCAAGCACCGTCTGCTTGAACATTTCGTACGCACTGCGCTCGACCACGCCTCCCGGCATCGCACCGGCCGCAAGCGTAGGTACCAGCTCGACCCCAGCCGCTTGCAGCACACTAACAATTCCGCCAAACGATCCGCGATATCCAAGACGATGGCTCAGACTCTCCTCGCCATAGCGAATGAAAAAATCCTCTTTTGTGGTCAGAAACGGCGTAAATGTATTGGACTCGTGTCCAACAGCGCCTACCAGGACTCTCATTGTTCTACACCTCCTTTACTTGATACCTATCCTAAAACGGCTTTACCCCGTCCCCGGGGGTAAAAGATAATCGCACCACATAGTACGACCACTCCCATAAAACCAAATGCCAACGGCAATGACACATCGCCGATCCGGCCAATGACCAACCCCATCAGCGCGACATAGATGCCCGAAATCATGCTGATCAATGACAACACCGTGGCCCGGTTCTGACTCTCGATATGCTGGTTCAGATGCCCGGCAAAGAGCGGCCCCTTCAAGCTGGTCGAGCCAACCAGGGCGCAAAAAACGACCACCGACCAAACCGGGTACAATACCATGGCCATCAGCACGTGCATCACGCCCGGCAAGGCCGTCACCAAAAACAAACTCGCCCTGTGACCGACCCATTTTTCCAGGCGATAGACATAACGCGCGCCCAAAATACTCAATCCCGCCGCCAAAGCGCGCGAGAACCCCAACCATAACGAAGGCGTGCCGGCTGCAACCAGGCGCGGTTGGGCCAGCCCCAGCAAGTAATCGACAAAGGGCACCGTCGCCAATGACAGCAAAACCAGGCCCAAAAACGCGCGATTGTCCCGCAATGTCCGTATCCCATCCACCAACAAGGTGATGGAATGGACACGTTCTTGCTTTGGCAATCGATCCTGCGTCTCCTTGAGCATCAGCGTTGTCAGAAAACCTATCCCTACCGCGCACGCGGTCCAGACGACCGCCAACACAAAACGTTTCTCCGTCAGCCTGACCGTCAACAAGCCGCCTGCAGCATAAGCCAGCAAATTGGCAAGTTTTTGGGCTGCATCAATCAACCCCATCGCTTCGCTCATCGCCCCTTCCCGTTTGGCCGCTTTTAGCGAATCGTATACCAACGCTTCAACACAGCCAGAAGAAAATGCAAACCCTAGCCCGCCGGCGATAGAGGCAAGCGCAAAAAATGCATAATTGTCTGCAAAAATGAAAATGACTTCCCCCAAAAGCTGCAATGCCAGTGCGATATGGATCGCCCGCTTGCGCCCCAGGCGATCGGCGAGCATGCCAGTGGGAATCTCGGTCAAAAACATCGTGCCGACAATGATCCCCCACAGCGAGTTGATTTGAACGTAATTCAACCCCCGGCCCCGCAGATAAAGCGTCGCCACAGGAGCGTAAAAATACAGGGTGGAGAAAAAATACACAATCGACAATTTGGTAATGTTGCCCCAACCAAAAGGAAACAGGCCGGCAAGGATCGAACGCATCCTATGAGAACAAAACATTAGCTTTTACTATCTCCCGCTGGACGCACCCGTGCCAGCAAGCCCAATCTGTGCTTGCTGGCAACATCTCCACCCGTCATGAGGTTCTGAACAAACTGACTTGTTTTCAGCCGGTGCTACTTGTCCGCCGATATTACTTGTCCGCCTGATCCTGCAACGCTTCGTATTTGAAGGCCTGGACCTCGACCTCTTTTTCAGAAGCTCGTTCGCCTTCATAATCTTCAAGTGTGGCTTGATCATTCACTTGAACCTGACTATCCTCCGTCCAAACCGGCTCGTTTCCAGAGGAACGGGTTGTGGTTCGGCCAAAGAGCCCCCTAAGCAGCGTGCCCAATCCCATCAAGATCAACAGAACAGGCCAACCTTTGATCAGCAAATTCAGATAGACGTTATCCAGTTTGTCAAGCGTAAACGCCAGTCCAATCACGCCAACGGCACCCGTAACGCCTGCCGGAATCAATAATCCCCACTCCCGGAAAAAGCTGAACACCCAGGCGACGAGAAAAGAAATGCCCACAATCAATGGAAAGACCGGCCATAGATAGGCCATGTCACCCCACTCGAAAAAGCCAAACGTAAAGCCAAAGAAAAAGAGCCCGACGAGAATATTGATCGTCGCCGGGATCATGATCCCGTGTGCAGATCGTTTATCTGAACTGGTCAACCAACCAAACACAAAAGCACAGCCAACCAGCACTGGGAAAACAGGCCAAAAGGTATCAATCCCTGGCAAAGAGATCCCAATTGCATCCAAAAGAAACCAACCTCCCACGCCAATGAGAATCACCCCCCAAATCACCGAACCAACCGTGCTTGACCGACCCGACGAGCCTTTCGACATCGCGAACCAACCTCCTTTTACCTGAATAATCCCACAACCATTGCCCCAATGGCAACGACCAGACTCCACAGTGAGCATGTCGCAATCAGCCCACATCCCAACGGACGACTCAAACGCCGTGCGAAATCCTTCCGTCGAGCCAACTGAATCGTCACAATAATTGCGGCTGCCACCAACAAGGGCTCTGCCGGCCATAAAAACGCCCAGTGCTGCCAGTTGTTGGTCAGCGAACAATAAGAAAACAGCAGACCATTCCCCATCAATATCCACGTTGGAACTAACAACCAGACCGTAGACGTAGAGTACATCATAAAAGCCAGTGCGCAAGCAACCACAAGCAGCTCGATCGGCCACCCGATCTCAAAGATCGCCCAATTGTTCAGCAAGCCGCTCAACCAAACAGCACCCAAGTTAAAAGCAACGGCCAACCCTACTCCCGCCGGGATCGCCACGCCGACAGGAATGTTCAGTTGGAAAATGCGCTGCTGCACAAGATCGCTAAAAAACTGGGACAATGCCCGGGCAGGCACAATCGGAGCAAGTGATACCGGCGCGGGATCAGTCTGATTGGGGACAGATTGCTGAAAAACAGCGTCCCTGGAAACGGCACCCTTCGAGTCAGCCTGAACAGGGTCAGCACGCGCACCAGTTATGCTGGCGGCGCGCTCCTGTGCCAGACGATCGTCCAGCGTTGTGTCTGTTTCCGCATCGGCAAAGTGCATATCCCGGATATCAGCGCGTGCGGTTCCGGAAAGGATAATAACCGAGTCGGACAGTTGATCCGCACCCAACACAGGAATTGACGAAACCCGCGCTGGTATATCGACTTGGGCATGTTTTGCTGCCGCATACAACGCCTGCGCCATTTCACTGGCAGTCTGATACCGATCCTCTGCCTGCTTGGCCAGCGTTTTGAGTACCACGCGCTCAAAGGGCTCTGGAATAGAAGGATCAACCTGCCGGGGGAGCGGCAGAGGATCGTTCAAATGCTTCATCAAAATCGCCAGCGGTGTGTCAGCATCAAAAGGAATGGACCGCGTCAGCATCTCATAGAACACAATGCCCAACGAATAGATGTCGCTTCGAGCGTCGCAAGCCCCTTTCAATCCTTGTTCGGGGGCCATATAATTGAGGGTGCCCATCAATGCACCTGAAACGGTGTGCTGTGTGCCGCCAACAATTTGTGCGATGCCAAAGTCGGTAAGAACAGCCTGCCCACTTGATGTCAGCATGATGTTGGCAGGTTTGATATCGCGGTGAATCATCCCTTCCCCGTGCGCGTAGGCCAACCCGTCGAGCACGTTAAGCAAAATATGCACGATGTCACCTAAAGGCATGCACTCGCTTGATGCACGATAGTTGTTCAGCCAGGCCTTGAGCGTATCGCCTTCCAGCAGTTCAATGACCATATAGTAGATGCCATCTTGGACGTCAAAGTCGTAAACCTGAATGATGTTAGGATGCCTGAGCCCGGCTACCGACCTGGCCTCGCGCTGAAATCGAGCCAAAAACTCGGCGTCGTCAACCAGATCGGGGCGCAAAACCTTGACCGCCACGTAACGGTCAAGCTGTGGATGATAGCCTCTATAAACCCGCGCCATCCCACCACGCCCCAGCGGCTCCAAGATGCGATATTTGCCTAATGTCTGTCCCTGTAAAGAAACGGAGGCCACTTGACGTCTCCCGTTCGACTCACTACTGATGCTAATGACTAACCTACCCGTCCATAAACAGCATATCACGTTTCTTCGTTTGTGACCTATCGGTTAGCTAACAGCTAACCACCGAAATCCCCAACCGCTTGCGCGCCAGCTATTGACGCGTCATCAGCTTGTACCCCAGACCACGAACAGTTACCAATAGTTTAGGCTCGGCAGGATCGAGCTCTAGTTTGGACCGCAGGCGGCGCACCAGGTTTTCGACCTGATAATCATAGACGCCACTCTCTTGATACTCAGGCCACACGGCATTACCAATGTCATCCTTGGAACAGACTTGACCGCGGCACTCGTAGAGAAAAGCCACCAGTGCAAACTCTTTAGGTGAAAGCGTCACCTTGGTACGATTCACGCGCACCACGCCAGCAGACTCGTCGACTTGGAGTTCGGGCAGCGGCGTGTCGCGGACAGTAATATCGGGATCGTGAAAGACAAACGTTATCCCACCTATCGTGATCCGATCGCCATCACGCAGATCCACCGGCGACATCACACGCTCGTCGTTCAGAAAGGTACCATTCGTGCTGTTTGCATCCTCCAAAACCACCCGCCAGCTTTCACAGCGTATGCGTGTATGCTCGCGGGAAACACGCTTGCTGGTGATAACAATGTCATTATCGACTGCACGACCAATCGTAATGACCTCACCTCGCAAGAAATGCTCTTTTCCCGTTGAATCAGTCAGATATGGGACAGGTTCCGCAGTTGTCTCTGACTCGGTCACCATCATGATCCTCCTCTACACCCAGGCTGTGCGTCACGGCGATATCAAGTATACCACAATCGACAGATGAAACCAATCAACATCAACTCTAGTCGCATTACACAAATCCATTTTCCACCCCTTGACCATCTCTCTTCTGCCCCATTTTACCACAATTTCCTCTTGCTGCACAGACTCTTTATTGACGAAACAGAACGACTATGCTAATATGTTGGTCCAAAAGCAATGGCCACACGATAAAAGAACGAGAGGACAAACAATGTCATATCAAGATGGCTGGGCCGCAATCAACCTGGACATGCCAAGAACTATTCCCCGCACCGAGTATTCTGCCGAAGGACACTGGGCACTCATCAAAACAGTGACCGGCATCGATGTCGGTGTGGACAGCGCCGACGATGTCAAAACACGGGCCAGCAAAGCTTTCAAAACGGCGTGGGATTATTCCTTTTTTTGGAGCACGCTCATCGGCGGCAGCGAGTTTGGTGAAACACACAGTGATATGGGCCATGCCGAATATGCTGCCGGTGGTGTAGACCGACGAGACACGGTATACAACCTATTCGACGATCCCCAAGACGTGCTTAATTTCGATCCCTGGAAGAGCCTGGGAACCAAAGACAAAACCGAACTGATCCGCCGTTTTGAGGCGCATTATGATGCCAACTGCCAGGCTAATCCAGATGGCGTCAATATGACCGGCACTTATGTCACACTCATTTCCGGTATGATCGACCTCTTTGGCTGGGAAATGCTGCTTTGGGCTGCAGGAACCGACCCAAAACGTTTTGGAGAATTGGTCAATCGCTACGCTTCGTGGATGCAGCAATACTATGACGCACTCGCGGAAACAGATGTACGGGCGCATTCATAGGTTGGGGGAGACAGCCAGCGTGAACAAGCTATCAAACCGCCCATTGACCCAATCAAGTCGTAGGTGGAGGA
>JAFGJF010000431.1 GCA_016929205.1 Anaerolineae bacterium
CCGTAGGGGCTTTGGACCGCCCAGGGAGCCGGTTATGCTCCCTAATTTCTACCAATAGTTGTCTCACAAAACTTGACACATTCCGTATACTGGTTCTACTTGACAACAATGTTTTGCCAAAACTGCAACTTGTAGGGAGGGAGATGGAGCATATGTAGGAATTGCTGATTAGAAACTCGTCGCAATTGAGGACTGTTTTCCATCACCGGGACCATACTCGAAACTGGCACTGGGCGCAAGCAAACAGATTTGCCGCCACGAATTGCACCTGGATTTACAAAAATCATTGACAATTGATTGTTATCTGTGTTATACTGTTTTATAGTTGGTTTTTTCGTACTTGCAAAGAAAGGGGAGGAAAGACTATGGAGTTACAAGTTTGGAAAGATCGTTGGCAGACTTTGGATAACCAGATAGAAAGACTTTCAAAACGGCTAGAGCATACTACTTTTCCTCGTCAACCTACACTGCTTTCTTTGACCAAACGCCTTCGCGTGTTTGCTGCGGGTCAGTTCACATTCCTTTACAATGGATTTTTGAACGGTACCCTGAGCAAATGCTCGCAATACCCACAAGAGTATGCTCTGCATGGTATCATCTCTCAGATTACTCACGACATCCATGCCCTCCAGCGAGCGGTTTGGCAGCGAGAGATGACATCAGAGCAGCTAGAAAAGATTCGATGGAAGACATATGAGGTCCAAGTAAAGACTGCGTATGTGGTATCAACAACCCAGGATGCAAATGTGCGCCAATTGGCAGATGATTTGAATAACGTTGCTTCGCAAGTCCTGCAAATGCAGGATCCTGAAGGCTTGAAATCAAAGACACAGGAGATGCATAATCTGGCATTGCATGCGCAATCTATCGCGGCAGGGATATCCGAACCGGGCACCAAGGCCGTGCTGGAAGAAGCGTTGGCAGCATCCAAATCGGCCAAGGCTGCTGCCGAATTGGCCGTCGAATCAGCAAGAGCTCAAAAAGCACTTGACATAGCCGATCGATTGGCTTGGGCCGCCCTTCAGCCAGCAATAAGTGCAGGATTGGTTGACAAAGATACGACTGTTCTCGTCTATTTTACAAAACTTAATTCTATTCGAATCATTCCTTATGCTCCGGTCGCACTGATTGGCATCCCTCTCACCTGTATAAACTCGCCTCAGGATTATTTGGCCATCCCGCACGAGATTGGACACTATGTATTCCGTCGTGGAATACATGGTGAAACTGACATTCACAAAGAGATCGACACAGAAACCGATTGCGCTCCCTGGCGGGAAGAGACCTTTGCCGATGTGTATGGCTGCATTGTTGCCGGCCCGGTGGCGGCACTCTCTTTTCAAGCCATACAGATGGAAAGGAAACCAAAATCGTTTATCACAGATGATGGCGAACATGCTATGCCTATGATAAGACCTTATGTCTACACACAGACCCTATACAAGACAGGTTTTCCAGAGTGGGGCAAAAGGCTGGAAGACCTGTGGCACTTGCGCAAAAATGTCCGAGAAGACGATCTTGGCAGATCGGATACTGAAAGAGGTACTTTGGATCTTGGCAGCGAAAACAAGCTTCAAACTCTTCATCTCATCTCGCTTATAGACAAGGCTGTCAAGCCGCCGATGGACCGGGTCATAGATTACACGATAAAACTTTTCTCGCAAGATGACATCTTGATTCACACGACCCAAGACTGGAAAACGATCATAGGCCAGGATTTTCAGCGAACGCAAGATCCCGCTGATTTGGCGTATGGATCAGTTGAGAGAGAACCAAAAGCAGGGCCTTTGCACCGTTTTTTAGACGCGCTTTGGCGTGTTTTCGGGCGAGAAAGCCGCAACCCAGACGTCCAAACAAGGCTAGACGACAGCCCCCCCCCAACGTCTACATATGCCTCCGCTGATTTGCGACACAGACTAGAAATGGCAGAAACGGCGTTGTTTGGCCAATTCGCAGCGTATTTCGAGCCGGGAACCCCATCGGATCCTTCAGCGTGGCGCGCACCGGATGATCTACTGCAAATTGAGGACCGAGTACCAAAACAGGAATGCATTCGCACGTTTGTCGAAACGCAATCCACCTATATAAATAATTGTGGTACTCTGGACATATCTGGAAAAGAACCATGGCCTCAACCGTTTTTCCAAGTAGGTGAGGATTCAGAACCAAATAGCACTGGGATGGATGAAATTCCCGCGTGGGTTCACATCGCGATTGCAGATGGCTGGAACACCTTTTCCAACGGTGTATGGACAGATCATCCCTAGTTCGTCGCTCCTGAAATCTGAGCAGTCGATCAACGCCAATCCCCGGCACTTTTCTTATGTGCCGGGGATTGAATATGGAGTGAATTATTCGGTACCTTGACTGCTGGAAGCACCGCCATCCAACTCTTTGAGGCGTTCACGCAAGGAATCAGTCAGGCGATGTTCCTGATCAGAGATGAGTGCAAGTGCATTTTGCCACATGCTGCGCGCTTTTTTCGGTTGCATAACCTTGACGTACAAATCGCCCAGGTGAGACATCAGATAGACTTTGCCCCAAAGATCGCCAAGTTTCTCACACAAGTCCAAGCTCCGTTGTCCTTTTACCAGTGCTGGTTCGTGCAGTCCAGAAGCCCCATCGATCTCGCTGAGAAGCCAGAGTGCTTGTGCTTGTGATCGGAGTTCCCCCATCGATTGGAATAACTGCAAACTTTGTTCAGCATAGTCTCTTCCAGCCTCAAGATCACCACCTTTGCCAAGAACATGTTTGGAATAGTGAATAACGGATAGTTTGTGAAGTATGAGTGCTAGTTCGTGTTTCTCTTTCGTCTCATGACATAGCGTCAGCGCACATTGGCAATACATCTCGGCCAAGTCGTGATCTCGGGAAGTGACCGCGATGCTGATTAACAGGCGCAAGGCCTGGATACAGCCACTTTTGTCATTTGCCTCCTCGTGCATAGCTAAGGCGCGTTGCACCAGTTGTTGAGCATCGCTATAGTGCGTTTGAGCGTACTCAACTTGTGCCAATTTGCACAGAATAGAGGCCGTACCCAGCTCGTTCCCCAACTGCACTTTTCGAGTCGCCATACTTTCGGCCAAGAGCTCGCGCGCCCTGGCAAAATCTGCCTGCTCAAAGGCGACATCAGCCAGTTCATACTTGACGCCAGCCATGCCTGCCTGGTCATTTATCTCAGCATAGAGCTGCAAGCTCTCGGATAGATGCTCGTTGGCTTGAGTATAGTCGCTTTGATGGGTACAAGCTCGTCCCCATTGGTACAAGATAAAAGCCTGCGTCCGATCATCTTGCATTATTTGTGCTGCATTGAGCGCCCATTTGTATCCTTGCCGTGCATCCGAATAATGTCCTCTTTTGAACCAAACATCGGAAAGTATCCGGGCGTAATCAATTGTAGCCGGCCACATCTTGCTCCGGTATGCAATACGCATATTGGCCGACAGATTGTCCCACTCGAGTTCCAGTCGCTCATAATCGTGCTGGTGCTCGACTACATAATCAAGATAATAACGCACCAT
The DNA here is from genome assembly GCA_016929205.1 of Anaerolineae bacterium. The sequence continues at coordinate 3,522 of JAFGJF010000431.1, forward strand.
CTCCTTGTACGCAGCATCACTCTCTCGCAACTGCTCGCGCGCAAAATCGGCCAACAGAGGGTGCTGGCGGTAACGCATGGCTTCTTGTTCCCAAGCCAATGACAGCACAATCAAATCGTACAGATGATCCTCTGCTTCAGATCGATCCAGACCAGCCACCGCAGCAAAGGCCGGTATTGTAAACGCCCGTCCCTCGAAAACACCAAGCAAGGCAAAACTATGCTTCAGATCCTCATCCAGCAGATCCCAACTAACGGCAAACGAAGTGCGTACCTGGCGATCGCTGATCTTGAGTTCATAGAGACGGCGCTCCGCATCTCGTAGCCGTTCCACCAGGTCGGTCAACGTCCACCACCGTCTCGAAGCCAGACGTTGGGCAGCAATCTCGATCGCCAGCGGCAGGTTGCCCAACAGGCCACACATCTCGTCGGCGCACGCGCGTTCATCGTGCACTCGCTGATCCCCCAGGATACGGCACATCATTTCCCGACAGTCTTCCAGATTGAGCGGTGACAGTGGATACAGCGGCACGTTCAAGCTTGTGGCGAGTTCCAGGTTGCGGGTCGTCAGCAGCACCGTACAGTGGTCGCCGCCGGGCAGCAGCGCATGCACATGCTCGGCACTGCGTACATCATCGAGCACCAACAGCACTTTTTTGTCACTCAATAGATTACGCATGGCCGCCCCACGGCTTTCCAGATCCGGCAGGCTGCTAAAATCGCAACCGTAAGCACGAGACCAACTATCCAGGATCGCCATCGGCTCGCTGATTGCCGCATTAGCCCATAATACGCCGTCGACAAAATCGTCTCTCAGCAGATGTGCGACGTGGATCGCAAAAGCCGTTTTACCTACACCACCCATACCGGTCAGGCAAAAGACGCACTGCCGGGTGAAACGGGCCATCAAGGCGCAGAAATCTGCCAATTCCTGTTTGCGTCCCACAAAATACGCAACATCGGACGGAGCCTGAAAAGGAACGGTCGGTATTTCGCTTGGGCGCTCTTGGGGAAAAACCACAGCCAGACTATCAGTTGCAAGCTCGGGCATGCCTTTGGGAGCAATCAGCTTCTCGTCGCGAATCTGCTCATACAGCGCTGCCGTCTCTTCTTCCGGTTCGACATCCAACTCGTCTTCCAGGATACGCCGGCAAGCATCATACTGTGCCAGGGCCGCACTGCGCTGACCATTCAGAGCCAGCAGACGCATCAATTGCCGGTGCGCTTGCTCTTGCCACGGCTCCAGTTCTACCAGACGCCAGGCATAGTTGCGCGCCTGTTCGTACTCGCCGCGTGACTCGTACTGCTCTACCAACCGATCGAGCGCCTTTGATACCTCACGTTCAAGGCGCTCTCGAACAACCAGCGCCCAGTGCTCAAATGCAGCGCCACCGGCAACAGAAAACCCTTCCAGGAATGGGCCGCGGTACAGTGCTGCCGCCTTCTCTAGCTGCTGTATGGTGGCTCTGCTGCCCCGCTCTATCGCTGCCAGATCGGAAAAAGCGGTCACGTCTACCCAATAATCGCTGGCTGCATTGAGTCGAATCGTTCCTCGAGTAACAAGCAGGTAGGATAGGGGCTGATGGTCATTGTCCGCTTGACGGTCTCCCAAGATAGAGCGCAGATTAGAGAGGGCGTTGCTCAAATTGGCACGTGCAGCATGTTCCGACCACTCGGCCCACAGCAAGCCGGCTAACGTTTCACGGCGATGTGGTCGTGCGGCTTCGACTGCCAGGTAGATCAGCAGGGCTCGCACCTTGTTCGAGACAAACCCATCGACAGGCTTGCCGTCCTGTTCAATCTCTGGTGGGCCGAGCAAGTTTAGCGTCAAACGTGCCATCTTGCGATCTCCTACAAGATAGGGAATGGATGAGGTTGCAGAGAAAGGAGCTGGCGGTTTCCTCTTTATTATACCATGCTTTTTTCCGTCAAAATAACGTCCGATTTGACTCACTATATAGTTTCTACAGAGTTTCTATAGACTTGGCTGATATACTGGATTCACTTGAATACAACAATGGCTTTCCAAAAAACCGCAACCCTGTGCAGAGGGCGTGAGCCTGTCCGGGGCAATGGCACGGCAGGGAGGCAAGCCTACATCACGGCCAACGACGTTCTACGTCGTGCCGGCGTATCCTCTACGAGACAGAGGCGCGCGGCTTGCAGCGTGACGTTGTGTGAGCAAGCATCAAACCGGGATCGATTGCAGCTAGATCGGAGAGGACACTACTATGAGTGACCAGAACAGCAGCCAGGACATCCAGATCAAAGTCTTTGCTTCCCCAAAAAGGCAAAAAGCCTACGACCAACAGGATGAACACCAAATCATTGACGTCATCCGCCAACACGTTTTGCCCAAGACCAAGGTTGCGTACCGCAGTGTCAGTGTGAAAGTCAAGCGCACCGCCGACGGAACCCCCAAATATCTGATTGCCTATATGTTGCGAAAAGACACTTATACGGCTGACGTGACAAAAATCGACGTCGATCAGGCCTATGAGATTCAAACCATTCACGAGAACTATGACGAGTCAGAAGATTTCGACAACCAAGATGAAGAGGAATATGATTCATGGGTTGCATACGAGTCTCCTGACTTTGTCGTAGCGACGCCCTGCTCGGACATTCCAACTGCGGTACAGGCCGTTGAGTCAGTGCATCAGCGTGCAATCAGCGCTGGTTTCTCCTCCAAAAAGTTAATAGGCGTAGAGGCCTCAGTGGTCAATTACAAGCACTACTTGAGGTCCGGCTTGTGTGGCTTTGTGAACATCGGCCATGGAAACCCAAACTTGATCGTGCTCGATGATGGCACGCTGCAAGCCAATTGGTTTCAAAGCCTGTCTGGCGACCCACTCAGTCCTGCGGTCGTCTATTGGAATTCTTGCCAGGTTTTCAATCCGCCCCTTCAACCTGCCGTTATGGGAGCTGGGGCTCGGACCTACATTGGCGGCATCGTCAATCTGGCGATCGGACTTTCTGAAAAAGTCTGTGAGTGCTTTTGGAGCAAGGTGCTCTTGCAAGGAGACCGTATGGGAGATGCTCTCCACAACTGCGAGGCGGCGCATTATCCCCAGCAGGGCGCACATGGCATCAGCGGCGATCTGGGATCGTTCAGGGCAGGGCATGTCATTGTCTTCCAACATGCAAATTTTCGAGGTCATCACAGACACATCTTTGGAATGGAGAGAAATCTGAATCATCCCGAGGACACATCCTTGAATGATCAGATTTCCTCGTTCGTCGTACTTTCGGGACTATGGCGATTCTATCGCCACTCGAACTTTGGGGAAGTCACTGGTTCGATCTACCCGCCTGGCGCTTACAAATGGGTTGAAGCGGTTGGCGCAATGAACGATCAAGTATCTTCGCTAAGATGCATCAGATCATAGCGTTGAGCGAGTCGACAAGACTAGAGTTCAACCTTGGATGTAGCCAGCCCGCGAACGAGAGGCAGAGTCATTAGTGTCGTTTCAAGATCGTTCACCTCGTTCGCGGGTGGCATCACTCTAAATAGTACGGTCACCCAACGTCCTCTGATTCGCCAGACCTGCTCTATGACCGGAATACTCGAGCAGTAAAGCTGGTTATCAGATTACCTATGCAAAGGAGAATTATGATGGAAAGTAAAACAGCAAAAAAAATGACGCTGGCAGCAAACGATGCAATCTCTGCACAAGAAGCGTTAGCTGCTAGCTGCGAAACCTTTCTAGAGAAACCGCGAGCTAACGTCATTGGTATGGGAGTCGGCGTCAAGTGGATTAGTGGACAACCTACAGGCGAACCGGCGCTTGTCGTACTGGTGACCCAAAAGCTAGAAAAGGGACAGGTGAGCAAGGCGGACTTGATTCCCAACAAGCTGCAGGATATGCAAACCGATGTCCTCGCCATAGGCTATCCTATGGCTGGTGGGGGATCCGCTCCAGCAATCACTGCTCAGTCTCTTGCCAAACGCATCCGTCCGGCCGAGGGGGGATACAGTGTTGGGCACGTGCGCATCACGGCAGGAACCATTGCTACTTGTGTGTATGATATCTTGCGTGACGGCAAAGTCAGTCCCCCGTTACAGGGGTATGGCGTTCCCAAGCAGTATTATATCCTCAGTAACAACCATGTGCTGGCCAACAGCAACGACGCTTCTCCCGGAGATCCAATTCTTCAACCCGGTCCCTATGATGGCGGAACCGATCCGGCCGACCGCATCGCCAAGCTGAGTCGGTTTGTTCCTATCGACTTTGAGCCGGCGATTCCTCGAGAAAAGCATCGCAACCTCGTAGATGCAGCCATTGCTGAAGGCGAATTCTGCGATCTGGACCGTGAGATATATTGGTGTGGTTACGTGCGTGGCTGGCGTCCCAAGGATAAAGTAACGATCGGCACAATTGTGCAGAAAACGGGGCGCACTACAAACTATACGACCGGCAGGATCACGGTGGTCGATGCCACTGTCGACGTTGGCTATGGCGGCGGCCGGGTAGCACGATTCACAGACCAGATCGTGACGACAGATATGTCCGCCGGTGGTGACTCTGGTTCGTTGGTGACCACGCTGGATAATGTCGCGGTGGGGCTTTTGTTCGCCGGCTCTTCTTCCGCAACAATTGTCAATCAGATCGAACATGTACGTTCACTGCTGCGGGTTGAGGTAGCAGAACAGGTGCTATGAGTATCGTCCAGGATTCAGAGGATCCCGCAATGTCCGAGATCAATGTGTTCAAGAACGACCAAGAAAAGACGTTTGTCGTGAATCCAGGCGCGTCCATTGCAATCGAGCTGGAAGAACAGGCAACGATCGGATATCAATGGATGATATCCAATGTCGATGAGCAAATCCTGGCCTTACAAAAGACAGACTGTGATACATTCGGTCTGGTTATTGGCGACGCGATCACAAGAACGTTCACCTTTAGAGCGCGGGCCAAAGGCATCACTCCAGTGCATCTTACACTGGAACGAGGATGGGAGGAACGAGGAGCGGTCATTGACGAGTTTCAAGTACTCATTCAAGTCGAGTGATCGCTACCAAACTTTTGTTCACCTTTTCTGTGTCGCAGAACGACAAAAGGGCCAGCTTGATGTGCTGGCCCTCTTTTCAAACCCCGCACTGGCTTTCTTCCCTCAAACACAGGTTGGTACTTGAATCAACCTGCCGCGCGCCTTTGTTGCCACCACTCGTACAAGGCAATAAACGGCACTGCCATTTGTTTGGCCTCGCGGCTGCGCCCCGTGTTCCAGGTGAGGATCAACTCTTTTTTAGCGCGGGTCATGCCCACATAGAGCAGGCGGAGACGCTCCCGCACATAGTCCAGCCGCGCCTGCTCTGTGGCTGCTCCTTTCGCATAGGATTCTCCCTGTACCAACACCTGCAACTGCGCCAACGCCTCTGCTTCCAGATTGAGCTTGCCTTGGATAAACCACTTTTCGCTGATATAGCTGTCATATGACTGAGCTGAAGGAAAGTTGTAATTATTGACCGACATCACGTACACGCGATCCCATTCCAAACCCTTGGCTTTGTGCAACGTCGAGATCGTGACTTCGCCAGGCTTGGGCTCAAACCCGGTATCCTCAGCGTCAAATCCCAGAAAACGGCGCTGGTTCCGGGCAATGACCGCTAATTCCTCGGTCAGTTCACCCAGCCGCCAACTGGGATTGGATTCGCCTGCCGCACGCAGCATCATCGCCAGTTTGTGGCTTAGTGCCAGTTCCCCGGGATTGATGAACAGATCTTGGGCCACAGTGAGCACAAGCTGATCGATAGGTAGCAACGTCGCCTCTTGCCAGCGGCACACCAGGTCGCGAAATGCGATCAGCATCTCCCGATCGGACTGCCTGGGTAGTTCGTCTTTTCTGAAAAGTGCTTCGTCCTCGGATTCTGCCGGCTGCTGCGTTCGATCCGCGGCCCACTCGATCTGATCGAGCCAATCGTTCCCGGCGTAGGGCCACAAGTATTCCTCAACGTGCCTGCACTTGCGAATGTGCGCTGAAAGACGTTTAACGCGCTTGGCGCCCTCTTCCTCTTCACCGTCATTGCGCCGCCACACCTCAAAGACGCGAGACAGCAACGGCGCCGACGCGGGATTTGCCAGGTACTGGAGCACGTTGCCGAGCGCGCCTGCCGTTTTGCGCGTCGAGGTGGTCGAGCGCAACAATTCGACACAGGGCACACCGGCGCGCTTGAGGGCATCGGTGACTTCAAAGCCGCGCTGGTTTCGAGGCACGAGCACGGCCACAGTATCGTCAGGATGGTCGGGCAGCCAACGGCGCAGCGAATCGACAATGGTCTTGATCTCAGCTTCAGGCGAAAGCTTGCGGTCAAAGAGATAGATGCCCGCCGGATTGGCCTCGGGATTGGGCTGCGGATCGCCAGGCGGTGCAGGGGTAATGATCGGCGGGGCGTGCAGCGCATCTCGGACGTCGGGTTCGGGGTGTGCCCCCATCGTCCATTCGACCAAACAATTGGCCAGGTCGATAATGCATTGCTGAGAACGGCCCGAGTTGTCCAGGTGTTTTTCCAGAACCCCGGGTTTGTTTAGGAACCTGCGCAAATAGTCCGGGTTGGCCGTTGTAAACGTGGTATTGATCGCCTGGTTTGGATCGCCAACGCGTACCCAGTTTCCGACCGGGCCGACCAGTTTGTCGAGTATTCTTTCCTGCAGCAAGCTCGAATCCTGGGCCTCGTCTTCAAGAACAAATGGCCACCGGTAGCGGAGGCGGGCCAGCAGATCCTGGTCGCGTTCGAGTGCGACCAGGGCCAGTCGGATCAAGTCGTCGAAATCGACCCCGCCACGATAGTAAAGGGCCTTTTGATAGTCGGCATACATCTGTGCGCCCATCTGTGCCAGTGCCAGGTCGACACCCCCGGAAAACGATTCGAGGCGATCTAGCACGTCTTGAGCGCTGAACTGTAAATCTTTGGCGCGCTTGATGAATACCCCGGCAATGCTGAGCACCGTCTCCGGCCACTGCTTGCCTGCTACCCACTCGCGCTGGTTGTCCCGCAGCTCAAAGTCCAGGAATGCGTCTGCCGAATCGGGATGGCTGCGCAGCCACATCTCAACTACATTCTCACGGATCTGGTCTGCTTCACGTTCGTCGACGATCTGAAAATCATCTGCCAGCCCCACCAACCCCGGTCGCTCGCGAACAATGTCGTGCGCCAGGCCGTGTAATGTACGCACACGATAGCCAATGTTGGCCAGCAATCCGCGCTGCTCGATAAAACTGCTCACACGACGCTTGAAATTCTCGACCGCCGAATTAACGAGGGTGACGATCAGCACTTCTTGCTCGTTGTCAATCGTCGTGGCTACCAGGTCGGCAGCCAGTTTGGATAGGGTAAACGTCTTGCCTGCTCCCGGCACAGCGCTCACTCCCATCCGCCCGCCATGATAGGCCAATATTTCTTGTTGTGCTGGACGAGGTCGGAATTCGATATCGGGCATTGCTCTACCTGTCAAGATGCGTTTTCCTAGCCACCCTACACTTTGGACTCAAAAATATGGAATAAGCCAGGTTGAGAGGGCCAACGAGTTA
>JAFGJF010000432.1 GCA_016929205.1 Anaerolineae bacterium
GATGCGCAGTCCGGGGGCAAAGGTTTTGGACAGCGTGCTGGCATAGACAACGTGATCGGGCGCAAAGTGCTTGATCGGCGGCAGCGCTTCACCCCGGTATCTCAAGTCGCTGTAGGGATCGTCTTCGACCAACAGGGCGTTGTGCTGCTGGATGATCTCGGCGATCGCCTTGCGGCGTTCCAGGGGGATCGTGCGCCCGGTTGGATTTTGAAAGGTCGGTACCAAATAGATGAACTTGATCTCGTTTTGTTCGAGCACCTCTTGAAGCGATTCGGGAATCAGGCCATCTTGATCCATGTCCATACGCACGTATTCGGGCTCGTTGGGGTTAAAGGCCTGGATCGCACCCAGGTAGGTTGGTGCTTCGACCGCGACCTTGTCGCCTTTGGAGAGCAGGATCTTGCCGATGGCATCGAGGATGCCCTGCGAGCCACTGCTGACGAGGATCTCATCCGCCGTGGCAGTCACCTCTTTGTGGGCCAGGTGCCCGACGAGCGCTTCCCGCAGCGGGGTGAATCCCTCGGTCAAGTCGTATTGAAACGCCTGTGACTCGTACTTTTCGATCACGGTAAAGGACAGTTCGCAGATGATCTGCATGGGAAAACTCGCCGGGGCCGGAATGCCGCCCGCCAGGGAGATCATCCCCGGTTGGGAGACGACCTTGAGTATTTCCCTGATTGCACTGGCTCCCATTCTCTTGGTTTTGTCTGCCAACAAATGCTCAAAACTCATGTTCACGCTTTCCTCTCTTACAGTGGCTGTGTTGCGCCAAGCGCTATTGCCCCGGCACAGGGTATGAAGCATATCATACAGTTCATAGATTGTCAAAAAGGCCCGCCCGATTTTTGTGTCTTGTTCCGCCGAGCAGTATAATGGGCTGACGCGTTGTCTCGTGCCGGCGGTCCTCCGTCGGCATGCTACCGTTGACGCTCTGCGTCTACTCTGTTCGTAGGTCGGGTTCCCAGGTTCATCTCAACTCCCGCTTCTGCTCAACTTCGTTGTGAGACATTGTCTTCCTCCTGGCCCTCTATTATACTCGGTATTCGACCGATCGGTTGTCTCACTGATTATGGCACAGAGGGGGAACCACGACTGCTCCTGGTGGCTTTTGTGTGCCAGTTTCGTGAAAGACAGTTGGTATTGTCACTGTTTGAGGCGAAACTCGGGCTGTCTGTCTTGACGAGACAACCAGGATGTCGTATACTGAATGCAATCGCTTTGAACGGATGTGAATGTGATAGCTACCAACTGGAGTAAACACGATGAGTGCAAGTGATGCGAATGTGCTGCAAATCCCCCAAGATGTCCTGGATTCGGCTCGCTTGATGGTGCCCGAACTCAAGGTCGAGATGGCCGTGTATCTGTATGCACAGGGACGTCTATCCATCGGCAAGGCGCGAATTGGCCGGTTTGTCGTTGTGGGAGTTTCGCCAGTTGCTGGCCTGGCGTCGCATCTCGCCGCACTATGACGCGGCCGAATTGGATCAGGATGTAGCGACGTTGCGGGAGATGGGCCGGCTATGATCGTGGTCAGCAACACCTCCCCGCTAACCAACCTGGCAGCCATTGGGCAGTTTGCGCTTTTGCAGCAACGGATGGCTGCGGAAATGCAGTGACTTGGAACAAACGAGTTGGAATACAAAAACCCCGTCGATTTCTGGCGGGGTTTTTCCTCTTGACTGTGCAAACAGACTATCGTATACTGTGAGTAGGCCATTTTTATGCCCGGTTTCTGCAGCCGCAATGACGTCGTGTATATTCGCAATTGGAGGTGAATGATGGAAGCAGCAGCACGAACAGTGCCAATCGACACCGCAGCAAAAGATCTGAAACACTTGCTGGCACAATTACGGCTTGGTGAAACAATCACCTTGGTTGGGGCCAGCGGCGTACCAGAGGCGCTTTTGGTCTCTCTCAAGTCTACGGCTGACAAGCCACTTTCTACACCTGCTTGGGAAAGACAGTGGGATGCTTTGACGAATAGGGTCAATCAAGCGTGGCAAGGTGACAAAAGTGCACTGGAGACCCTGACCGAGATACGGCGATGAATATCACGATCGATGCCAGCGTCTTTGTATCTTCCGCACGGACAAACGAGACACACTATCATGCCAGCCGCCAATTCCTGATTCAGGTGCAAGACCAGGATGCAATCTTGTTTTGTCCGAGCCTGGTTTTGCCAGAATGTGCAGCAGCGATTGCGAGACCAACAGGTGATGCTGCGTTGGGGGAAGAACTTGTCGCCTTGATCGAGGCGATGCCTGGCCTGCAACTGGTTCATCTTGATTCTTCTCTCGCACATCGAGCGGCAGAGATCGCTACCCGTCACAGACTACGGGGTGCAGACGCCGTTTATGTTGCTGTGGCAGAAGCGCTTGACGCTATACTGATTACTTTGGACGCTGAGATGCTAGAACGCGGCGCGGTGGTTGTAACGACAATGACACCAACTCAGTTTTTGTCTCCTTGAAATGGGTGCACGTCCTCTTGCTTGGTTGAGAAGCAATGAACCCAAAAAAGGTGGGCATAGTTGAGACCTAGTCCGCCTTTTTCCTTGGTACGAAGTGAGGTTATTGGTCGCTAAACACGGCATTGGTGTTTCTACGGGCGAGATGGTATGACCCTTATGTACCACGGCAGACCAGTGGTCGTACTTTGGGCATTATGGAAGCGACCCGAGCAAAGCCTGGCAACTTGAGAGATGGAGTATTTCCAAAAGGCGCCAAAGCTAACCATTCATCAGGGAGGCGATTGATGGATAACATAGCCCAAAAAGTAATGCAGCTGACTATACTTTTTTCGGGATGGTTCGGAAATAGGGCAACACTTTTTATTGCGCGCGGTAGGGGCGAGGCATTCCCTGGATTTTCTTGCAAGAGCGCCATATTGCATCGTTTTACATGATTTGTCAACGAATTCGATTTCTCGGAATGCCTCGCCCCTACTGTTACCCTATTTTCTTGGTAGAATGAATCATCCCCTTTTTTCATCGAATGGTGTGGTGGGCTCTCGATAGATATTCCTCACTCCAATTACTTTGAGATTGCTGGGCTGGGACCAATGACGGATGTATGGTATAGTGACGTCCCAAGTTCCGACGAGGGAGTATACGAAAATGGCTTGCTCTTGATTGGCACTTTGTCATTTAGTCAGAACGGCATTCTTTAGTTTGTCAAACTCTTCCTGGACGTAGCCGGTACTATCGAGCAGTATTGTGTAATTGCTGTAGGCCCACTAAAACCGCCATATCCAGATACGGGTGTGTTTACTGTTATGCCAATCAGAATCGCGAGAGCGCATTGGCGCGGTTTCGGGCTCACGATCCTCAAGGAGATATGTTGGCCAGGCTTGGGGACGAGTGACGTTTGATAAAAGGAGGGCACATTTGGTCGAGAATCAAGGTTTCATCGTCAATGGTGACAATCTGGACCTGGTACGACTCCAGCAGCTCCAGCGGCGGCCCGAGCCGTTCACACCGGGTGAGCCGCTGTTTTGGGATGACCCGCACATCTCCAAGGGGATGCTGGCCTCGCACCTCAACCCCAACACCGAGGCCGCCAGCCGCCGC
>JAFGJF010000433.1 GCA_016929205.1 Anaerolineae bacterium
GATTACGTCCAATCATCCATTCTATGTGAGTGTGTTGTGCGATACGCTTTTGGATTGCTGCGCGTATCGTGCCCAGATTACGCCCCCTGAAGTAGAAGAAACGCTCCAGATTTTGCTCGCCGGCGAGATTCCCGGTTTTGCGGAGACATGGCAACCGTTGCAGCAGCACGAACAAGTTATTCTCTCGGTGTTTAGCGCTTTGAGAGGGCAGGGAGGTATCGCCACACAGTACGACCTGCAAAAATTCTGCGAGCGACACGGCCGCCCGATGCCTTTGCAAGACATTGTTTCTACGTTGGATAACCTGGTGCAGCGGGGAATTTTGGAACGGTTGGGAACAGACAGCCACCGTTTTAGGCTGGAGCTGTTTCGCCTGTGGATACAACAGAATTACCCTCCGGAGCAGATTCTGAAGCGGCGGCTGTGGTCCACCGAGCCGCGCCGGGTCAGGGAGAGGAAACGCTCGCGGCAATGGTCTGTGTGGGCCAGCGTGATTGTGGTCGTGTTTGTGATCCTCGTGGTCGTTTTTCAGCCCGCATTTAGAAACATCCGGACGCGGATGACGGCTACGGCGATCGTGAAAACGCCCCAGGCATCGTCAACGGTTATCGTATCGCAGACATCTGTCGTGGAACCGGTCGCAACGGCAACGCCTGCCAGGCCGGTGATGGCGCTGCCGGGATATGATATTGTCTACATGTCGCGGGTCGACACGGATTCGTTTTGGCAGATCTATGCGTTGAATACGTCTTCTGGAGAGCGTTTGAGGTTGACCGAAACGACTTCGAACGAACGGACGCCGAAATGGTCGCCTGATGGTCACCAGCTTGTTTTTGCTTCTGATCGGGATGGCAATCGCGAAATCTATGTGATGGACATCGATGGAGATCGTCTTGTCAACCTGACACAACATCCAGACCCCGACTGGCAGCCAGCCTGGTCTCCGGACGGCAAACACATCGCTTTTTCTTCTTACCGCGATGGAAACTGGGAAGTCTATACGATCGATGCAGATGGAACGAATCTTGTTCGGCTGACCCGGCATGAGGCCAGCGATTTTTCTCCTACCTGGTCGCCTGATGGCAGCAAACTGCTTTTTGTTTCCCGCCGTCAAGGAGACGCCGATCTGTTCGTCATCGATCTGGACACGCTGGAATTGACTCAATTAACCCACAGCGAGATGGACGAGTACGACCCTGCCTGGTCACCCGACGGCCTGTGGATCGCGTTTGTCACCCAGATCGGCCAGCAATCAGACGTTTTTGTGATGCGTAGCGACGGTTCCGACGCGGTCAATCTGACCAATTCGTCGTATGCCAATGATTTTCAGCCGGTCTGGACTCGTTATGCGGAAGAATTGATCTTTGTCTCTTATACCGCTAGCGATGGCGATCACGATCTTTTCCGCATGCGGCGGGATGGGAGAGAACAGGCGCGTGTCACCGACGATCAAGTTGATGACGTATCTCCTTGTTGGCGGGCGACGACGGGGCAATGAAATTGGGGCTTGACAAGGCTCGTTTTTTTCGTTATACTTGGTGTATAAAATACACCAAGTATATATGGTAACCAGGAGGACGTATCGTGAGCCGTTTCAACGGTAACAGATTGAGTAATCGTACGTTCAAACTAGACGTCGAACGTATGCGCCAGGCATGGTACTCGGACAAGTATTTTTGGAATATTGCCGACACGTTGAGCAAGCTGGCAAAGAGCGGCTATCGCTTTCGTGGACAAAGCGAGGTGTTAGCACAGTTGGGCATAACCGCGCAAGAGATCGACGTCGGAAATATGCAGGTCGAAATGCAGGTCTTTACCCGGCGTTCGCCGAGCGTCATTGTCTGTGGCATCGACAAGGCCCTGGCGATGCTGCGACACTGTACAGGATACCTGGATCAGGATCGTTTTGTCGAAACCTACGATCAGCTCGAGGTGTGGGCTGTGCAGGATGGGGATATCGTTCACTATGACGGCGATCCGATGCACGTGCAGCCGGTATTGCGCATTCGGGGCCGGTATCGCGACTTTGCCATCCTCGAAACGCCCATTCTCGGCGTTCTGTCCAGGGGCAGCCGCATTGCAACCAATGTCTATAACGTGCTCAAGGCGGCGAGAGGCAAACAGGTGTTGTTTTTCCCGGCCCGGTTTGACGTTCACGAAGTACAGGCCGCCGATGGATATGCTTATGATATTGCTGTGCAGCGGTTTAATGCGGATCATGGCAGCCAGTTGGCGTCCGCCGTTTCCACCGACGCACAAGGTGACTGGTGGGGTGGCGTCGGCGGGGGCACGATTGCGCACGCCGCGATCGCCTGTTTTCTCGGCGATACCGCCGAAGCGGTTATCGCCTTTGCCGAAACGCGTGACGTGAATATCCCTCGCATCGCGCTGGTGGATTTCCATAACGACTGCATTGGCGATACGCTCAAAGTGATGCAAGCTATGTTTTCCCGCTACCGTGAATGCTTGCAGGCGGGCAAGCCCGAGGAAGCAAAAAAATACAAACTCTACGGTGTGCGTCCCGATACGAGCAGTTCTTTACGCGACCTGCGCGTTGAACCATTGGGCGATCCAAGCCTGGATTGTGGCGTCAATCCACGCCTGGTTTTTGACTTGCGCCGCGCCGTGGACAGTGCCTATCTGCATTGGGATCTGCCGCCGGATTGGCTGGAACCGGCGCGACAATGGTGCCGCGAGGTCAAGATCGTCGTGACCGGCGGCTTTAATCCGGCCAAGATCGAACGATTTGAGCAGCTTCAAGTGCCTGCCGACATCTATGGCGTTGGTTCGCATCTGCTCAATTCTTGCGCTGCGTGCGGTACCAATACCGACTTTACCGCCGATGTCGTCCGCGCACGCTTGAATGACCAATGGGTAGACATGGTCAAGGTCGGTCGCCAGGCCTGCAACAACGATGATCTGGAAAAAGTGGATTGGGAGACATTTGTCCAGGTTTGATGATTTGTGGTACAATAGGGCTACGTATTGGTTTTGGAATAGGGGAGCAGTGTGATGTCGCAAGATGATGATAGCGAAGTCCTGGACGAAATTCAAGAGATGCACAAGCCAACAAATCATCTGCTTAACGATATGATGTTGACTGTGCGCTGGTTGAGCATGCGTCAGGAGAAAACGTGGCGACCTGCCACCGATGTTTACGAGACCGATGAGGCCGTCATCATCAAGGCAGAAATTGCCGGTATGCGCGACCAGGATTTTAGCATATCGTTGTCGAACCGCAACCTGGTGATCACGGGCGTACGTAGCGATTCGGATGTCAAGCTCGCATACCAGCAACTAGAGATCCCGTATGGACGTTTTCGAACTCAGGTTTTTCTGCCCTATGCGGTCGATCAAGACAAGATCACGGCTTCTTACAAGAATGGATTCTTGACAGTTGTGTTGCCCAAAGCTCAGCCGGTGAGCATTGAACTCAAAGGAGCTCAAATGAGCAGGCAAGACGTACAGGAAGAATAAAACCTCAAATAGTGGAGGTCCTTATGACAGCATCAGATTCCGTCACTCCAGAGGAAACGGAATTGCAAGAAATGAATGACGAGCAGGCGTCAAAAGTAGAGATCAAAGAGATACAGGTAGAAGAAAAGGATCGGTTTGACGTTCCGGAAGAGCTTGCCATTTTGCCGCTGCGCGGCGTGGTACTCTATCCACTCACTGCTCTGCCTTTAACGGTTGGACAGCCTCGCTCGACCCGGTTGGTAGACGATGCGGTTCTGATGGAAAAGCGGATCATTGGCCTGGTTGCTTCCAAGAACGAAGACATCGAAGAGCCCGGCCCGGACGAGATCTACCGGGTAGGCACGGCGGCGATGCTGCATCGCTTGCGCAAAGCGCCCGACGGCACGATCATTCTGTTTGTGCAGGGTATCGAGCGCATTCGGATCGATGAATTTACTGAAACCATACCCTATCTCAAGGCGCGGGTGACTTCTGTTCCCGAGCAAACTGAGGATTCGGTCGAAGTCGAAGCCTTGATGCGCAATATCGTCGAGTTGTTTCGCCAATTGGTATCTTTGACACCGCACATTCCTGATGAAGTGACGATGATGGCGACCAACATCGACGATCCACGCCAACTGGCCTACATCATTGCCACTTCGCTGCGGATGGAGGTCGAGGATGCGCAAAATATCCTCGAGATCGACGATGTCACGGATAAACTGCGCAAGCTGACCACCCTCTTGCAACGCGAGCTGGAAGTGCTGGAATTGGGCAAAAAGATCCAGCAAGAAGCTCAGGGCAGCATGGAAAAGGTGCAGCGCGAGTTCTTTTTGCGCGAGCAGCTCAAGGCAATCAACCGCGAGCTGGGCGAAGAGGACGAACAGGCCGTCGAGATCAGCGAATATCGCGAAAAAATCAAGGCCGCCAACATGCCCGAAGAGGCGGAAAAGGAGGCGCTGCGCGAACTGAGCCGCATGGAAAAGATGCCGATCGCGGCCGCCGAGTATTCGGTGATCAAGACCTATCTCGATTGGATGGTCAACTTGCCTTGGAGCAAGATGACGGAAGACAATCTCGATATTTCACATGCCCGGTCGGTTTTGGATGAGGACCATTTTGGCCTGAAGGATATCAAAGATCGTGTCCTCGAGTTCCTGGCCGTGCGCAAGCTGCGCCAGGATCGCAAAGAGGAGCGAGAACGCCAGGAAGAAACGCCGCGGGATCTGATCCGGCGCGAGCGCGAAGGTGTGATTTTGTGCTTTGTCGGCCCGCCGGGCGTGGGCAAAACCTCGCTCGGCCGCTCGATCGCCCGCGCAATGGGACGCAAATTCATCCGTCAAAGCCTGGGAGGCATTCGTGACGAGGCAGAGATTCGTGGTTTCCGCCGCACCTACGTCGGTTCCATGCCCGGGCGCATCATCCAGGCGCTGCGCCGCGTGGGCAGCAAAAACCCCGTCTTTATGCTTGACGAGGTGGACAAGATTGGCGCCGATTGGCGCGGCGATCCGTCGTCGGCTTTGCTAGAGGTGCTCGATCCCGAGCAGAACAACGAGTTCCGCGATCACTATGTGGACGTGCCGTTTGACCTGTCACAGGTGATGTTTGTCTGCACGGCCAACCAGCTTGGGCCGATTCCCGGACCGCTGCGCGACCGGATGGAGATTATTGAACTCGATGGGTATACCGAGTACGAAAAGCTACAGATTGCCAAGCAATATCTGATCCCCAGGCAGATCAAGGAAAACGGCCTGCGCGACGAAGAAGTTACATTTACCGAGGACGCCATCTTGCGCATCATCCACGAGTACACGTACGAAAGTGGCGTGCGCAATCTGGAGCGCGAGATCGGCGGTGTGTGTCGCAAAATCACGACCATTGTTGCTGACGGGCACGAGGGCGAGCTGACGGCAATCGATGCAGATGACGTTTCCAGGTATCTCGGCAAACGCAAGTATTTTCTGGAGGAACTTGGCGAACGGATCAACATTCCCGGTGTTTGCATTGGCTTGGTCGTCACGTCGGCGGGGGGGGACATCACGTTCGTCGAAGCGACCAAGATGCCGGGCAAGGGCGGTCTGACGCTGACCGGACAATTGGGCGACGTGATGCGCGAGTCCGCGCAGGCGGCGTTGAGTTACTTGCGTTCCAAGGCCGACCACTTTGGCATCAAAGCTGAGGTGTTCAGCGAGAACGAGATCCACATTCACGTCCCTGCGGGCGCGGTACCCAAAGACGGACCTTCGGCCGGCATCACGCTCGCTACGGCGCTCAAGTCGTTGTTGACGGATCAGCCGATCGTCGAAAAACTGGCAATGACCGGTGAAATCACGCTGCGCGGCCAGGTGCTGCCCATTGGTGGGGTCAAGCAAAAGGTGCTTGCCGCTGCTCGCACCGGGATTGAAACGGTTATCTTGCCCAAGCGAAATGAGGTTGACCTGGCAGATTTGCCCGAAGAGGTGCAAAAGCGCTTAAACTTTGTGCTCGTCGATCGCGTCGATCAGGTCTTTGAAGCAGCATTTAAAAAGTAAATATATATTCGTTATGATACAGGCGATCTCGTTGCCGGCATGAGAAGGCACGTTCCATCCTGTTATTTCGAGTCCTTATTTTTTATTGAGCGGTGTACGGCTCGATCCCGTTTGGCCAAGACACAAAAAATCTGGTTGGCCTTTTGCGAGCCGCATTAAACTGTGCGCACGGACCCATTTCCATTTGCCTGGCGCACGATCACTGCTCGATTTGGTAGCTCCAGGATTGCTCCAGGGGATTGCTGTAATCACGATTGCCATCCTTGCTTTGAGTGGCAACTGAGGCTACAGCGAGCCAGACCAAGCAAATTTGTGAGATTAGAAACCTATTGGGACTCTATTCCTCAGGTGTATTGAGATTGGAACACGATTCCGCACTTGTGTTTTGTTGCCTCTCTTTCCCGGATCAGCCACCGAAATAGGAGAGATCTGCCTGTCGATGGAAAAGTTATGTAAAGAGAGGACAAACCATTGACAAGAAAAAAGAGTAAAGCAAAATGGCTGCGCGTGGATCTGCATTTGCACACGCCCGCCTCGTCGGATTATGAACAATCCGGCGTAACGTACCTGGATATTTTGAAAAGGGCCGAAGAAAAAGAAGTTGATATTCAGGCCATCACCGATCACAATACCATTGCCGGATACCGGGCTATGCGGGAAGAGATCCAAAAATTGGAACTCTTGGAGGGCCTGGAACGGCTTCAGAGCGACGAAAAGGTGCGCCTGGCTGAATATCGCCGGCTCCTGGACAAGATCCTGGTGCTGCCCGGCATCGAGTTCACGGCGACATTTGGCTTTCACGTGCTGGGCATTTTCCCCCCTGATACCTCTGTACGCGAGATCGAACACATCTTGTTGCAACTCCGAGTCCCTGCCGACAAACTGGACGAAGGCGCAACCGAGATCGGCGCGACGTCCGACGTGCTGACTGCCTACCGGATGATCTATGAGTCCGGCGGGCTGGTCGTCGCGGCGCACGCCAACACCTCGCACGGCGTGGCCATGCGCGGCATTGGATTTGGCGGGCAGACGAAAATCGTCTGGACCCAAGATGCACATCTGCACGCGCTCGAGGTGACCGATCTGGAGAAAACGGACCGGCGAACGACGGCGCGTTTTTTCAACGGATCCAAACCCGAGTATCCACGGCGTATGCACTGCATACAGGGCAGCGACGCTCACCGTCTGATCGCCGATCCGAAACACCAGGAGCGGTTGGGTGTCGGCGATCGGTCGACCGAAATGCGTCTCAGGGACAAGTCATTCGAGGCGTTAAAAGAGGCCCTGTCGGGCACCGATTTTTCGGTCACACGGCCGGCCCGTTCGTTGACGGTAGCGCCTTTTGATTATATCCATGAGGCGCGCGAGGCGGGCAACACGATCGTGCAGGCTTTTCACGAGAATGCGACCCGCCGTGGAGGGCGGCTGTATACGATCTTGAGCGACATCGTAGCCTTTGCCAACACCAACGGCGGTACGGTTTACATCGGGGCCAGCTCGAACAGCAAGAACCCGGCTGTCGGAATCGACGATGTCGACCAGGTGACGCGTCTGCTCAAGCACGACATCGACGCCAAAATCACGCCGCCTTTGGATCTGGTGATCGACGCGCAGGAAAGTGAAGGCAAGCGGCTTTTACGGATCCAGGTGCCGCGCGGCAGTCACTCGCCGTACGCGATCGATGGCAGCAAGATTTATGTGCGGGATGAACGGGAAACAAACCTGGCCGTGCGCGACGAGATCGTCGAGCTGGTGCTGCGCTCTCGTTCGGCGCGCGTCGAAACGCCGGTTGCCGTTCAGGTAACCGATTCGCTGTCGATCCAGCCGCCGCGCACCGGCGTCGAGATCGTCGAAGTGGTCGAGCGCAAAGGGACGCACTATTATACGATGAGCGATTTGCGCAAGGGGGGGCGGGTTCAAAACGTGACCAAAGCGTCGGCGCGCCGGCTGTGGCGATACGCGATCACCGAGGCGGAAGCGGCAGCCAAGCAGCCGCCGGCCGTCGAGTGGCAGGGCGAAATCGGGGTCGTCAAAACGTACAAACAGAGCGGACAGCAGCGATATGACCTGGCGCAGCGTCGTTCTGACGGCACTATGCGCGTCTATTACGGCGTCAGCGAGGACGGCTTGCACGATGCGTGGAAGGCGTTGGTCGGCCTGAGCGACGACTAGCCGGCCGGTGACCGCTGACCTGGAGAGATCATTGTGGTTATCGGCTGCTGCACGATCAAGCTCTATTTGCCGACCGCGCATTCGCTCAAGGAAAAGCGCGGGATCCTAAAAGGCACGCTGGCCCGCATTGGCCGCGAGTTCAACGTCAGCGTCGCCGAGATCGACTATCAAGATGTCTGGCAGTCGGCGCTGCTGGCCGTGGTGACCGTATCGAACGACGCCGCTCACGCGCACGGGCGGCTGGCGCGGGTGGTCGAGTGGATCGAACACAACCGGCCAGATGTCGAGATCCTTGACGTTCAGGTAGAGATGATTTGAACTCAGGCTGTTTGTTTGTGTCGCGGTTCGGGCAGGCTTAAAGACACCGGCCAGGCCAGCAGCACGCCGGCGATGGTGATGCCAAACAAGAGGTGATAATTGCTGCCCGACCACTGCAAGATCACGCCACCGAGGGCTGAAAACAGCATATTGATGCCGTTGATCGTGTTGGTCAAGCCGACGTAGGTCGGCCGTTTCGCTTCCGGCGCGTGTTCGAGCACGTAGGTTATCCAGCCCGGCATCATACTGCTCATCGACATGTTAAAGAAAAAGAAGACGAGTCCATATCCCCAGGCCAGCCAGGCCGGATCGGGAAACAGCGACGGCGCGAGCAGGGCATAGATCGGGATCAGGGTCGTGATCGCGATGCCGATCACGATCACCCGTTTGCTGCCGTACCGTTCGTTAATCCAGCCAAAAATCATGGCCGCCAGGATGCTGCCCATCACGCCGATCGACGTGTAGCGCCCGGCCACCTGGGCGGGCAGCCCCAGCCGGTCGAGGGCGTAGGTCATGTAAAACGGCGAAGCCAGCGCGCTCAGGCCATAGATCTGCCGGGTAATGATGTAGCGCCGGTAGGTGCGGTCGTGTTTGAGCACCTCCCACAGTTGGGGAATGTACTCGCGCCAACTGGGCACCTTGTGCGACGAGATGCCTTTTTCCTCGATCCCAAACGACAGTGACAGAAAAGAGAGGGCCAGCATCACAAAGGCCAGGAAAAAGAGGCTGGCATAGTTGTTGGGAAAGGCCAATCCACGGTCGCTCAGCATCCATTCGACGGCAAAACCGACCAAAAAGCCAAATATGCCGGACAGCGTCTGGCCCGTGCTCGTCAGGCGGCCTCGCCGGGTAGCGGGGATGACCTTGCTCAAAAAATCGAACCAGGGCACGCTGGCCAGTCCGTCTCCGACCCAAAAGCCGATCACGACCAGGGTCATCAGGGCAATGATCAGCCAGGCCGGCTGCGCGCCGGTGATCCAGATCAACACGGCCATGACCAGGAGCAGCGTGCGGCCAAGACCGGCCGGCCAGAGGATATGCGGTTTCATATATTCCTTGTCGGCCAGATAGCGCGCGGCAAAGAGCTGTGGCAGCAGCCAGCACGCGCTTTGCAGGGTCGACATCAGGCCGATGACGAACGCCGGTGTCTGCAGGGCGGTCAAAAAGCTGGGGATGACGGTGCTCGAACCGATAAAGGCCAGGCCGATGCCGAAAAAACCAAAGTCGCCGACCAGGCACCAAAAGTTGCGTTTGTAGTGTTTGGGCAGGATCACTTGGGCCAATGTTTTCCTCGTTCAAGATGTGAATGGGTTATTTGTCCACCCACCCGCGCGTGCGGGCGACGGCTTTTTGCCAGCCGGCATAGCCTTGTGCGCGTTTCTCCTCACTCCACACAGGGGCAAAGGTGCGGTCGATGCTCCAGTTGGCGCGCAGATCATCGACGCTTGACCACAGTCCCGTGGCCAACCCGGCGGCGTACGCAGCGCCGAGTGCCGTCGTTTCATTGACCATGGGACGCACCACCGGCACGCCGAGGACGTTGGCCTGGAGCTGCATCAAAAAGGCGTTGACCGTTGCTCCACCATCGACCTTGAGCGTGGTCAGATCGATGCCCGAGTCGGTGGCCATCGCGTCCATCACGTCCCGTGTCTGGTAGCAGATCGATTCCAGCGTGGCGCGGACAATGTGCGCCTTGTTGACGTAGCGCGTCAGGCCGACGATCACGCCACGCGCGTACATGTCCCAGTAAGGGGCAAAGAGGCCGGAAAAGGCGGGCACGAAATAGCAGCCGCCGGCGTCCTCGACAGAACCGGCGATCGCTTCTGTCTCGGCGGCATCGCCGATCAGGCCCAGGTTGTCGCGCAGCCACTGCACGGCCGCGCCGGTGATGGCGATCGAGCCTTCGAGGGCATAGGTCGCCCGGCCCGGCGCCAGGCTGTAGGCGACGGTGGTCAGCAGCCCGCTCTGGGAGGGCACGATCTGGTCGCCGGTGTTGAGCAGCATAAAATTGCCGGTGCCATAGGTGTTTTTGGCCTCGCCGACGCCGAAGCAGGTCTGGCCAAAAAGCGCCGCCTGTTGGTCGCCCAGGTCGCCGCAGACGGGCAGACTGCGGCCAAACGGGCCGCCGGGCAGGGTGTGACCGTAGAATGAGACGTCGCTGGAAGGCCGGATTTCCGGCAGCATCGATCGCGGCACGCCGAGGATATCGAGCAGCTCGTCGTCCCAGTCCAGCGTCTCCAGGTTCATCAGCATGGTGCGGCTGGCATTGGTGGGGTCGGTGACGTGGCGGCCGCCGGTAAGGTGCCAGATGATCCAACTGTCCATGTTGCCGAACAAGGCCTCGCCTGCTGCCACCCTGGCGCGCACCTGGGGCAC
>JAFGJF010000059.1 GCA_016929205.1 Anaerolineae bacterium
CAATCGGCGCGCGCCGGGCGCACGGTGATCTTGATGTCGGCCTGGTAGATATCGGACATAAAGAGCTCGCTGTATACAAACACGGCCCCGGCCACCAGCACGGCCAGCAAAATGACGATCCATCCCCGCTCGCGCGCAATACGGATATACTCTTCAAGTTCCAATACGGAATCCCTCCAGCATCAATAACCAGATCAACGGGCTATTCTACCACAGGACGGAGTAGGGGGCAAGTAGAAATATTTATGGTGATGCGCACACGGCCACGTTGATCAGGCCCAGCAGTTCCTCGACGACGATCCGCCGGTCTGCATCCGCCTGGTAACTCGTCGATACTTTGTGCCGGGCCGCGCCCACATCCCCGCAGGCCTTGCCACGGGCGATGAGGATCCGGTCCGCGGCGGGCATAGGGCCCCAATTCCCGCACTCGACGAATTGATCGGACAGAAAAATAAACTTGGGGATCGCCTCGCCGCCGTTGGTCAGGAACCGCACAAACACGTCCTTGTGTTGTTCCCGCGAGATATAGCGGACCTCGATCTTGGGCGCGGCCTGGGCCAGCCGCTGCAAAACGGGCACGTGGCGCCTGACGTCGCCGCACCAGTCTTCGGCGATGGCCACGACGTAAACCCGCCGAGGCAGCGCAGCCAGCAGCGCTTCGATGTGGGGTTCGATCGCCTGGTCTGCGAGTGTCTGGACGATGGCGTCCCGGTTCTGGTCGGATTCCACGGCTTGCAGCCACCGTTCAAAAGGATGTCCGGACTGGAAAATGGCCTGCCAGTCCAGGACGGGCAAAATAGGGGGTTTTGGCATGAGATGGGTCCTTTCTTATGTGGGATAGAGCGAGAGTTTTTCCATTGGAAAGTGTTTGGCGTTGTACGTCACCAGTACCAGGTTGTGGTGCATCGCGGTTGCGCCAATGATCGCATCGGGTTTGTCCAACACGATCCCTTGGGACCGAAACTGGCGGATCGTGTCTCCGGCCAGATCGGCGATAGCCGCATCCAGGGGCCACGCGTGCAGCGACTCGATCAAGTGCATGGTGTGCTGGCGCTCGTGATCGCGCATACCCGCGATGATCTCGGTACGCGAGATGGTTGCAATACCCAGTCGTCCATCCATCGCCAGGGCGATCATGAGCTCTGTGGTGGGCTGGTGGTGGCGCAGATGGCGAATGAGCACACACGAGTCGAGGAGAAAATCAGGCATGGGGATCTTGCTCCTCCAATGGTTCTTGCCGCCACGTCCCGCGCATCTCGCGTATCCACCGGTCTATGTCCGCCGGGGTCGCAAGCTCTGGATGGCTGGCCTCATCCCATGCCCCGGCCGTCTCTTTGATCGCCGACAGCAGCTTGAGTTTGCGCACATATTCGGTCGTCGCCATCACGATAACCTGGCTGCGTTTTCGTGGCGGAACCAGCTCGTCCAATTCGTTCAGCAACTGTTCGGGAAAGGTCACGTTAATGCGCTGCGTTTTCTCCATGGCGCTCATCCTCCATTCTTTATGGATATGCCACCATTATACACCCATTTTCAGAATTTACAACACCTTTTTGAGCGCATGAATACACACTTGAGGCATCATCTACGGTGTTGGATAAGGGATAGTGTGAGTTGGCGACCGACCGGGACGCGTTCAATTTGATCGATATCTGCCGGGGTCACAAACTCTGCGCACCCGGCCTTTTTTCATCTGGTGCGCGCCTGTGGTATAATGACCACATCACAGATGCCGTTGCATCTGATCGCCATCGATCATGATCATTTTACATGGAGGCACAATGAATACAGTTTCCCCGTCAAGTGTCGGGTTGTCACCCGAGCGCCTCAAGCGCGTCGATCGAACCATGGAGCGGTACGTTCAGGAAGGCAAATTGAGCGGGATCCTCAACCTGGTTGCTCGGCGCGGTCAGGTCGCCCACCTCGAAAAAAGAGGTTGGATGGACGTCGAGGCCCAAAAGCCGATCGAATTTGACACCCTTTTTCGCATTTATTCCATGACCAAGCCGATCACCAGCGTCGCGGTGATGATTCTGTACGAAGAGGGGCACTTTTTCCTCACCGACCCGGTGGCCAAATATATTCCCGCGTTCGAGGACACCAGGGTCTTTGTCCGCGAGACCGAGACCGGGATCGAATTGGCCAACCTGGAACGCCCGATCACGATCCACGACCTGTTGACCCACACCGCCGGGTTGAGTTACGGCTTTGAGCCGGACGGATTCGTGGACAAGCAGTACCAGAAACACGTCTGGAAGCCGTGGGGAGACAACTGGGATATATCTCTGGAGGAACTGGTCCGCGGGATCGCCCGCTGCCCGCTGCGCTTCCAGCCGGGCAGCCAGTGGTTCTACAGCATGGCTACCGATGTGCTCGGTTACCTGGTCCAGGTCGTTTCGGGCCAGCCGTTCGACGTCTTTTTGCAGGAACGGATCCTGGGGCCGTTGGACATGGTCGACACTGCCTTTGAGGTGCCCGCGTCCAAACTCGATCGTTTTGCCACCAACTATATCCCCAAAGAAGGCGGTGGGTTCGACGTGTTTGACGCGCCCGAGACGAGCCGTTATGCCAAGCCGACGCGCTGTCCGGCGGGTGGGATGGGCCTGGTGTCGACGATCGGCGACTATTATCGTTTTGCCCAGATGCTGGCCAACCAGGGCGAGCTCGATGGCCAGCGCCTGCTCGGGCGTAAAACGGTCGAATTGATGGCCGGCAACCACCTGCGCGATGGCATCTACCGTGACGGCAACCCGGCGTTGGGATTTGGCCTCGGGTTTGGGGTCGTGCTCGACGTCGAACGCACGCGCACGTTGGGGTCGGTGGGCGCGTACGGGTGGGGCGGCGCGGCGACGACTCGCTTTGGGATCGACCCGCAGGAGGAACTGGTCACCGTCCAGATGACCCAATTGATCGACAACACGACGGTGCCGGTGCTGGACGACATGGCCATAGCGATCTACCAGGCGATCGTGAATTGAGAGGGTGAGGGAACAACCGGGCCGGCAAGTGGGCGCACGGGTTATGCCCGGCGGAGGAACGGTTCCAGATTCTCCGGCCAGGCGACCAGCCCCACTGCCGCGCCGGCCTGCCAGAGCTGGCGGTCGAACGTGGCCAGGATCACCGGCTCGCCCAACGACGACTGCCAGAAACGAGCCGCGGCCAGGTGTACGGCGTCGTAGCCGCGCAAGCCGTGATCCCAGGCCAGCGAACCGGCCTGGGCCAGGACGACCTCGGTCAATTGCAGGCGCACCAGGTCGGGCCACTGGGTGTAAAAGTCTTGCAGGGCAGCCTGGGCCTCATCGCGTGACAGCACGCCCATCCGGACCGCTTTGGCCAACGTCGCGGCCACCTC
>JAFGJF010000434.1 GCA_016929205.1 Anaerolineae bacterium
CGCTCGGCACGAGATACCTGCGTGGTTTGGATTGGTACGGGCTCATTGCCGCGCAGGCGGGCCAACGACAACAGATCGTTCGAATCGAGAACAAGTCCAGGCGAGAGCGGTTGTGTGTCGTGGGGAACCCAGGCGGCAAGAAGATGGATCGTTATCGGCAAATCGCTGTGCGGCGGATCGGTTTGCCACAAGAAAACGTGGCTCACTGGCCCGCCGGCCAGGTATTTGCCGATAGCGTCGACGATCGTTTGATGGCTGTGTGCGGTACCGATCGCGCGGCTGGTGGCATAAAGCGCTTCCCGGCGGCGCAGTGCGACATTCGCGTTCAGTCCACCCAGCCACCCGGTGCACACGGTCAGAGCTAGCATGCCCAGATTCCATTTTTCTTGCGGCGCACCCACGAGACGAAAGTGTAGGCCAAAGGTCAAACCAAGGATCAATATCGTCAGCATCGAGACCAGGCCGATCCAGATCCCGTGCATGGTCGCGTTTTTGCCCGCCTGGCGGGCGGCCCACGCTGCTGTACCAAGGGTAAAAAGTGCATTCAGCAAGAATGCGCCCCACATGCTCGTCGTCTCGCACAGATCGAGAATGCGAGACGTTTCCGCCTTGGACAATTTCAACGCTGAATAGACGAACGTCGAGCAGCCCTCGCTGACCAGCATGGCCAGGACGGCACTGAGCAACGGCGGGCTCACGCCCGCAAGAAACACCCACAACCATTGCACATTGCCGAGCATCGCTCGCGACTTTTCCGAGTAAAACACATTACCCAAACGTTTCGCCCCGTCGTCTTGTATCCCTTTCCTCTTCCTCCGAGTTGACAATCCGAGAAGAGCAAAGGGGTGTCTCGATAGCATACATTCCACAAGACTATACCATAAAAGACGCCATTTGCACAACAGAGATGACCAAGATCATTGAAACTCAAAGACCAGCAAGCCTTTGCGACCGTCTGCCAGATAGAGGAATTGGCCATCGTAAGCAATGCCGCCATGTGCAGAAGCATATTCGTACTGACCTACCTTGCGCGGTGTGTCCGGATCATCCACGTCCAGGATTTCAACACCGTCTTGATTGTCGGCGACATAGACGTATCGTTCGTCACCTTGCACATCCATCGACTCTCCACCATCGAAAAAGCGTCCCAGAACTTGGGGTGATCTCGGGTTGGCGATGCTAAGGATTCTTGTGCCGGCTCCATAGCACCCAAGATACAACCATTCATCGTGGATAGATATGCCCCAGGCTCCTGCGGTGCCGGACACGGTCTTGATCTCGCGCGGAGCGGCAGGATTTGAGATGTCGATGACCTGCAATCCTTTGTCCGGATTGGACAGGTAGGCGATATCGTCTCGGACTGTTACGTTTCTCCCTCTTGCGCCATTGTTGGATTGGCTCACTAGAGACGGCGCAGTTGGGTCGCTGACATCCAGGATGACCAGTCCTTTGGAATGACTGGCAACATAGGCATACGATCCCTGGACAGAAACACCGGAGGTGATGCCACCATCCAGATATTCGCCCAGGATGTGTGGAGCTTGGGGATCGCTGGCGTCGACGATGACCAGGCTCTTTTCTCCTGTGACAAAGAGCATGTCATTCTGAGCCAGGACCCCAAATGCTACCATCCCGAGGTCGATTTCGTCCACCCGCCTGGGTTTCTTGGGATTCTGGACGTCGACGATAACCACGCCGTCGTTGTTGGTCAGATAGGCATATCCGTTCTCGACATCGACATCGTAGGTGAGACCAATGCGCGCGCGACCAACGCGTCGTATTCGGTTCTGCGTCTCACCACGGGATGGAGAAACAGCGCAGGACACCAGTGCGAACGAGATGACCAGCAAGAACAGACCGGGCCCTTTTTTCATATGTCTCCTCTCTTTCTATGACACCGTTCATCCCTTTTAGGTTCAAACTGTTCGACGATTTGGGCATCTAGCCAATAGACGCGCGATGTCCCTCGATTGCTCAGGAAAAACAAAAAACGGCCATCTGGTGACACATAGGGATACAACTCTTGCCCGCTGGAATTGACATCTGCGCCCAGGTTACTGGCTTGAGACCACGCACCGTTTGCCTGGCGAAAGCTGATGTATAGATCGTACATTCCGTAACTACCGTCGCGCCTGTCCGAACTAAAGAGGAGATAACTTTCATCCGGAGCGATAAAGGGCGTGCCCTGGTTCGAGTCAGCGTTGATCGCTGCGCCTAATTTTTCGGGTGCAGCGTATTGTCCGTGGCTAAAGGTTGAGCGATAAATGTCCCCATCGGATGCAAAGTATAGGGTCTCGTCTTGGGTCACCGACATTTGCCAGTGGATGTCCATCGCGTTGACGGCGTCGGCGACCGGTTTGGGTTTTGACCAGCCGTGCCGCTGCTTTTCCACGTACCAGATCCGCTCCTTGTGCGGCAGCGGGCTGTACCACTTGACTGGCCGCCACGAGGTAAAGAACAGCTTTTGGCCATCGATCGAGAAACACGGATCGTCCGAGTCAAAGAGGATCGAACCGAACGATGCAGAGCTGGGGACAGTCCATCGATCATTGACCAACTCGCTGAAAAACAGGTGAGTCTTGGATGGATCCATTTCTTTCCAATAGACTTGAGTGCCGTCCGGCGAAAAGATGGTCACGCTGTGCAGATCATTGGGGATGATGCCGGGCGCAAACAGCTCGGCTTTTATCCCCGGTGGTTTTTGTCCCAGGTAAGGACCGCTCAAATCGAGAAATTGAGGTTTCCGGTTGAGCCAGCAGAAAATCAAAAAGAAAACGGCGAGAAGTGACATAGCTGGAATCACCAGTATACGACCTATCTTGGTTTTCATGTTACCTCTTGGCGATGATACTTGCGCCGACCCAATAGACGGTGCCATTTTTGACGTAGAAAAGATGCCGGCCATCGTTCGAGATAGAGGGAAAATTCTCATCCTGGCGAGAGTTGATGGGCTTGCCCAGATTGCGCGCCTGTGTCCAGGAGCCATCCTGGTTTCGATAACTGATGTACAAAATCATGCCGGAGACAAAAAGCGCCATCAACCCACACCCTCGATATCGTTTTTTCATGTGATTCTCCCAGTTCCCGGATTATCCTAAAAGGCGATCGCTGTCTCTTGTAGTATAACAAACTTGGGCGGCGTTGTGATCAACCACCTGGTCGAGTTCGATCTCTAACAAAAGGATGATTTAGGATTCACCGATCACAAGGCGTTCGATGTGCCGAGAAACCAAAGAGGGTCTTGAGATGATGACTGTCAAGATTTTAGCGAAGGCGTGGTGTGACCATAGGAGCCAGGATGTGCACAAAGTTGTCTGCACCGAGCGGGCGGATGACAGCAAAGCGGGTTGGTCCTGATGCCTCCAGGACAACCCGGGCATCGTCGATCACGGAGAACGCACGTGATAGGTCGTCCTGCAGACAGGTCAGATGCATCGTTGACTCCTTTTAGACATAGGTACACAGGTACTGGTCAACAGCCAACCTGTCTATCCTGTCGTCTAACGGGTGCAGATCGTCAAACGGGACCCAGAACAGGAATTCGGCTTCATTTGTTTCGAGTAGGACCTATCCATCGTCTTGGCCCATCGCAGGCAACCCAAGCGCTTCCAATTCCTGCCAGAGTTCTTCCGGCAGATCCATCGTCGCACCACGCAGGTTTTCTTCCAGTTCGGCCCGGTTCTTGATCCCGGTCAACGTGCAGTGAATCAGCGGCTGGCGCATGCAAAACTGGAAAACGACCGCCGGCAGGGAGACGTTTTTCTCCTGGCACCAGCGATAGAATCGACGCGCAGCGGGAAGCAGCGCGGTCAGATGCGCGCCTGGTTCGCCTTTTTCGACGATGAGGTCGGGATTCCGGCCGGTCAGCAGGCCGTGGGCCATGGCCGCGCCATTCAAAACGCCGACGTCGTGCTCGGCAGCCAGGGGCAGCAGCCACTCGGCTGCGCTCACGTCCAGGGGATGGTAATTGTTAAAAGTCAGGATCACATCAAAGCGCCCAGAGAGGATGGCCCGCCGGTGATAGTCGAAGCGTCGTTGACCCAGGCCAATGTTTCGGATCACGCCTTGCTCCTTGAGATGTTCCAACGCTTCCAGCGCACCTCGCGGGGCAAACACGGGTTCGATATCGCGGGGGTCGTGGACCAGCAGCAGATCGATATAGTCCGTCTTGAGCAGCTTGAGGCTGTTGTC
>JAFGJF010000435.1 GCA_016929205.1 Anaerolineae bacterium
TCGGCGTGTTCGTCGGCGTGGCCGTAAACAACGCCGGATCCAGCACCTCAACCACGATCGTCAGTGGCACGCTGGTATGCTCGTCCGCATTGACTGCTTTGACCGTCAATTTGTGCTCGCCGGGGTCGCCGGCCCGCCAACGCTGGACGACAAGAAAAGAAGGAGATCCGTCAACCTCGTCTACACGATAGATCTCGTCGTCGACCCACAATTCAATGCGCGCAAGGCCCCGTTTATCCGTCGTCTTGGTCTCAATTTCCAGCTCTTCTCCCAAGGCAACGCGCGCCCCGCTGGGGGGTGAGATCAATTCCACCTCGGGCCGAACGATTTCTGCCACCTCGGTTGGCGCGACCGTTTGGCAGGCGGACAAGATAACCAGCAACAAGATTGAGATACACCAGAACTGTTTCATAGATCAACTCCCAAGTACATATAATCGTATCTTGACAAAAAACAGGCGTGGGCGCAGGTCGGAATGCCACTCTGGTCTACATAACCCCAAATCTTCCAAGGCTCCATTGCACAGCACCTACCTGTTGGGAAAGGGGCATCTCACAAAAGCAGCCCCTGCTCCGGCGTCTGTGGAAACTCGACGCCAAGATGTTCATACGCCCGCCGCGTGGCTACACGGCCTCGGGGCGTGCGATCCAGAAAACCAAGCTGCAACAAGTACGGTTCGACGACATCCATGATCGTGTCCGACTCTTCGCTGATCGAAGCGGCAATGGTATCCAGCCCCACCGGTCCACCATCAAATTTGTTAATGATCGCATCGAGTACGCGGCGGTCCATCTCGTCCATACCCAGGGCGTCAATATTGAGCATATCCAGCGCGGCTCGCGATACCTGCCGGTTGATGTAGCCATCGGCACGCACCTGGGCGTAATCGCGAACGCGCTTGAGAAGCCGGTTGGCAACACGCGGCGTGCCACGCGCACGGAACGCGATCTCGGCTGCCCCCTGATCGTCGACGGGCACGTTCAGGATCTGGGCCGATCGTTTGACGATCGATTGGATCGCCTCCTGGCTGTAAAAGTCGAGGCGATAGACGACGCCAAACCGCGAGCGCAGTGGCGCGGTCATCAATGCCAGGCGCGTCGTCGCCCCGATGACGGTAAAGCGGGGCAGATTGAGACGAATAGAACGCGCGCCGGGGCCCTTGCCGATCACGATGTCGAGGGCAAAGTCTTCCATGGCTGGATAAAGCACCTCTTCGACGACGTGTCCCAGGCGGTGGATCTCGTCGATAAACAAAATATCGCTCTTGTGCAAATTGGTCAGGATCGCCGCCAGGTCACCGGCTCGCTCGATCGCCGGGCCTGAAGTCACCCGGATGTTGACCCCCATCTCGACGGCGATGACGTGGGCCAACGACGTTTTTCCCAGCCCAGGCGGGCCGTAGAGCAGAACGTGCTCAAGTGCTTCCTGGCGTGCCCGCGCAGCATCTAAAAAGATGCGCAGTTTTTCTTTGATCTCTTCCTGGCCCTGGTACTGCTCGAGGGTTTGCGGGCGCAGAGCCGCATCGATGATCCCTTCGCCCGGTTTGGATTTAGGTGTAATGATACGGTCTTGGGTCATTCAAACCTCGTTCCCACCCGCATGTCCTAACATAATCCTGGGAAATGACGAGCGTTTCTTGTCAGATAACAAGCGTTTCCTTGGATACAGGCCTCAGGACCACGGGATCACGAAGCGCGAGACCCATCGCCTGTGCAGCGTTGCCATTGCGCACCGCGATCGCCATAAAGCCGCTGCTATCGGTGAGAGCAATCAGTTCCCCATCCGGCACATCGCTAAACGTCTGGTGAACCGCTTCAATCACCCGGTCTTTGACATCAATGCGCCAGTGTTCCGACTCGTGCAGCCAGTGTCCGGGAAAGTCGGTGATACAGTTGCCAAAACGATCGATGTGCTGAATATGGGCCGTAATGTGGCCGTCAAAATGGCGGTTCGGCTCGGGAACCGGAAACGTGACCAACGTCTTGGCGTCGACCACTGTTCCCAGTTTGGCAAGCGGCACGCCTGCGGCCAGATGCGCCGCACATGGCCCAAAAATGTCACGCCCGTGAAAGACCGGGCTGACCGGGTGATGCCAGTAAGCCGGATCGGTCAACGATATCGCAGACGTAACCGTCTCTCGCGCTAGTACGTGGCTCAACACCCCGTTATCCGGTGCGATAAACGTGCCCTTGGGCGTCTGTACGGCCACGGCACGCCGGGCCGTACCCACACCTGGATCAACGACGATGACGTGGATCGTACTGGATGGCCAAAACGCATAGGCTGTCATCAACACAAATCCGGTCCAGCGGATATTCTGAGGTGGAATACGATGCGAAATATCCACTAACTGGGCCTGCGGGACAATGCCGTGTATCACACCTTTCATCGCTCCCACAAGGCCATCTTGAAGGCCAAAATCAGTGAGCAAAGTAATAGTCGGTACAGGTTTCACCATCATTTATATCCCCCTCTTGGCGTCTTGAGAAACCAGGTGATAGATCGTCAAACCAATCGCAAGACACACCTCAACAAGTGCCACCCACTGTGACAGCCACAGGCCCAGCCTCCACGTACCATCGCCGCGTATAAAGGCGATGCCAAAATCGGCCAAGGCGTACAATAGCAAATACAGCGAAAACGAAACCCCCGGCCGCAGCCGGCGCCGCATCGCCCACAATGCCCCCCACAGCAGCAGGCACCAAACGATCATCAGCGGCTGAGTCAGGAACCGTTCGGCCTGCACACCAAAAATATCGGGCAGATCGGCCGTAAACCACGAAAGCGGCGGTGCGTACCCACTCGCCTCAGCACCATAGGCACAGCCAGCCAGCAAGCAGCCCAACCAACCAAACGCGCCACCCAGTGCCAAACCAAAGGCCAGCACGTCAAACACCTCCCGCCAACCAGGTCCAGACGGCCGGCGACGAACAACAACCCAGACGAAAATCGCGACACAGCCGCCACACAGCGCCCCATGCCAGGCCAGCCCACCTTGCCACAGCGCAAACGCCTTGGCCGGATAATCGACAAAATATGCCCAGTTGGCGATCACATATCCCGCCCGGCCTCCCAACAAGCCGCCGAGCAATCCCCAAAATCCGGCGTCAAGCACGATCTCTTGATCTGGAAACCAAGATCGCGCCGCGCGCCAGGCCGCCCAAACACCGGCTAGCATTCCTAGAACCAGGGCAACAGTGTACGAATAGACGATATGAGAACCAAACCGAAAGAGGATAGGATACATGGATGTGCTAGGTCTGAGCCATCATTGCCGCACCTGCTGCGCCGACGATGCCAACTTGATCGCCTAGTTCGGCCAGCCTCACCTGAACCTTGGCCGCCGCGGAAGGAAAAGCGTACAGTTCAATGCCACGCGCTACAGGTTCCAAAAGCATGTCACCCAAGTTGGCCAGTCCCCCACCGATGACCAACATCTGGGGATTGAACAAATTGACCAGATTGGCCATACCAATGCCCAGGTAATGCATCGCCTGCACGATGATCTCGGTCGCATAGGCATCGCCCAGTTTCATCGCATTAACCACATCCTTGGCCGAAACATCATAGGGAGCATCTTGGACAAGTTTGGCGATCATTGTGTTGATGCCCCGATTGACCAGTTCCTGGCCCTCGCGCGCGATGGCCGTTCCCGACGCCAATGCTTCCAGGCAACCTCGATTTCCACAGCCACAATGTGGACCTCTGGGCAAAATCGTCATATGCCCAATCTCACCCGCACCACCTGTGGTACCGTGATAGATCTTGCCATCCAGGATCAAGCCGCCGCCAATGCCGGTGCTGACGGTGACGTAAACCATATGCCTGGTGCCACGTCCTGCGCCATACAAATATTCGCCAATCGCGGCTGCGTTTGCATCATTCTCTAGAAAGGCGGGAATCCCCATGGCATCCTGAATCAACTGGCGCAACGGCACATCATGCCAACCGGGAAGATTGGGCGGTTCGGTGAGAATGCCGGCGGGAATATCCATCGGACCGGGCGCACCAATGCCAATGCCGGCAATTTCGTTCACGTTTGTGCCCGAATTGACAATCACCTCGTGCGCCGCCTCGATCATCCGTGCAACCACGGCATCGCATCCCTGCAAAACCTGGGTCGGGCGATAATCGCTGGCTCGCACGTATCCCGCTTCATTGACCAACCCGGTACCGATTTTCGTACCACCCAGATCAATGCCGAGAAACCATTTCTCCTCTGCCATACAACCTCTTTTAGTCCGGGTCTATAGATCCAAATAATCCTGGCGCACAATGCACTCGGCAGAAAGTCCGAACAGATCAAGCAGCTCGCCGATCAAGACCGCCTTGCGCACAGCATCTTCTGAAGACCAGGTACGGCTCTTGATTTCGATAAACAGCCCATCCTGCGATGGCCGGACGATTTCGTCCACGTTGATGAAAAACAACGTCCCCCGGTAACGGATATGATAGCGGTGGCGATGCTTGGTCACTTCGTGCACCAGCTTGGGCTTGAAATACTCGCGGTAAAAACGCACGCTGCGGTCGGCGTGACTCGCATACCGGGCACGAGTGAGCACCACCGAGTTTTCATATTCTTGTTCGATAACCGGCCCGGTGTAGACCAGGTTATAGATCGGGGTCATCTGGGCATCCAGGTCGATCACATTGTCCTCGCGATAACGAATACGCCCCTGAGCCGACTCACTAAAGGAAAAATAGGTATCGTACTGATCGCGCTCCGAGTGTTTGGTCACCGTAATCTCGGGTTTCTCTAGCAAAGTCTCGACGTCAAGATCCTGTGGAATCCTGGCCTTGACTTGCACTTCATACGTCTCTTCTTGTGCCAATCCCCCGATGATCAGCATCTTGTTCAACACATCTTTTTCACGCTCGATGAAAAAGTGATTGACCTTTTTTGCCAGTCTGGACGCTTCGGCCAAAGCCGCCTCTTCGTCGATTGTCAGAACCTGGCGGTCGCGCATCAACACTTTGCCATTCACCATCGTATGGCAAACATCGCAGCTCTTGGTCGCATAGACCAGGCGCGAATAGATATTTTGCCCAGTCGTCTCAAAGCGCGGCATCACGTGCACGCCGGTGGCATCCAGGACAGCCAGGTCAGCGCGTTTGCCCGGTTCGAGCGAGCCGATCAGGTGATCGATGTGCAGGGCACGCGCGCCCTCGATCGTCGCCATGGCAAATGCCTGCCGGGCGGGCAACACCGTGGGATCGTTGTTGAGCGCCTTGGGTAACAACGCCGCCAAGTGCATCTCGACCCACATATCCAGGTCGTTGTTGCTCGCCGTACCGTCGGTGCCAATGCCAACCGGGATGCCGTGACCGCTCATTTGAAATACCGGGGCGAATCCGCTGGCCAGCTTGAGATTGCTGGTTGGATTGTGTGCCACGCCCACGCGATGGCTAGACAGGATGTGCATATCCTCGTTGTTGACGTGTACACAATGGGCAGCCAGCACCTTGGCATCAAACAGCCCGACACTTTCCAACCAGCGCACCGGTGACATGTTTTTCTGCTCGACGCTTTGTTCGACATCCAGCGCAGTCTCGGCAATGTGAATCAGCAACGGCACGTCATATTCTTGTGCCATACGCGCGGTCTCTCGAAGAATGTCGGCTGTACACATATAGGCCGAATGCGGCGCGGGCACAGCCGTAATCAGGTCGTGATCGCGCCAGTGATCGAGAAACTCGGCACAATAGGCCAGGCTGGCGTCATAGCTGGTCGCGTCCGGCGTGGGAACAATCATAATCGTCTCCCCACACACCCCACGCAACCCGGCCTCAACCGCCGCCCAGGCAACTTCGTCCTCATAATAGTACATATCGGCAAAGGTGGTGACACCACCCCGAATAAACTCGGCGCATGATAGCAGCGTGCCCAGGCGACAAAACTCGGGATTGACAAAACGGGTCTCGGTGGGCAAAACGTAGCCGTGCAGCCACACATCAAGGCGCAGATCGTCGGACAGCCCTCGCAACAGGCTCATTGGCACATGCGTGTGCGTATTGACCAACCCAGGAACAATAACCTGGTTTGTGCAGTCCCAGGTTTCTGGAGCAGAATAAGCCGCTTGAATCTCAAGTGCCGGTCCAACGGCAACAATATCCGTCCCACGCACCGCAACCGCACCAGGATCGAACACGCTTCGCTCACCATCCATTGTAACCACGACGCCACCGGTTAACAAAAAATCGACTTGCTTCATCCCTGCCTCCACTCCCGTTCGATTCGACGAGCGCCCTGTGTTATCCATTATACCATAACCGTATTCTCTGACAACTTTTTGCGCCAAGAGTCATATCAGAGTACAATACCCACCATGATCCGATCTATTCAAGGAGGATATGGTAATGATCGACGGTGTCAAAACAAAAGAACTTGTCATCCATCCCGACGACCGAGGTATGTTTACCGAGGTTGTAAAAGCAACCGACGATTTTGTGGACGATCACCCGTTTGCCCAAATCTCGCATACGTTGACTTTTCCCGGGGTGATCAAGGCTTTTCACTGGCACAACCACCAAATCGATTACTGGTATTGCGCAGTTGGCAACATTCGCGTCGGATTGGTCGATTTGCGTCATGACTCACCGACGCAGGGACAATTGATGTCCATCTACCTGGGAGAGTTGAGTCGCAAAGTGCTGAAAATTCCACCCGGTGTCGCGCACGGCTACCAGGTTCTGGGAAATACACCGGCACAGTTGATCTATTATACAACCAAACCATACGATCCCCAAGCGCCGGACGAAGAACGCATTGCCTGGGACGATCCTACGCTTGGATTCGACTGGACGATCAAGAACCGCTAACGCCAGGATTGATTTGCACGTTCGAGGCTTTTCTGATATAACTGTGCCCTGACAAATATCCTTTGATTTAGGCGAATATGAAAAAAGCCAAACTTGTTTTTATCAAAAGAAGACACACGGAACGGGTCCGAAAGCAAACGATCGGACCCAATCTGTTGTTACGCGTCTTTGGTGGCTCAATCGGCATCTTGCTCACCACGACGTTGATCATGGTTTTGTCCGCTGCTGGAGCCACAGTCGGCGTCTGGGCCTACTTTACCAAAGACCTGCCCGATGCAGAAGAGATCCAGGTCGTCGAACAAGGGTTTGAGACCATTCGTTTTTACGACCGTACTGGCAAAACAATGATCTATGAGATGGTTAACCCATTGGGGGACCGGATCTGGCTCAACATCGATGACATTCCAGACGCGATCAAGTGGGCGACCATTTCGATCGAGGACCGCGACTTTTACACCAACCCTGGCGTTAATCTTCGAGGATTAGGGCGTGCGTTTGCCAACGAATTGCGAGGCCTGCCCACCCAGGGTGGCAGTTCGCTCACCCAGCAGTTGGTCAAAAACGTCCTGATCGATCCCGAAGAGCGATATGAAAAATCCTACTCGCGCAAGATCAAAGAAGTGATCCTGTCCCTTGAAATCACGCGAAAATTCAGCAAAGACCAGATCCTGGAATGGTACCTCAATCTAAACAGCTATGGCAACTTTGCCTATGGCATCGAGTCGGCAGCACAGGTGTACTTTGGCAAATCAGTGCACGAACTGACCATTGCCGAGATCGCCATGCTGGCTCCAATCCCCCAGTATCCGGGCTTGAACCCTATCGACAACTGGGAATATGCCAAAAAACGCCAGGAACTCACCCTTGACGGTATGGCCTCTACCGGTTTTCTGACACAAGAACAAGCAGAGGCAGCCAAGGCGCGAGAGATCAAGATCAAAGAAAAAGGGATCACCGAACGCTTTGACGTGATTGCCCCTCATTTCTCGCTGTATGCAGCCAACCAGCTAGAAGACCTGGTTGGCGCTGAAGCCGTAGCCCTGGGTGGCCTGGAGGTCTATACCACCATCGACCTGGAATTACAAGCGATCGCCGAAGAGGCAGCGCGCAAACGCGTGCGAGAGCTGACGGAACAAAACCTGGACGTCAACAACGCGGCTGTGATCAGCCTTCGCCCGCGCACGGGCGAAATTCTGGTCATGGTGGGCAGCATCGATTATTGGAATAAAGAAATCGACGGCCAAGTCAATGTCGCATTGGCCGAAAGACAGCCCGGCTCGTCCTTCAAGCCATTTACTTATCTGACCGCTTTTTCCCAAGGGTACACCCCGGCAACGATGGTCCTCGATGTGCGCACGTGTCCCAACCCAAACGACCCGTCATGGTGCCCGGAAAACTATCCCGATGCCGATGGCACGCGCCCCTATCACGGCCCGCAGCGATTGCGTAATGCCCTGGCCCGCTCATACAATATTCCGGCGGTCAAGGTGATGAAGATGGTCGGCGTGGGCAACGTCATCAAAACAGCACATGCGATGGGCATTACCACGCTGCGCAAAGACCTTGACTTTTACGGCCTGGCTCTTACTTTGGGCGGCGGCGAGGTCAAACTGATCGATATGGCCTTTGCCTATGGCGTCGTCGCCAACCAGGGCACGATGTATGGCGTCCCTATCCCGGAAGATCGGATCGAGATGGGCTACCGGGAATTGGATCCAATCTCAATCTTGCAGGTCAGAAATCGCGACGATCAGGTCATTTGGGAATACACCCAGCCCGATTCCAGGGAAATCGTCGATCCCAAACTGACATACCTGCTGACCGACATCATGTCGGACAATGCCGCTCGCAGTTGGGTTTTTGGCCTGCACAGCAAGCTGGTCCTTGAAGACCGCCCCGTCGCGGCCAAGACAGGAACGACTGACGGCTGGCACGACTGTTGGACGGTAGGGTTTACGCCGCAGATCGTGACCACGGTATGGATGGGCAACACCGACAATACCCCTATGAGAAAAGTCACTGGCGGGTATGGAGCGGCATACGTTTGGAACGACGTCATGACAGCCGCGCACGAAGGACTGCCGGTTGAAACCTGGGAACAACCTGAAGGCATTGTAGAAGCACACGTCTGTTCGGTTTCGGGCCTGCTGCCCAGCCCAGACTGCCCGAGCGTCGTCAAAGAGATCTTTGTGGATGGCACCCAGCCGGTGGCAACATGTAACATCCACCGGGCCTACGAAGTGAACAAGCAAACAGGCAGACTCGCCACACCAAACACACCGCCAGAATTGATCGATCGCCAGGTCTATACTGTCTTGCCACCGGAGGCCGACGACTGGGTGCGAGAAGCCAATATTCCCCAACCACCTACAGAATACGACGATTATTCGAGCACGCGCGAAAACGAAGACATTGCCATTGTCTATCCGGTCACATTTGGGTATATCAGCCAGGTGGTCGAGATCAAAGGTAATGCTCGAAACAATGTCAGGTTTTGGAAACTGGACTATGGTCAGGGCCTTGCGCCACAAGAATGGTTCCAGATTGGCGGCGATCATCCTTATGAAGTCAATGGCGACCTGATGGAATATTGGGACGTGACCGAATTGGACGGATTGTATACCCTGCGGTTGACCGTCATCGGACACGACGACTCGATCCGCCAAGACATCATCCAGGTCACAGTCGACAACGTCGCTCCCATTATGGAATTTAACCACCCACAACAAGGTGACGTGTTTATAAAAGAAGATGACGAGCGGATCAACATCCAAGCCACCGTCAAAGACAACGTCTCTCTAGATCGCGTCGAATTCTTTGTCGACGGCCGAGAATTTGCCGTCTCGACCGTGCCGCCCTATAACAAATCGTGGACAATTGTGATGTCGGATACAAATCCCGTTTTGAGGTCGGATGCCGTAGGCATCACCCGTCCTTTCACACGGACCGATGGTACGGTTGTTGAGCGATATTACCTGGCCTCAAGCACAGTTTGGGCTACACGCACCGTTACCCACACAAATGGCACCACCGGCCTTGAACAATATATCGCCTCGCAAGTTCTGTACGACCCCGAGTTGGATCAGGTGTATCGCTGGTTTGACGGAGGTATGGTCATCATTCACGATAGCAAAGGCTACACCGAAACCCACCTCATCCACGTCGTGGCCTATGACGCTGCTGGAAACGAGACCAAAAGCGAGCAGGTGCGGGTTCATGTCGTACACAAAAAGCCAAGAGAGGAATCGGCGATCCCGCATCATGCGCTCATTATGCCTGCCAATACAAGTGCAGGCAGGTCTTTAACACGGAGGAAACACCATTAATGAAAAGTTTTCCCATGGCAGAATATGTCTACACTGCGATGACAAAAGCACGTTACGTCGCGCTGGAAGATGGCTCATATTATGCCGACATTTTTTTGTGCCCCGGCGTCTGGGCTACCGG
Organism: Anaerolineae bacterium; assembly: GCA_016929205.1. Next base: position 10,267 of record JAFGJF010000435.1, read on the forward strand.
AGAAACAGTCGAGGAATGTCGCGATGTACTCAAAGAGGTGCTTTTGGATTGGCTGCTTGCCGCTTATGAAGATGAGGATCCCCTGCCCAAGATGACCGAGCTGGCCTGGCTCAATCCACTGTGGCATATCGCGGGAGATTGAGACAAACACTGAGATATAATTTGTCGCCACCCTTGAGGTGTGTTATAATGCCCCCCGTTTCCCTGGTACCGGGAACAAGACAAGATATCTTATTATTGATAGAATGGCACACACAATATGGAAGAAGAAATCGATCTGCGACAATACATCCAAGCCCTGTTCAAATATAAATTTTGGATCTTGGGATTGGCCTTCGTTGCCGCCCTGGTGGGCCTGGGCGGCAGTTTTTTGATATCACCAACCTACCAAGCTACCGCATTGGTGGCGATTACCGAGCCTCGCTACACGATGCAGTTTGATTCCCGGTTCTCAACGGATGACGTGCAGCCACCATACAAGGCATACCTTGATCTGGCTATGGGCGATGCACTGCTGGCCGCACTGATCGAGGATTTGGGTAACGCACTGGAGGCAGAAGAACAATCGGTCCAAGTGCTAAGTGAGATGTTACAAGCGACAAATGGCAGCGATCCCAGCATTGTTCTTTTGAAGGTCGAGAATGGAGACCGCAAACGAACACCGCTTATTGCCAACCGTTGGGCCGAGCTGTTTGTGAATCATGTCAACGAATTGTACGGCCAAAGCCAGGCCGATCTGACATTTTTTGACGAGCAACTGGCTGAAACGCAAGAAACACTGGACCAGTCCGAACAAGATCTGATCGCTTTCCAGGCCAACAACGAGTCGGCCATTTTGCAGGCCCAGTTGAATGACAGACAAGCTGCTTTACA
>JAFGJF010000060.1 GCA_016929205.1 Anaerolineae bacterium
GCCGGCCGGGCCCCTTCCGGGCTGCGCCACACGAAAATGCTTGGAGAGGTGCGACACTTTGATCATAGGCTCGGGTTCTCCTTTATGATTGGACCAAGTGCTACAGGATCGCGGAAAACAAAAAAAGCACCGGCCTATATCTGATCGGGCAAGATACATTGCCGAATCAAATATAAACAGGTGCCTCACGGGCTGGGGTGGCGTTTTCCTGTCGAACGCTATGGTTTTTTCTCCCGCCAGCCAGCTCGTATCATATCATGCATTTTTCCGCTTGTCAAAAACCGGTTTCCAGGACCGCCCTCCATTTGCTCTTGCTACACATCCGTGATACCATATCCCTATGAACGATGAAACCGATCGGTCTCGCGCCATCGTCCACCTCGATCTGGATGCTTTTTTTGCCGCCGTCGAGGTGCTCGAAAACCCAGATCTCGCCGGCAAGCCGATCATCGTCGGCGGACGGCCGGAGGAACGAGGCGTGGTCTCGACCGCTTCTTACGAGGCGCGTGCCCACCGCATCCATTCGGCGATGCCCACAGCACGGGCCCTGCGGCTCTGCCCGGAGGCCATCATCCTGCCTCCACGCCTGCGGCTCTACAGCCAACATTCGAGGCGGGTTATGGCCATTCTCCGCCAGACAACGCCGCGCGTCGAACAGGTCAGCATTGACGAAGCATACCTGGATCTGACCGAGATGGTCCCAATCTGGGAGGACGCGGTCGGCCTGGCGAGACAGTTGCAGCAGCGCGTACTCGCGGAAACCAAGCTGTCGGCCTCGCTCGGCGTGGCGACGAACAAGCTGGTCGCCAAGGTGGCGTCCGACAGAGACAAGCCCGGCGGCTTGACCGTCGTGCGTCCAGGAGAGGAAAAGGATTTTTTGGCCCCGCTGCCGGTGCGCGTTCTGTGGGGCATTGGCCCCAAGACGGCCGAAAAACTACGCTCGCTGTTGAATGTATCGACTGTGGGCGACCTGGCGCAGGAACGGGAAGAAATCCTGGTGGATCACTTTGGCAGCCAGGGTGCGATGATGAAAAAGCAGGCGCAAGGCATTGACGAGCGCCCACTGGTCACCGAACGCGTGCGCAAGTCGATCAGCCAGGAGTGCACCTTTGCCTACGACATCGCGCAGCTAGAGCCGCTCAAGGATCACCTACGACGGATGAGCCAAACCGTGGCCCAGCATCTGCAGCACTCCGGATTGGCTGCAGTCACCATCGCCATCAAACTGCGCTATGCCGATTTTTCGACCCTGACCCGGCAGATCACACCGCCGCTACCAACGGACGACGAGATCGAACTCTATCGCGCTGCCTTGAGCCTGCTAGAGCAAACCTGGGAGCATGAGCGCCCGGTTCGTCTCCTGGGTGTTGCGGCACGCAACCTGTGCCCACCGTCAGGGCAATTATCGCTGTGGTAGGACAATCATATGAATGATCAAAACGAACGGTATAGGATCCAAGACCTTATCGACCTGGAACAATTGCAGGCCAGCCTGTCCAGATTCTCCAAGATAACGGGCTTTACGACTACGCTGGTATCACATCCCGACCAACAGTGTTTGATCTCGACAGGACAGCCCGACATCTGCACCCGCTTTCACCGCAATCACCTTGCCTCCTGCCAGCACTGCCTTGACAACAATACCTCGCTTGCCCGCCAACGTGGAGGGCAAGCGACGAGCATTTGTGTCTGCGATACCGGTCTCGTCGTGGGCGTGACGCCGATCATCATCAACGGGCAGCATATCGCCAGCTTGCTTGTAGGTCGAGTGCTGCTCGAGATACCAGATCCGGAACGTTTTGGCCGGCAAGCCAGAAACTACGGGCACGATGAGTCTGCTTACCTTGAAACATTGGACCAGGTACCGGTGGTAACCCAGGAACAACTCGAAAACGCGCTCGCTTTTCTGAACGAGATCGTCAATATGATCGTCGAGGTCCGGTTGGCCAGTTTGAAAGCCGAAACACTGGCCGATCGTATGTCTCGTGAAGCCATAGAACGCCGGCAAGCTGAAGCAGCGCTGCAAGAGAGCGAAGCGCAATTTCGCGAGTTGGCAGACTTGTTGCCCCAAATCGTCTACGAAACCAACACAGAAGGCATTTTGACCTATGCCAACCGCCTGGCTTTTGACCTGTTTGGCTATACAAGGCAAGAGTTTGAGCAAGGTCTTGACGTGCTCCAAATGATTATTCCGGAAGACCGGGGGCGAGCGACGCGCGCGATACAAGATACCCTGTCCGGCCGAACGCCGACCACCGATCACAAATACCAGGCATTAACGCAAGACGGCAGCACATTCCCGGTCGACATCTATTCTGCGCCAATCGTTCGTCAGGGCCACATAACCGGAACGCGGGGCATTATCGTCGACATCACAGAACAGGAACAAGCAGAGAAAACACAAAAGCTGAACGCAGAACGTATGGAGGCATTGCTCAAACTGAACCAGATGCACGATGCCTCTATCCAGGACATCACTGATTTTGCGCTAGAGCAAGCCGTCCGTTTGACCGGAAGCCAGATTGGCTATCTGGCATTTATGAACGAGGACGAGAGCGTATTGATCATGCACTCCTGGTCCCGGGGGGCGATGCAGCAATGTGCCGTCGCCGACAAGCCGATCCACTACCCGGTCGAGACGACGGGATTGTGGGGAGAAGCGGTGCGACAACGCCGCCCCATCGTGACCAACGATTACGTCGCACCCAATCCCTGGAAAAAAGGATACCCTGAAGGGCACGTGTCCATCCACCGGCATATGAACGTGCCTGTTTTCTCTGGTCCCAAGATCGTCATCGTAGCTGGTGTCGGAAACAAGGAAACGGATTATGATGACACAGACAGTCTCCAATTGACCCTCCTGATGGAAGGCATGTGGCAGTTGCTCGAACAACAGCGTGCCGCAGCGGCCCTGGCCAACGACCGAGAGCTGCTGCGCACCGTGATCGATAATCTGCCCGACCTGGTTTACGTCAAAGATATGCAAGGGCGTCACTTGCTTGCCAATACCGCGACGATGCACGATCAAGGGTGGACACAGCCGGAGGATTTCATTGGCAAAACAGATTTTGACTTGTATTCTGAGCAAGAGGCACAGCCTTATTCGGTAGAAGATCAGGTCGTTCTGGCCGGACAGCCCATATTTGATGACATTCATCCCCCTGAACCGCCTTTTAGCGACCGTTGGTGGTCCGTCACCAAGGTTCCCTTGCGCGATAGCCAGGGCGAAATCATTGGCCTGGTAGGCATTCTTGGAGATATCACCAGACAAAAGCAGGACGAACAGCGACTGCGCGAATCGGAAGAAAAGTACCGCGTGCTGTTCGCGTCTTTTCCTTTGGGCATCACCATCACCGACCGACAAGGCAACATTCTGGAGGCGAACCGGGAATCCGAACGCCTGTTAGGCCTGTCGATCCAGGAACATCTCGGGCGACAGATCGACGGCACAGAATGGCACATCATTCAGCGCGACGGGCAGCCCATGCCCAAAGACCGGTACGCAAGCGTACGCGCCCTAAATGAGCACCGATTGGTCGAGAATACGGAAATGGGCGTCGTCAAGCCGGACGGCGAGGTCACCTGGCTCAGCGTGACGGCTGCGCCCATTCCGCTACAAGGCTACGGCGTCGCTATTACTTACAGCGATATCACCGAACGCTTACGAACCCAAAACGCCCTCCAGCAAGAGCGCGACCTCTCCCGGGCGCTGGCGGGCGCCGCCAGCGTGGTCGGCGCAACGCTGGATCCAGACCAGGTTTTAGATCGACTCTTGGAACAAATAGGCCTTCTTATCCCCAACGACGTGATCAACATTATGCGCATCGAGGGCACTCGTGCCTCTATCGTCCGCTGGCGTGGATACAAACGTTTTGGCGCGGAGGCATTTGTCTCTACGACCGCTTTTGAGCTCGACCAGGTCCCCACTTTGCGGCAAATGGTAGAAACCCAAGAGCCAGCCATCCTTTCCGACGTCACCACCTATCCTGGCTGGGTGATCATACCCGAGTTGGCGTGGGTACAGGCATATGCCGGAGCGCCCATTTGCGTGCGTGGAGAGGTCATTGGTTTTCTCAACATTGACAGCGCAACCAAGAATGCATTCACCTCGCTGCACGTGGACACGCTGCGCGCCTTTGCCAACCACGCCGCCATTGCGCTCGAAAACGCGCGGCTGTATCACGAAGCGCAAAGAGAGTTGGCAGAACGCAAACGCCTGGAAGCACAACTCATCCAGGCTCAAAAGATGGAAGCCGTCGGGCGGCTGGCCGGTGGGGTAGCGCACGACTTTAACAACCACCTTACGGCGATCAATGGGTATGCCGAATTGCTTCTTCTCTCCCTGGACGCAGACGACCCACGCCGAGAAGACGCGATCGAGATCCGCAAAGCGGCCGAACGATCCACCGCACTGACGCGGCAACTGCTGGCCTTTAGCCGCAAGCAGATGATCCAACCCCAGGTGATCACTTTGAACACCCTGGTAGCAGACATAGAAACGATGCTGCAGCGTCTCATTGGCGAGAACATTGCCCTGGTCACGGCACTCGATCCGTCCCTCTGGCAAGTGCGAGTCGATCCCGGTCAAATGGAACAAGTGATTATGAACCTGGCGGTCAATGCCCGCGATGCGATGCCATATGGCGGCCGCCTGCTCGTCGAGACCGCCAACGAAAGGCTGGAATCGGCCTGCAACCACCAGGGCGTGTGTGTACAGCCCGGCGAGTACGTCCTCTTGACCGTCAGCGATAATGGCGTGGGGATGGATCAAGAAACCATGTCTCACCTCTTTGAACCCTTTTTCACGACCAAAGAAAGGGGCAAAGGCACGGGGCTGGGATTAGCCACCGTCTACGGCATCGTCAAACAAAACCAGGGTTACGTCTTGCCATACAGCAAACCGGGAGCAGGTACCACGTTCAAGATCTATCTTCCGGGCCTGCAAACCGCGCCAACAACAGATCGAGAACACAAACGGGTCGCAAAACTGCATGGTGGACAGGAGACCATTTTGCTGGTTGAAGATGATGCCAGCGTACGAACCTTTGCCCAACGCGTGCTGAAGCAAAGCGGATATGCCGTTATCGCCGCCGAAAACGCAGACCAGGCACACTTGATAGCGCAAGAACACGCGGGGATCATTGATCTCTTGTTGACAGATGTGGTTATGCCCGGCAATCTGAGTGGCAAAAGGTTGGCTGAGCAGTTGGAAGCCGAACGCGACGACCTGCGGGTGCTCTATATGTCGGGTTACACCGATAATGACATTGTTCAACACGGCGTGCTCGAAACAGGAATCCAGTTTCTCAACAAACCCTTTACAGCGGCCGGCCTGACGACCAAAGTGCGTGCTGTGCTGGACACAATGGCAAGTGAGGCCACATCTCGTCAAGAATAGATCAAAACATCCAAAACGACGGTCAAATCTGTGGTATAATAAAAACGTAAGAAAAAGCCAAGAACCACGATGCGCGATCTAGAGCGATAACGCGTCACCTTTTGCAGAGGAGGTCATTATGCGCCGTCTCATCTTGAGTGCCATCTTGTTGCTCATCCTGTTCTCCGGACGATCGACAACCACCCAGGCACAGGAACAGACCCGCCTGGTCGTCTTTGAAGCGTTCACGACCGAAAATGTGGGCGCAGCTGCCGGCGAGGCGATCGACCGCCTGGCAGAGGAGTATGCCAACCGTTCCGTCGTGTTCCTGGAACAGGACTATGACAACCCGATTGGCAACCGCCGTGATGTCTGGTTTGCCGCAGACGACGGTTCGCAGCCGATCGAACTACCCCTGGTTATGGTCGACAGCGGGCACGAGATCCGCGATGGTGTGGTCAGCTATTACAGCACCTACAAATCGATCGTCGATAAAGAGCGAGCACGGGAGCCGGATGCCGAGATCGAGGCCATCTCGTATCGTACCGGGGACACGCTGCACTTTGATATCGATCTGACCAACCTGTGCGGTACGCCACTGAGCTCGAGCAATTGGGCCACCGTTCACGCCATCGTGTACGAACAAGTCCGCGACCCAGACCGGCACACCGGCCGCGTTGTCCGTGCTGCCACCTCTACCGGCATCTCGACTCCCCTGTCCCATGGGGCAACGCGATCGTTCGCGCTTGCGGTCACGCTAAACGACGTGGATTGGACCAAGATCCGCCCGCTTGTCTTCGTTGACTATCGACCCGGCGGCACCGGAGCCTACGATATGCTTCAGGCCGCAAAGGCGCCGATCACGTCCTTTTCCGTGCAGCCAGGGGCGCTGACCTTTATGGTTAGCCAGACCGACAATATTGACCGTAGGGCTGTGATGAGCCTCTCGGGGCCAGACAGCCTGTACTGGACCTCGGCCGAAAACATATCCTGGTTGACGATCTCGCCTTCCAGCGGGCCGATGACCACCCGGCCTGTCGTTTCGATCGTGGTCAACGCACTCTCTTTTGGCTGGCAAAGCGCCCAGATCAGTTTTACCACCGACATCGGCAGTGTTCCGGTGCCGGTCACCGTCTACTATGGCATTGTCAGACGCTTGTATTTGCCGATTATGCTGAGATGAACATTACCAGATGAAAACCCACGTTGATATCGATTGAAGACGAACGGGGAGGTTACGATGGAACTGGACCAAAAATATGCACCCATCCTGAAATTCAACAAAAACGAACGATTCTTTCCCATACGCGTGGACGATATGTTGGCCTACAGCAGTCTGTACAGCAAGGGCGAACCGCAGCCAATCGTCCCCAAGGGGCAGGTCACGCCAGCCCATCTGCAAAAATATGGCCGCTCTCCAGAACTGTTCTTGCGATCGGTAGAGACAGGGCCGTCAGCGGGCCAGGATGTCGTCGCTGGTTGGGGCAAGGGTGCCCTGGAAATGGTCTACCGTTGGTCGGCCAAAAAGCCGTCCAGCCTGGCCGAAAGCCTGGCGCGCAAGGCGTATCGCTGGTTCAGCCCCAAGACCGAAGCTGCCGCGCAGTTGTTTTGGTGGAACGATATGCTGTCGCCCGTATTACAAGAAACACTGTCCGGCGTACAGGCAAACGAACTGCCCCGCCTCATCCTGCCCCCGGAAACGCAGGCCAGCGCCGCTGAACAATACCGGGCCGGCTCCGGATCAAGCCCGGCCTATACGTATTATTATCGCCAGGTTCGAGACGGCGCCTATTTGTGCCTTCAATATTGGTTTTTCTACAGCTATAACGATTGGGGACAAAGTTTTGCGGGGATGAACGATCACGAAGGAGATTGGGAATGCATGATGCTCTTTTTCCGGCTCGACCGGTCGGGCCGCCCGCAAGAGCCGCCCGCCTACATCACCTTTGCCGATCACGAATCGCGCCAGACCAAACCCTGGGATCACGAGGATTTTAGCCGGGTTGGCGACCACCCTGTCGGCTTTGTCGGCGGAGGATCGCATGCCACCTACCCGGAAGCACAAACACATACCTTGATCGAACTGTACGACCTGGTCGACTATGCCACCGGCGACGGGGTCACCATCGATCACGACGAGTGGGTCCATCGCATCGATCTGGACTCAGTACCCTGGTTGGGCGCTTATAAAGGCTCGTGGGGCACGCGCTTTTGGCTGCGCCTCGATCAAGCCAGGACCATGCTCCAGATTGCGCTGGCATCTATGCCGTTCACCAGCCTTGTCAGGCTCACAGTGCCTTCTGAGGTAGAACTGCCGGGCGTCAGCGCGCCGCGCGGCCCGGTGGGGCCTCACCGCCAGCAGTCGGCCAATCCGGTGGCCTGGGCCGGCGTGCCGGAAAACGAGTGAACCCAAAAAGAGGAGAATAACTTGTGAAAACGATCATGATCTTGTCCGACTCGCTGGAGTGTCATAGGTAAATTGTGCGCTTTCCCCACCGTCAAACAGTCCTAATATCTCTACATGCCCGTTGTGATCGATGAAAATCCGATCACATAGGGCCAGGATCACCTTTCGCCGCTCTTTCAGGATTTTGTCGCGTTTTTCCTGTGGCAGTTCTACAAGCGCCTCGGGCTCGATGTCGATCCGCTCCAGGTCTTTTTGTAGACCGGTCAGAAACGAATAAACGTAATCGATCCCCCGCTGCACCTTTTCGGCATCGTCCCGGAGCTCTTTCAACCGTTCGATCTCGGATTGCCAGTATTCCCGGTTCGCTTGGGTTCTATCCATGTGGGCGTCGAATTCGTCTTCTCGTATCTTGCGTCTTGCCATTTGCTGTTGATATCCTAACCGCTCCTGATCGATCTCGAACAACTTTTCTTTTGCGTGTGTAATGTCGCCGTCAATGCTATCCCCTTGGGCTTGTAATTCGGCCTGTTTGTTGGTAATCTGCGCCGTGATTGTCTCGGGGCGTTTGATCCCATTGTCCACGATGTACCGCCAAACCTCCCAGTCCAACCGGTGCCCGTTGAATTGGGCCGGCTTTGGATGCAGTTCATCGGGATACGCCACGGATGATACACATGCATACGAGTGGTGCGGAATTTTGCGCATGCGTTTCTTGCGAGTGCCGTCTTTTGATGTTACCCAGTAGTACGGCGTCCCGCGAGATAACATACGGCTTTGACATTCAGCACAGTGAAGAACGTTCTGGAGCAAATATACGCCTTTTGCATTTCGTGTGGATCGCCTTGTCCGGTTGCTTTTAAGGCGATCAACACACCTTTGCCAAAGATCACGTTCGACGATCGCCGGGATCTCGATGGACATAGGTTCAGCGTCAACTTGGAATTTCCAGGTAGCAATACCGGTGTAGTCTTCAGCGCGCAAGATTTGGCTGAGGTTCCCAACCTCCCACTTGTGCTTGGTCGTGCCGGTTTTCTGCTCGGCCTCCATGGCGATCAACTGTTTTCGAATCCTATGCAATGATAATCCCGAGTCGCACAGTTCAAAAATTTTGCGCAC
>JAFGJF010000061.1 GCA_016929205.1 Anaerolineae bacterium
GATCGAACGTTCGCCCAGTACGATGCCAACTCAAGTGCCCGTAATCTCGCCCGCTGTAACCCAGGGGACGAAACATATCACTGATATCGCCGAACACATCGTAGCCACTTTGGGCCAAAACCTCGCGGCGCAAGGCAGCGTAATCCTCGGCTAGCAGCGCGTTCAGGCGCGGGTCGCCGCCGGCACAGACAATGTCCAATTCGACGAGCGCGATCAGTTCACCGGGATCGGGCGTTGCTGTCGGCAAAGGCTCGGCTACTTTTTCCGCCCACGCCGGCCATACGGCGAAACCAGCCGCCGGCGTATAGACGTCCATATCGCTTACCGGCAGCGCCACCCGTTTCGCCTGCCCGTCGCGACCGCGCACCCACAGCCGCCAATGGCCGCGACGGAACGGATCGTGCACTTCGAACGGCGCACCCGGCTCGTATCGCGTCCAAAATAGCGTCCCATCCAGGGCAAACGCGGGCGAACGATCAGGATAGGGATCGTCCGTCAAGCGGGTGACCGCACCATCCTCCAGAGAAAAGGCGTACAGATCAGCATCGTGGTTCTGCCAGCGCATAAACACCAGCGTTTGGCCATCCGGATGCCAGGCAGGGTATTCGTCATCAAACAGGCTGTCCATCAACCGAGTTGGCGAGATCACTTGGTTGCCGCTTACCTCGGCTGCACAGATCGCTTTGCGCCCCTCGCGCCAGCAAGTGAATGCAATCTGCCGCCCGTCCGGCCGCCAGGAGGGAGCATAGTTTGCCGCCGGTACCGTCGCATTTTCTTCGCCTGGCATCTCGGTCGATGCTGGCAGGATGGGAACGTGTTGGCCATCGACCGTTTGCAAAACCAGATTGAGGTATCCTCCCCGGTCCGATTCATAGGCCGCAGCGCTGCCGGCACCGGACAGTGGCAAGGGAGCATAGCGCCCGTGATAGGCCATGGTCGACTGATCATCACCCGGCAGCGGTATGCGCTCACCTGTCGCCAGATTGATGCGCTCGTATCGCCACGCACCCTTGCTCCGGGTGCGCCAGATTACCCAGCGACCATCGGGCGAAAAAACTGGATCGCGCTCTTCGCCCGGCGCGTTGCTCAGATCGACCAGCACCATGGTCGACGGATCGAACAGGTATACATCGTCGTCGCCGGCCCAATCGGAGACAAAGGCGATCAGGTGGCGACGAGAGTCGGGTGTCGGGGTTGCACTCGGCTGCTGCGTAAAAGTGGCCGTTGGCCGGGGCGTCGATGAGGGCTGGGGTGTCGATGAGGGCTGAGGCGTTGCCGGTGCCAACGGGGTCACAGTCGGTGATGCCGTCGACACCGGCCCCCTCGTCGAGATTGGACGAGGGGTATCCGACGGAGCCCTCGTCCAGGTTGGCGTCAAGGGCAGATTCGTCGGGCCGCACCCGCCGCAAGACAAAGCACACCCCATAACCAGCAACAAAATGGCGATCTGTGATTTCATTTGTCTGGACAAAATCTCGCTTTAGTGATGGCCAACTTTTCTCTCTCTAACGCCGCCTTGAGTGTGAACACCAACACGCCACCAGCCTCGGGATCGCCCAGGACTATGTCGAGCGCTCGCCCATATTCTCTAGCGGAAAGCGGCACCGGCTCGTCCACCGCCTGCACGATCGGCCACACCGGTTTCCCGCTCAGGGCATAGACCTCTCGCGTCACTGCTCCGATCCACTCTACTGGATAACCGCACATCGTATGGTAGACCATCGGCGAAAACACATCCACGTAGTGCCCGAGTGCGCTATAATCCTGGCCGATCACCTTCAAAATGGCCCCGTCGTAATCGCCACGCCGCCAGGGCACGCCGAACAGCCCCAGCAGCGCCCCGGGACGCAGGCGATCGATCGCGGCGCGCGCCTCTGCTACCCAGGAGGTGATCTGCTCGCAACGCCAGGCCGCCCACGCAGCCTCGTGTTCCTCCAACAATGCCTCTGCCGCCCGGACAGCGTCGTTGGCTGCCACCCTGCATCCCGTATCGCGGCAAAACATTGCCACCGTGCCGGGATCGAACGACGTGCGCGGCAAAACTGGCTCGCGCACCTCCCAATGGCAGGGCCAGCGGATGAAATCGAGCCATACGCCGTCGATATCATAGTCGGTCAGCAATGTTTCCAGCGCCAGCAGCCTTTCCTGCCGCACCTCAGGAACAGTTGGATTGACGCCGTAATACCACCCATCCGGGTCCAGCAGCGTGCCAGTGGCAGTGACCGGACGGCTCTCGGGCAACTCCTCCCACCACTGTTTGCCGACAAAGCAGCTAAACTCGGCAAAGATGCTCATCCCTGCCGCGTGCACGGCCTCGACAAATTCGCGATCGCGATAGCCGCCAAATATGGCTGTATTGCCCCACGATTGCAGCAAGACGACCTGTTCGGCCGGCGTTTTGCCGGCAAAGGGCGCCAATTCGCTCGAAAAACCGTACAGTGACTTGGTTTTCATCCTCAACTCCACACCACTACATGACTGGGACAAATCTCTACTCATTTCGATATGGACGATATCCCCTGAGCCTTCAGGCAACAATATCTCTCGCTCCTCCTTGAAGCCAAATGAAGAATATAGACTCTTGGCATACAATGTGGACCAAGTAGAAATCTTGTCAACAATTTGGAGGCGCCTTCCCCTTTGAGTATGACCACCTAATTGAATACGTTACAGAGTGCTACTTGGCTCAGAATAAACGTCGCCGTCGAAAAATTTCTGATAGGTAACGCCATCAAGCGTGTCCTCATAGTATCGAGGCATCATGTACCCGATCTGGTACCCTACGGCTTTATAAAAATGCCGCCCGCGAGTATTGGTGGTCGGGGTGTCAACATAGATGCCTCGCGCACCATGATCCCGAGCAAAGGTTTCGGCGTGCGCCACCAGTGCGGATGCCAAACCCTTCCGGTGAAAGGCAGGATCGACAGCCAAGCCCTGGATTTGGGCAAGGCGATTCCAGGCGTGATACTGGACAAAGAGAAAACCAACTGCGGTCACTTGCTGGCGTACCATAAAGACGGCCATATCATTGTTCTCGGCAAAACGGGCCGCTGTTTGCTCGAACGCCAGAATATAGGGTTCATCCCAACCAATGTGCTCTAGGATACGACGGATGCTGAGTTGATCGGCAGTTTGATACTGTGTAATGTGGATATGTGGAGCGTTTCTACTCGGCATGGTTCGGCTTTCCCTGCAAGCACTGACTGCTATAGGTTGAGAAAAGAAAATGCAAAAAACCCTTTGGCTACACATCCAGGCCAATCCACGCCGGATCGTGGTCGCTGCCATCCCCACCGTTTGGATTGTAGAGAATCACGTACTTGCCGGCGCCGAGGTTTGGAAACGCAGACACGCCGTCCCCCTGGGTCGTTGTGGCTAAATTCGCTTCAACCTGGCATCTGTCGCCGCCCATTCTGCACAACATCATTCCTGCGCCTCCCACAGGACTGCCGCCAACCAGCCAGACCATTTTGCCCGTTAGTTGACCGCCGCAGGGCATGGGGCATAGGTGAGGGCATCATAGCTGGCATTGGCATCTCTGTTGGCGTGGGCGTTGGCGGGACCGGCGTCGGTGTGGTCGGTCACTCATCACACCCTAGTTAACCCTCCAACATACAACAAAAGGAAACAGATAGACTTATGTTGATTATACTCCTTTCGAAACTATGAGCAAGTTTTCTATAGCTGGCGATATAGCCGTCAGGTTTTTGCGAGCGGATCGTACCAGCCTATCTTGAATACGGCCGAGATCAATTCCAGAACTTGGGCTGTGTTCCGGATGCAATGTGATCACGACTTGACGCATCCCAACGTCATTGGATTTGCCATTTCGTCTTTTTATATTCATCGAGATTTGTATGCCAACTTGACACTTGAGAACAAGCACGAGGCCTGCCCCTACCGGCTGGAAAGATATTATCTGTGAAAAATAGGCTAGGGATTGGCGTTTGTGGCCCAGGCGACGGCCTGGACACGGGCTGCCGGTGCGAGGGGGATCAACGACAGGGTCACGCTCTCCTCTTGCCCGGCAGCCAAAAACGGGGATGCTTGGGCCCGCCGCACGCCAACCATCACGCCGTCCCGATCGTAGCAAGTGATCACGATCTGGATGTCTTGCGCGTCAACCTGGCCCGTGTTTTTGATCGTACTTTGGACGGTGAGGATGCCGTCTTGCATCTCCCAGCTATCCGTTTCGACGGCAACGTCCCGGTGGCGCTGCCCCCAATGGGTAAGTGGTTCAGCGCTGAGGATCACGACCTGGTAGCTGGCAAAACGGCCAAGGGCGGCGTTGGGCAACAAAATGGCGAACGGCGCCGTGCCGTGTGCGGGCACGATCTCGGTTGTGATGAACGCCGACGCCATATCCACAGGATCGCCCTGCGCGTTGTGCAGCGAGACGCGCACCTGGACGAACTCGAGTCCCTGATCGCGTTCGTTCTCAACTTCCCCCATACACCACAAGCTGCCCACGGGCGTTTGATGAAAGGCCATATTGATAATGTCCAGCGGCATCGGCGTGGGGGTGGGCGTGTCTTGCAGCCCAAACACGTTTCCATCGTCAGAAGGAATGATCAACGTTTCCCCGACGACCAGTGCGCGGGGGTCGAGAATGTCATTGACCTCGATCAGCGCCTGCACGCTGACATCGTAGCGAACTGCGAGATCCAACAGGGTATCACCCTGTTCAATAACGTGTACGACCGCCGTCGCCGTCGCCGTCGCTGTCGCTGTGGGTAGCGGCGTCGCAGGAACAACGGTAGCCGTAGCACGCAGCGTGGCCGTGACCAAGCGGACCTGCGCCGTCGCCGTGGGAGTGGGCGGCGGCAGGGTGATCTCGGTGACAACATAGCTGCTGCAGCCGGTTACAGCAACTGCGCCGACCACAACGCAAAACAGGGCCAACGTCCTGTAGGAGCACAGGGATAGGCGACTATCGCTGTCCTTTTGAGCAGATGCAAGACCTGCCTTTACACCAAGATGCAAAAAAGCGAAATGAAATAGACGTTTCAAGAGCGCGATCTCCTGATCACATCGTCCCGCGATACATACCACCATCGACCAGCAGGCTGACGCCGGTAATATAGCTGGCTGCCGGCGAGACGAGGAACGTCGCCGCACGCGCAAACTCGTCCGGGGTAGCGATGCGGCCCAGGGGTACGGCTTTGGCCACGCTGGCAGCTTCCTGCTCCACCGACGTGCCGTTGCGCGCCGCCCGGTCGGAGAGCAGGTGCTGTACGCGATCGGTGCGCGTCCAACCGGGGCAGATGGCGTTGACCCGCACGCCATCGGGGCCCAATTCGTCAGCCAGCGACTTGACGATGCCCGTTACCCCCAGGCGCAGGCTGTTCGACAGCACCAGATTGGCCAGCGGCTGCTTGACGCTGACCGAGGTAAAGGCCAGGATGCTGCCCGCGTCGGATCGACAAATCGCCGGGATGGCGGCGTAACACAAGCGGACAAAACTGATCAACGTCAATTGGATGGCTGCGTCCCAATCTTTTTCTTCCA
>JAFGJF010000436.1 GCA_016929205.1 Anaerolineae bacterium
ATGCCTTAAGCCACATACCGGTCGTGAGTCAAATGCTGGTTGAAGTCATCGGCTCGTTATCGTGACTTTTTGCCGGTGGGCCAGTTGCCTTTATCCGTGATTCGTTATAGAATCCTGCAGTGTGTATACGTGCTTGATGGCGTATATTTTTAGTTTCTTGCTATCTGTCCTGTTGGCGAGATGTAAAAAAAAGAGGAGGAAGAACATTGGCTATCATTGAACAAGAATTTATGGCATTGACAAAAGATCTGGACGTCGAGGCGTTTTGGCAAGAGAACGCGTTGTGCCACGCATTCACGACGGACAAGCCGCGCTGCGCACTTGCCTTTTCGCCTGACGATCACTGGATTTTCGAGTTTATGGACGTGCCTTCAACGCTGCGTTATTATCAGGACAAAGCGTATCGCGACGCGCTGCACAAAGAGGTGAACGCAATTACGCTCGAGCACGTGGGACGGGCGTTTTTTAGTGAGGATACCTGGGAGTATGGCCCAAAGCGGATCGAGAATCTGTTTGGCTGCGAGTTTACGTACGAAGAGGGGGGTACCCCGTGGCTGACGTCGGTGACCCGCGATCCCGACGAATTTGCGCGTGTTCTCGATCGCGCCGAGGCGACCGACCTGCGCACCTGGAGCTTTCCTGATGCGTACTTGGAGGAATGGGAACAACGCAAAGCAGCGGACAAACCGCTGTCCAGACTGGGCGGCGGCAGCCGCGGCCCGGCAACAGTCATGACCTCGGTGTTGGATACAGAGATTGTCTTTTACTGGCTTTATGACTATCCGGACCTGATGCGGCGCTTTCGCGATATCCTGGCACAAAAAATGATCGAATTTAACCAGATCCTGCGCGAGTTCAGCGGCAACGAGCAGCCTGGCTGGTATATCCTCGACGACAATAGCGCGCTCTTTAGCCCGGGCCTGTACCGCGAGTACTGTTTTCCGGTTTTGCAGCGGGTGATGGACGCGCTGGCCCCAGGCAACGCACGCCGCTACCAGCACTCGGACAGCTCGATGGCTCACCTGATCGACCAGCAGTACGAACTGGGAATCCGCGCTGTCAACTATGGTCCGACTGTCGATGCCGGGGTGATCCGCGAAAAAATGCCCGACGCCTACATCTTTGGGCAGATGCCACCCTTTTTGCTGCGCAATGGCAGCCCGGACGAGATCCGCCAACGCGTGCTCGACGATTTCGAAAAGGCGGGAGCGACGGGGGGAATGGAGGTAACGACGGCCGGTTCGCTCACTGCGGGCACGGGGGTGGGGCGGATGCGCTGGTTTATGAAGGTTGTGCAGGAAGAGTGCCGGTACGGCGCTTGATTGTTGGCAGTTTTATTGATAGGGCATCGTTTGAGCCTATAATGGAAAGACGATCTTTTCATCCTTTCATTTCAAGCTGGCGATAGCCAGCGGCAATTCCGGCAGCAGATCACTGGCCAACGTGCCGGCATTTCCCATTTTCGAGACGGCTCGCTCACCCGCCAGTCCGTGCAAATAGGCTCCGCACACGGCAGCTTGGAAGGGTTCAAGCCCCTGAGCCAGCAGCCCGACGATACATCCTGCCAAGACGTCGCCGGTGCCCGCTGTCGCCAAACCGGGGTTAACAAAAGGAAGCAGTGTGGTCCGTCCATCAGGCGCGGCGACGATGGTGTGCGCACCTTTGAGGACCAGGATCTGTTTCCATTCAGCTGCTTTGTCCATTGCGGCAGCGATGCGATCCTCGACCTTGTCTTGACTGCCCATCAGCCGCATCATCTCGCCTGGGTGGGGTGTGAGGATGCTATTCTGGGGCACATGTTGCCACCACGTTTCAACCTGGGCCAGCGCATTGAGCGCATCGGCGTCGATGACCAATGGAGGCAGGTCCGTTGAGTGCAGTTCTGTGGTTTGGGATTGATGAAAGCCCATCCGCTTTGACGTACTTGCTCCGATCCCCAACAGCTTGTGGACAAATGCGACTGTCTCCTTTTCTTGTCCTAGGCCGGGGCCAACAAGCAACGCCGCGTACCCAGGCATATTTTCTGTCAGGATTTTGACGGCGTTTTCGTTCAAGACACCCGTGCTGTGGGCAAGCAGGACAAAGGTGGCTTCGGCAAGCTTGGTGGATAGCACAGTATAGAGCGGCTGCGGTGGGGCCAGTGTGACCAGTCCAGTGCCAACGCGCGCCGCCGCTGCTGCTGCCAGGTAAGGGGCACCCGTATAATTGATCGAACCTGCAACGATCATCGCTTTGCCAAACGTGCCCTTGTGCGCATCCCAAGGACGGACCGGAAGATGCGATCCAACGCTTTTGGCCGTTGCAATGTCGATGGGTAGATCTTGAGCCAGGGCCGGGGCGATGCCGATGTCCGCGACGGCCAGCTCGCCAAGTATGCCGGCGCCAGGAAAACGAAATTGGCCGCGCTTGGGAGCGGCAAAGGTCACCGTCAAATCGGCAGGTAGCGTGACCGGATCGACATCGCCGCTGTCGCAGTTCAGGCCGCTGGGCACATCGACGGCGACAACAAACGGCACGAGATGATTTCGGGGCCGGACGGGGGGCGAAAATGCCGTCCATTCGAACTGTCGTCCTAGACGCCTTTTCGAGACCGCCTCGCGAACAACTTCCAGCACATCCTTCAGTTTGCCCTGGATGGGACGTGTAACGCCGGTACCTAACAAGGCATCGACAATAATATCTGCACTCTTGAGGGCCTTGCGCAATGTGTCATAGTTTTTGTCATCGTTGGAGTATAGACAGGGGATGCTGCGCTCCTGGATCAGCTTTAGGTTGGGATCGTCAGTAGTGCGCGGTTTCCACAGGTAGCACACGATCTGCGCTCCTGCCTCTTTGAGATATCTTGCCGCAACCAAACCGTCACCGCCATTGTTGCCGGGCCCGACCAGGATCAGAACAATTTTGCCTTTGACGATCATCCGTTTGGCGATTTCGACTGATACCGCACGCCCTGCCTGTTCCATCATATTGGCGTAGGAATGGCCGTTCGCATCGGCTGCTTTTTCCAACTGTTTCATTTCCTCTACGGTGACCAGTTTCATCAATCTTGTCCTCCCTAATGTTTATTTTCCCGAGTATACCACAATCGCGCTGAATCGACCAAGTGTGCTTGTTGTCAAAGTCTGTGCAGCACGTTTGAATCGTGCTATAATATAATTGTTGATAGGACAGATTCACAATCCGGGGAGGGTAAAAGATGCGAGCTATAGATATCATTATCAAGAAACGCGATGGATACGAACTGGAGAAAAGCGAAATCGACTTTTTTATCCAGGGCTATGCACGTGATGATATTCCCGATTACCAGGCGTCTGCGTGGGCCATGGCGGTATTGCTGAAAGGGATGACACGGCAAGAAACGATCGATCTTGCGACGAGCATGGCAGCGTCCGGTGAGACGCTCGATCTGCACGACGTCGCTCCGTTGGTTGTGGACAAGCACTCCACGGGCGGCGTAGGGGACAAAACCACGCTCGTCGTTGCGCCTTTGGTTGCTGCTTGCGGCCTTCCCGTGGGCAAGATGAGCGGGCGAGGACTGGGGTTTAGCGGCGGTACGCTCGACAAGCTAGAAGCGATCCCCGGCTATATCGTCTCCCTGGACATTGATCGATTCAAAACACAATTGCGCGATGTGGGCATCGTCGTCGCCGGCCAAACCAAAGCCTTGGCTCCGGCAGATGGTAAACTGTACGCACTGCGCGATGTGACGGGCACGGTCCCCTCACTGCCGCTGATTGCCAGTTCGATCATGAGCAAAAAGATCGCGGCCGGAGCGGATGCCATCGTTCTCGACGTCAAGACAGGGAGCGGGGCGTTCATGAAAACGCTGGCAGAAGCACAGTCATTGGCACGGATTATGGTGGACATTGGCAAAGGTGTCAGGAGGCGTGTATCGGCCGTACTTTCGGATATGAGCCAGCCGTTGGGGATGGCCGTGGGCAATGCGTTGGAGGTGGTGGAAGCGGTGAATACGTTGCGCGGGCAAGGCCCGGTGGATTTTCTTGAACATTGTCTGGTCGTTGCCGAGCAGATGCTGCTGTTGGGTGAAAAAGTGTCCGATGTCGCAGCAGCGCGAACAGTGTTGACGGAGGCATTGGAGAGCGGGCGTGCGAGGAAAAAATTCTGGGAGTGGATTGCCGCACAGGGTGGTGATATCTCGGTGCTGGACGATCCGCCAGCGATGGGCACAGCAAATATCGTGCAGGCCATTGCTGCGCCAAGGACGGGCGTCATTGCCGCAATCAATGCAATGGAAGTTGGATGGGCAACTGTTGAGCTGGGTGCCGGGCGTTTGAAAAAAGGAGATCCAGTCGATCATTCAGTAGGCGTCGTGCTCGAAGCCAAGGTAGGAGACCGGGTCAAAAAGGGCGATGTTTTGTTGACCATTCACGCCAACGATGCATCGCGGTTAAAAGTGGCCCGAGAGCGGCTGCTAGCTGCATACGACTGGACAGAAGGGGATGTTGAACCGCCGCCATTGGTGCACGAGGTGATCCAATAGCATTTTTTATTCGTCGCCCAGATCGTCAATGATCCCTTTTTGCTGAGCTTCATCCAGACTAAACCCGCCAAAACCTTGATCGGTTTCGGCGACGATCTCGTCCCAATTCATATCGGAAGAGACACTCCAATCGATCTCTTCGACTGGGGGGCCCTGATCTGGCGGGGGCGCGGCGCCCTGCTTTCCCTCGGGCGATGATGAGACGATGTCGGGAGCAAGCAGTCCATGCTGTTGCGCTTGCTCCAAAGAGAGTCCGCCAAAACCTTGTGCAGTCTCGGAGACCAGTGTATCCCAATCTGTGTCTGCACTGACCTCCCAATTGATGTCGTCAACCGCTATCTCTGGTTCTGGTATAGAGACTTCAGGGCCTGTTTTAACGACGGTCTCCCCTGCTGGTTGTGAGGCAGACGGTGGCGCTGCTTGCGGAGCCCTCCTGGATGACGGCGTTCGCCTTGAAGATCTGCGTCCCCCTGTTGCCGGAACGTACTGGTCCAGCATTGCCATCAGTTCGTCCTTGACGCTTGTCCCATCGCTTTCAGACTCTTCCTCTCCGCTTTCCAAGGCCAGGGTTAGTTCATCGACGATATCACGCATATAGTACCAAACCTGGCCTTCTTTGACCGCTGGACCAAAGATCACACCGGCAAAAAGTGATTCGTTCACCTGATAAGTGCAAATATTGTATTCATCGGTGCCAAAATAGCTTTGTTTGATCGGAGCATCTACACCAAGGTCGGATTTCATCTGCTCGGCAACGTGCTGTTGGGCCATCATCATTGCACTGCTCAGGTTATCCAGTTTGGCATCTGGCTCCAGCGAATCAAGGGCGAGCGTCGTGCCTGAACGATGAACAAGCAAAGCCATCGTAGCACCGGTCATGGTCCGCAACTTGGCCAGTTTTTGAATTGCAATGCGTTTTTGAGCGGCGGATAGGTGAATTGGGGGTACAGGTGTTTCCGCCGACGCGCCCGGCGATGCAATCGCGTCCTGGACAATACGCCGGAACTCTGAGATGATAAACGGCTTGGTCAAGTAGGCATAGACGTTCAGTTCCTGCGCGCGTTCGGCCAGTTCGGCAGAATTGTATGCGGTCATGACGATGGTCTTTGTATTGGGAGAAACCGAGTTCAGCACTTCTAACAGCTCAAGCCCGCTCAGCCCAGACATTTTGATGTCCGTGATCACCAGGTCGAACGTCCGCTGTCGTTCTTGAAACCTGCGCACATGGGCCATCGCCTCGTCGACATTTCTGGTCGCTTTGACGTCGTATGCATCGGATTGATCTCGAACAGCTTGTGCCAACAACTCGCATAGTTCGAAATCGTCTTCTACGATCAAGATGTTTTTTTGCTGTGCCGCCATTCCGCCCCCTCAGACCTGTGCAATTGGGTGCATCGCCGGGCTGGTAAACTCGTTGGTTCGCTATTAGAACTGCCTCCATTATACCAGAGAGAACTTGTATCGTCAACGGGCAATTTGTGACCATCACATCGCCGAATCCATCCTTGACGCTGCCCAAGACCTATGCTATAATCAAGATGCTTTACCAAGGGTTATTCAGGCTTTGAGAATGAAAAGGAGCGCGTCAATGGAGACCCATCTTTATGTGTCGTTAATCCCTGAGGCATTAATTGCTTCTCATTTGGATCCAGATGCATTTGGTGTTTATTATGCTTGCGGGAACGCAAAAAAGTCTCGCAGTGAGGCCATGTTTTTCGAGATCGATCCTATGTTTCGACACGCGTATTTTGATATCGAAGCCGGCTATAAACGGTTGGTGCCGCATGAGGATGGCAGTCCGAAGCGATCGGTGTACATCTCGATCTACCGGGTGCTGGAGCACGTGCCGGTGTCAGCCATCAAAAAGTTGTACATTACCACTCAGGACGGCCGCACACTGGGGCTGGATGCAGCAGACTCTTTGCCCGAGATATCCGAAAAATTGTATTTGTACCAGGAAATCTCGCCTGTACACCCTCGTGCTGTGAGTACACTCGGACCGAGCGAATTTTTCAGGCTATTATGTGATCCGGCTGAATCGATGGTGACCGTGCCCGCCCTCTTTTTTGTCGATTTGGATCTCGGTGGTTTGGCTCAGGACCCTGAATTCGGATCGTCGCAAGGCTTGCCCTACTCAAATATCGATCATTATCGTGAGTGTTTGGTTGAAGTTGGGACCAAAGAGGTTGGCATCAAAATCGTCGATCGCATCCATCCCGCAGCGATTTCTTTCCGCAACATAAAGAGCGGTTTTTATCTGGGAAACGCGTGTGACGTGGTCTGTTTTCCAATGCCATCCGAGAAGGTATTGCGCACAGAACACCACAGGTGGTGGCGATCGGCACAGATGTAGCTCTGCACAAAGCACGTGGTGCCAAGACTTGGGCAACTTTCGGCCATTGGCAGTTTCGCGGCCAGGTTGGCAGCGCTGACACGAGTCGGCGCTTTCAACTTGGCCGTTTTTGTTTCGTGCCCGGATGCAGTAACGGGATCGTTACCGTAAACGCGCTTCCGCACCCTTCCTTGCTTTTGACCTGAATACGGCCGTGATGTAGCTCGACCATCGCTTTCACGATCGACAGGCCCAACCCCATTCCTTCATAGTGACGCGCCAGGCTGGGTTCGATCTGGTAAAAACGATCAAAGATGCGGTTCATTTTGCCTTTGGGTATGCCAATACCGGTGTCCCAGACAGTAAACCAAGCACAATCGTTCTCTTGTCCGGCTTGAATGCCGATCCGCTGTCCCCGGTCGGTGAACTTGATGGCGTTGGAAAGCAGGTTTGTCAGGACGACGCTCATTTTGCCCCGATCGGCCTCAATCGTAATCGATTCTTTGGGCAAAGCGAGATGGATCGACTGTCCCTTTGCTTCGATAAGCGGGCGTATATCGTCAAGCGTGCTCGAAATCATTGCCTGGAAAGGAAATGTTTCCAACTCGAGCACGGATTCTCCCGACTCGACCTCTTTCAAGTTGACCATATCATCGATCAGAGAGCGCAGTCGCATAGCCCCCTGTAAGACGATGTCCAATTGCTCTTCTGTCTCTCCCGATGCTTCGGCGCGCAGAAACATGGCGTATCCCAGGATCAGCGAGAGCGGCGTGCGCAGTTCGTGCGCGGCCACAGCAATAAAGTTGCTCTTCATCTGATCGAGCTGATTCAATTCATCGTAGGCGTTTCGTAATTGTTCCAAAAGCCGCGCATTTTGGATGGCAATCGCGGCCTGATTTGCCAGCGCGGTCAAGATCTCTACATCTTCCCAGGATAATAGTTCGTCACCGATCTTGTTGACGGCTTCGAGAACCCCGATCACGTTACCTCGAACCTGCATCGGCACGCCGACGATCGAGCGAGTGACAAAACCGCTCTCCTGATCGGCACCTCCATACCAGCGCGGATCGTTTTGTGCGTCGCGAATGAGCAACGGTTTGTTCTCAGCCACAATCGCCCCGGCAATGCTGCCCTCCATGGGTACAACGACGGGTTTGACGTTGGCGCTGAGTTCCCCTGAAACAGCAACAAAATGCAATTCGCCGGTTTCTTGATCAACTAGCATAATCGATGCGTTTTCGGTGTTGGTCAGCTCTGTCACGACTTGAACGATGATGTCCAAAAGCTCGATTGGATTCTGAGTCGAATTGAGGATTTGAGCGACTTTGAGCATACGCTCGAGACCAGAGATATAGGTTTCCATTTCTGTGATCCGTTGCCGGTACATTTGTTCGCGAACGTCCATGGTGTTTTGTCCCTGGCTTTAATACAAGCAGACAGCCCTATTTGATCCCGGTAACCTGGTAAATCTGAATAGGTTTTTCTTTGCCCTTGACCTTGATCGGAGGCAGTTTATCCGCCTCGATCCGATCGGCGATGATTGCATACGTCGCATCCGAGATCAACGTTTGTCCGCCGCTGGCAGCACTGCACAGACGTGCTCCCAGGTTAACAGCATCGCCGATGACGGTATAGTCCATTTGTTTTTCGCAGCCGATATTGCCAACGATCATTTCGCCCGTATTGATCCCAATGCCGATCGGAGGCAGATTGTAGCCGCGCTCTTTCCACTGGGCGATGAGTTTTTGCTGCGCGGCTTGCATCTCTAGCGCCGTGTGGATGGCCTGGAAGGCATTGTCTTCCATAGGCAGGGGCGCGCCAAAGATAGCTACAACCTCATCGCCGACAAATTTGTCCAATGTGCCATCGTGAGCGATGACGATCTCGGTCATTGCCTCCAGGTGCTCGTTGAGTATAGTGACCAGTTCGCTGGCATCCATGTGTTCGCTCCAACTGGTAAAACCACGCATATCTGAAAAGATAACGCTGAGCCGGGCACGATCGCCCTTGAGGAAGTCCTTCTCGGGCATAGCCAGCATCTGTTCGACGACATTGGGCCCGACGTATTTCTGGAATGCTTCTCTGATGTGACGTCGTTCCAGGCTTTCGAAAATGGCCGTGTCTACCTGGCTCGTGATTGCCAACAAGAGCCGCTTGTCTTCGGTCGTGAAACCCGTGGGGCCGTGTCGATTGATGGCTCCGAACACGCCAATGATTCTTTCGCGCAGGATAAGCGGGATGCACATAATCGAATCCAGCCACTCATCCAAATGGTCTTGTGCGTAAAGCTTGCCCGTGCGCAACGCCGTGTTGGCGGCGTCTTCGATCATTTTGTAGTGACCGGACGTATTCAGGATGTCGTCAGCCGTGGAAGCCTTGAGTTCGAGCTGGCGTCCTTCCTCGTCAAAGAGCATAATGAAGCCCATTTCGGCCTCTATCACCGTGCACAGTTCACTGAGGACAGCACTCAACATCGCTCCAAAATCGTGCTCCTGGTCGCGAATATGATCGACGTGATACAACGTTTCCAATTCTTTGTTACGTTGTTCCAGGCGATGTGCAGTACGTGCATGGACAATGGCCGAATCGGTTTGGCTGACGATCGCTTGCAGCAGCGCGCGTTCTTGAGAACAAAACGTCGGCTGTACTCGGGCCATTACCAGCGAACCCAAAACCTGATTGCCGACAGTTAGCGACGCACCCATCAGACAGCCCAAGTCCCATTTGGCAAAGGGCGAGCCACTGGAGAGAGAAGCGACTTGTTTTTGGCGAGATGCCCAGTCAATGGCACGCTCAATGGCATCACGATCCAGCTTGCCAAAGACTCGGAATCGATCCTGCACGGTCTTGAGCTCGCTTTTGCCGCTTTCTTCGCCGATCAGGCTGAGCAGGCACAAATCAACGCCGAGCGAGGTAATGATAATGCTGGAAACAGCACTGAGGATCTCTTGGACATCGACGGTGTCGTCGCGAATACGATCGATCTGATAGATTGCCAAAAGCTGTTTGTTGCGTTCTTGTGCTGCTTCCAAGGTCCGTAGATAAACGACTGCCGAATCGGTTTGGCCGGCAATAGCACGCATCAGATCGATGTCGGCAGGACTAAAGTTCTTGTCCGAGGCAGCCAGAACAAACACTCCCAGCTTTTCGTCTTCAATGGCCAGTGGTATCGCAAATAGGCTGTTGAGCCGATTAGCGGCAAACGAAGGCGGAGCAGAAACTGGGGCCGGGCCAGGCAAATCAAGTGCCTGATCCAGCACACGTTGGATCTCGTGTTGGTCCAGTTTGGGCGATACGTTCGCGCGATCGTCAATTGCCTTGATCGCGATCTGGGCGCGCTCCTGATCCAGCAAGGCGGCCGCTCCCCACTCGACCGATAACGTGTCTGCGAGGACGGAGAGGACGCGGATGAACATCTGCTTTACATCGGTCGTTTGATCGCGAATACGGTCCACGCGATAGACGGCGTCCAGCTGGCGGTTGCGCGTCGTCAACTGCTGCCAGGTTTGTGCCTGGATGACTGCCGAATCGGCCTGGCTGGCCCCAGCGGCGAGCAAGTCCAGGTCGTAATCGTCAAAGGGGTGTTGGCACGACATAAAGAGCAGTGTTCCCAGTCGCCTGCCTTTGGTGGACAGCGGGCTCGCCAGCAGATGGGAAATGCCGGCTTGTTTTAGAACACGATCTGGATCGAGCCTGGAAGGCGTGTGCAATAACGACGTGCTGTGGATGGTTTGTCGCAATGCATCGGCATCCAGCGTGTGGAGGATTGCTTGCGGATCGATCGTGATAGTGGCAGTGTCTTTGTCCTCGGTCAGCACAAGTAACCCAGCGTTTGCTGTTAGCGCTCGAGTCAGCGCGCCAGTAATGGCCTCGAGCAGCCGCCGTGGGTCATCGGTGATCTCGTCCCGCAGGCGATCGATCTCGATGATCATATCCAACTGACGCCGGCATTGATCGCGGTCGTCGCCGTTCGCCAAATCATGTTTCCGTGACATGTTTCTCGCCTCTTTTCCTACTCGAGTTTAGATAAACGATAATGACCTCGGCAATCACCGAGGTGAAAATAGCTCTTTAAGAATTGAGTTTCGCGCCGATTTCAGG
>JAFGJF010000437.1 GCA_016929205.1 Anaerolineae bacterium
GGACAGTTCGGGCCGCCCACCGAGCAAGTGCGCGCGCGGCAGCGCCGCACCTGCCAGCCCGGGAATCTGGACAGGGCCATCTTTTTGCGGCATATCGGGCGGCGAGTCCGGCTGCACGCCGGCAAAGAAACGGGACAGGAACTCGGCAAACGCTTTTTGGGGATGGCTGATCGTTCGCCACAGGGCATCGGCCAGGCGAGGGACATTCACAGCAGGCGTGATCGCTGCCAGGATCAGGATCGCCACGGTGACGGCGATGGCGACCTGCCAGGTATCGATCTGCACCTCGGTCGAATAATCGAGGCCATTCTGCTGCCATTGTCGTTCATGCCAGCTCAGGCGTACCGCCGGATGGAGCAGGATCGCGCAGGCGACAAAGCCAAAAAGGTAGCCCAGGCTGGCATCGCTGAGGTACGTACTCAGTGCCAGGACGCTGCCCAGGGGCAGCATGGCCGGCATGGGTTTTTTCTGCCGGATCATCACCCATACGGCCCAGGCGACGCATCCCCATAACAGCAGCCCGGCAACAAATAAAAACGCCGGTGGGTTTGCTTCGATCTGTCCCATCCAGAGCCCACTAGCCCAGGTCGCCAATCGCTGCCCCAGGCGGGCCAAACGAGCCCGGCTTTCGTTCAATTGGACAAACGCGGGCATCGAAAGCGGCTGATTAAAAGGTGGGGGAGAGCCGCGCCGCCACAAGGATGACCCTAACCAGATTGCCGCCTGTCCCACCTCGCTCAATCCGCCGACAAGAGGAGGAAAAAACTGGGACGCCGCGTTGCCGGCGAACAGCAAACCGATCGCCATCAAGAGCAGCGCGCCGTTCCAATTGGAGGCAGTCGTGTGGGCCAGCGCCGTACTCACCAGGGCAGCGACCAGGACGAGCGGCAGGAACACAATGCTGTCCGCGCTCCATTCCGCATCGATCAGGCCCCCAACGGCCGCGAGCAGTGCCGCCATCGTCAGTAAAAAAGCAGGCCAGCCAACAGCAGGTTTCAACGCTCATCTCCTGGATCGGGTGTTGCTCTAAATCGCATCATCTGAATCTGAACGGTCACTCGGGACGTTGTACAACGATCGCGCGTCCCATCGGGGTGACCTTGAATTCCCAATGCCCACGCCGTTTGGGCCGGACGATAGTGTGAAAAGGATGCCCTTGCGAAATGATATGGGTGATGATTCCGGCTTTGACCAGGCGCTGGCGCATTGCTTCTGTGCGCCCATCCGGTCCGTCTGCTGCGACCGCGAACGAGTCGGGATCGAGTAGCACGACGGTGGGCACGATACCCCATCGTGTGAAGGGAAGCAGCGCATCCGGCCAATCCGGCTCGCAGGAGGGAGTAATCACCAGCACGGTCGTGCTCTGTCCCAGGGTTTGCCCGATGGAAGACAAGAGATCTGACAGGTGGTGGAGACCTCCGGCGCGAACGGTAGCCAGGGAGCGCAGAATGCGCCACATATGCCCCTTGCCCCTGCCGGGGGATACGAGAGCGAGTTCACTGCCCGCGACCGCCAGGCCCACGGCGCGGTTCTGGCGCAGCGTGCGATCGGCCAGAGACGCAGCCAGGATAATGCCATATTCCTCGGTCGATTCTTCTCCTTCTCCAGCCTGTACGCTTTGATCCAGATCCAGAACAATCCACAGATTGCCCGATACCTGTGCGTCCGGCTCGCGGACGATCCAATCTCCCCTGTGCGCGGTGGAAGGCCAGTGGATGTGGTTCAGGGGATCGCCGGCTTGATAGAATCGTGTCTGTGAGGCATCTATGGTCGACGTGGCTGCCCGCCAGCGCGTGCGTGACGCGCCGCTGGCAAGGCCTTTGGGCAAAACGATCTCGGGCAGGTGCACCACCGGCGGGTATACGGCGATCGCGAGTGTCTGATCGTAAGCAAGGGTGAGCGAGAAAAAGCCAAATGGGTCCTGCATATGCAGCGACCACGGTCCCAGGGTAAACACCCCGCGCCGCGTGCACTCGGTCGATGTGGTCCAGCGAATCCTGTCTGAGCCGCCGCAGCTCGCCACACGATCCATCTTGTACCCTGGCAAATCAGAGGCATCGTCCAGCTCGGCCCACAGCACCGGCAGCCACGACGCATTTTGCAGCACAAACCGCTCTTCCAGCCGGTCGCCGACCTGAACCCATCCCGCGCGCAGTGTACGCTGGCACGATACGCCGCGTGCCAGCTGTGAGATCCAATAGATACCAAGCGCGGCTAGTCCGCCCGCGGCCCACAACAGTGTCGTCCATACGCGAGAGGGGTAAAAGAGATTGATCAGCAGCAGAACGCCCGCCAGGATCAATGGCAGATAATTGTTCACGCGAACCGTTACGATGGGCTGCTCAGGCACATGACCTCCTCGGCACCATTCGATTCCACCTTGATATTCTAGCACGAGAAACGTTCCTCGTCCAGTGGCCCTGGTTCTTTGGCTCTATCGTCTAGATGTGATACAATATGGCCTGCAAGTGACGCTGGTTTTACCTGTCGTGTGCGTTTTGCACGCGCGACCAAAGAGGTGTACGTGGCCGATCTATTTTTGAAAAACGGGCGAGAAAAAGCCGTACAAAACCGGCACCCGTGGGTCTTTTCTGGCGCAGTGGACCGCATAAAAGGTGATGTGTCAGATGGCGACGTGGTGACGGTGCGCGATACACACGGGCAGTTCCTGGCCTCCGGCTACCTGAATGCTCGTTCGCAGATCGTCGTCCGGCTGCTGAGCTGGGATCAAGATGAGCCAATCGATGACGCGTTCTGGCTGCGGCGCATCGCCGGCGCAGTCGCCCGCCGGCAGTCACTGGCCAATGACGGCCTGACCACGGCTTACCGCCTCATCTATGCCGAGTCGGATCTGCTGCCGGGGCTGGTCGTCGATCGTTACGGCGAGTTTCTGGTCGTGCAGTGCCTGACGCTGGGCATTGACCAGCGTCGTGGGCCAATCGTGCAGGGCCTGGCCAATTTGCTGTCTCCTCAGGGCATTTACGAGCGCAGCGATGTCGACGTGCGCAAACTCGAGGGCCTCGATCAGGTGTGTGGGGTGGTGTACGGTGATGAGCCGCCCCAAGAGATCGAAATTGCCGAAAACGGGCATCGCTTTCTCGTCGACTTGAAAAACGGGCAAAAGACCGGCTTTTACCTGGATCAACGTGAGAATCGACAGACGCTGGCCCGTTATGCCGGGGGCGGATCTCTTTTGAATGTCTTTGCTTACAGCGGTGCGTTCAGCGTTTATGCTGCGAGCGCAGGCGCCGGCCCGGTCGTCAATCTGGACAGCTCCGAGGACGCACTTGGGCTGGCCAAGAGAAATATGCGCCTGAACGGGCTGTCGAGGACGCAAGATGAGTACGAGGTGGGCAGTGCGTTCGACCTGCTGCGCGAATATCGCGACC
>JAFGJF010000438.1 GCA_016929205.1 Anaerolineae bacterium
CCAGCGGCGAGAAAAGCGTCACAGCCAGAGCGATCAGCAAACCGGCCAACCACCAGTACTTTTTGAACGCACTCATTGTTGTCTCCTTTATGCCTCTGACACTTGCTGCAAGGTTAACAAGTCGGGGCGTACAACCCGCAGAAAGGCCAGCACAGCCACAGTGATCAATCCTTCGCCAACACCGATAAGCGCGTGTGTACCACCCATCGCTGGGAACACAATACCGAAAGGTGACGTCCCTGATAGGGCCAGTTCGACCGCGGCAACCAAGGCGGCAATGACCACCGATGCCCATGCCGCGACAAATCCCCCGACCGAGATCGCCCAGGTCTTGTCTCCAAACAGGCGCTTTAGTCCCGTATAGATTGCCCAACCCGACAGAACGCCAACGATAGCCATGTTAAAGATGTTCGCTCCCAAAACCAACAAGCCACCATCTTGAAACAACAATGCCTGCACGGCCAATACGCTGGTCATCACCAACATACCTGCCCATGGCCCCAGCAAAATCGCTGCCAGTGTGCCACCCAACAAATGTCCCGACGTACCACCTGCAATCGTAAAGTTCATCATCTGGGCAGCAAAAATGAATGCCGCCGAGACACCCATCAATGGCACCTGCCGCTCGGTGAGCGTCTTGTTCACCCGGCGCACGGCATACGCCACGCCGCCTGCCGACGCAACCCAGGTCGCTGCCGAGGTTACCGGATCAAGAAATCCATCTGGAATGTGCATTTTCCCTTTCCCATCCTCTCTTTGTTATTGCAATTGATTGCAATAACAAGTATAGCACAATAACCCAGATCGAGCAAATGCTGTACAGGTGGCAAACAAACTTGGCCCTTTCTAACCATTCTCTTACCACCTTTTAACCATTGTGTGGTACGATCATACCGTGTGTTGACTTTCCGGAACCGCAAGAGTAAGCACAAATTCCTATAACATCAAGAGGTGGAAAATGGTGGCATGCGAGTGGAATCAACCAGAATGGCAAGACAACGATGCAGCCTATTGGGACGACGACATCGCGCGCGGTCTGCGAGCAAGCCTGACCGCCGTGCTTTCAGCCAAATTGGCCTGTGACGAAGGCAGCTTTGACTATTTGGCCGGCGTTCTGTCCTTTGCCC
Organism: Anaerolineae bacterium; assembly: GCA_016929205.1. Next base: position 1,128 of record JAFGJF010000438.1, read on the forward strand.
AACGCCAGGCCAGCCTCTTTGGCATCTCGTGGCCGGAGCTGATGGCCAGCCTGTGCGCCAAACCAGAACTCTTGAGCATGATCCAACAACTCCAGTCGGGGCAGAGCAATCCTGTTGCAGTGTCCGTCAGTAGTGCCTGTCAATAATCAGCAAAACAAGTGCAGATCGAGATAGGTGGGCCTTGCCAGATTTGGCAAGGCCTTTTTCTTTGACAAAGCGGCGTTTTGTGCGATAATGTGCAACAGGCTTGGTACACGAGTTTGAACTATCGAGGAGGATGATATTATGTCAAGCGTTCGAGATGGCCCCGGCACATCGTTGTTTGCTCCCCTGCACATCGTGGGCAACGTCGCGCTCAAAGAGCTGATTGGTATTGACGCATCTTTCAACACCCCCCTATCGCCAGAAATGATCTCTGCCATAGAGCACGCCCCTGACGGTGACTGCGTGTGTTGGGGCATCCCCTTTACGATTCGTGATGCGGTGGTCGTGGCCGAACGCCCTGTTTCAGTCGAGCTTCCCCCGACCAGGGCGCAGTGGCTGGTTTTTATGCACACCTCCGACTTGAGACCGGTAAAACAGAACAATGACGGATTCTATTCACCGATGCGCGGAGCAGGACAGCTTGGTGAACACGCCGCCAACTATGTCGTTTTCTACCAGGATGGCACCAAGGAACAACTCACCATCCGCCGCCGCCACCAGATCGGTGCCTTTCAGCGCCGTTGGGGCGAAAACTGCTTCGAAGCAGTGGCCCATCACAAGCAGCATCCCGTGCGTGCCTCTCACGAACAACTGCGTGCCGGTTGGGGGTGGACACAGACCCGTGTGAACACGGCCGACAGCGGGCCTTGGGTGAACTGGCTGTGGGCGTGGCAGAACCCGCATCCCGACAAAGTGATGATCGGCATTCGCTTTGAACCCGTGTCGGGCATCGTCATTGTATCAGCCATTTCAGCGAGCCATCTTGAGCGGCGCGGCGATACACTCAAAACGACGCCCTTGCGCTGGCAGCCACGTCGCAAGGCGCTGTTCAGGCTGCCCGAAGGAGAAGCGTTCCGGCCCAATCTGGACGACGCTGGCAATCTGGAGCAAATCCAGCTTGACATGGGCGCGGTCATCTCGGCCCGGCCGAGAGTGCGCTATCCCAACGAGACTTGGGCCGAGACGTATAACAACCAGGTGCCAGTGCGATCGGAAAACGAGATCATTGTCGAGTACACAGCACATCTAGACGCGCGCTTTCACCTGTTCAGCGGCCAGGTGATCCCCGTCGCCGCCCTGGAAAAAGGTGTGCCCGACATGGAACCGGTTAACCCGGCAACGCAGCGGGTGACACTCAAGGCTGTTGACAAAACATCTGGCAAACCGGTGGCCGCCAAGCTGCACGTGCACGGCGAATGGGGCGAATACCTCGCGCCTATCGACCGCCACCGCATCCTCAACCCGGCATGGTTTGAGGATTACAGCGTCGATTTCAGCCATCAGGACATCCACTCCTGCACGTATATTCCGGGAGAAACAACAATCGATCTGCCGTTAGGCCAGGTCTATATCGAACTGTCCAAGGGTTTTGAAATCTGCCCCGTGCGCCAGGTCATCGAGGTCACACCGGCGACGACCGAGATCGTCGTGCCGGTGGAAAAAGTGCTGCCCTGGCGTGAAAAGGGCTGGATCACGGCAGACACGCACGTCCACTTTTTGACGCCCATGTCGGCCATGCTAGAGGGCGCGGCAGAAGGGGTCAACGTCGTCAACCTGCTGGCCAGCCAGTGGGGTGAGTTGATGACCAACGTCGGCGATTTTGACGGCAAGACGACGTGGGGCTCCCACGAAGCAGGTGGCGATGGCGAGTACCTGGTGCGCGTAGGCACCGAGAACCGGCAGCACGTGCTGGGACACATTTCGCTGCTGGGCTACGAGGGTAGGATCATCGCCCCCATGACCACAGGCGGCCCCGACGAGGCCGCGATCGGCGATCCGATCGAGACCCTGCTCACCGAATGGGCGCGGCAGTGCCACAAGCAAGGCGGGCTGGTCGTGCTGCCCCACTTTCCCAACCCCCGCGCCGAACACGCCGCCAGCATCGTCCACGGCGACATTGACGCCGTGGAAATGACGTCGTGGGGCAGTCTGTACGGCGGCATCGATCCTTATTCGCTGTCCGACTGGTACCGCTACCTGAACTGCGGCTACCTGGTGGCCGCGGTGGGCGGCACAGACAAGATGTCGGCCAACACCGCCGTCGGCACCGTGCGCACCTATGCGCGCATCGCGCCGGACGAGCCGTTTAGCTATGCGAACTGGATGCAGGCTGTGCGGCGCGCCGAGACGTTTGTCACTTATGGGCCGCTGCTCGAATTTGCCGTCGATGGCCGGCCGATGGGAACGACGATCGAGATGTCAGCCACGGGCGGCACCGTCGACGTCACCTGGCAGGTCGCCAGTGTCACCGTGCCTATGTCGCGTGTAGAACTGGTCGTCAACGGCGAAATTGTCGAAAGTGTCGCCGTCGATGCCGGGCAAGGCAGCGGCAACTGGCGGGTCAAGGTCGAAAAAAGTTCGTGGCTGGCCCTGCTGGTGCGCGGGCATTACCAGGACAAACCCGAGATCATTGCCGCCCATTCATCGCCGGTTGTGGTGAGCGTCAAGGATTCGCCCATCTTGGCCGCTGCGGATGCGGTGACCATCCTGGAACAAATCGAAGGCGCAATGGCCTACCTGGACACGGTCGGCACGCGCCAAGATGATCGCACCTACAAACGTATGCGCCTGGTGCTCGAAGCCGCGCACCGCAGCCTGCACAATCGTATGCACCGCCAGGGCTTCTATCACGATCACACCCCGGTGGACGATCACCCGGCGCATCACTGACAAACAAACAGCGGACCATCAAGCAAGTCGTTACGGTGTGCCAAATACACGCTACAGGAGGAACCACATAAAATGTGATTCCTCCTGTAGGTGTCACTCTGCCAAGCCTATCTTGTTTGATCGCAAGTCAAAAGCCGGCTAGGCGGCTCCCTCACCGGCCACGACCGAAGTAAACGTCTTCCACAGGATCTGGAGGTCCAGCCACAGGCTCTGATGGCGAGCGTACTCGACGTCGTACTGAACAATCTTGTCAAAGCTAATCGCGCTGCGCCCGTTCACCTGGGCCAGCCCGGTGATCCCCGGCAGCACCGACAGACGCTCCTTGTGCCATTCTTTGTAGGCTTCAACTTCCCACAACACGTTGGGACGAGGGCCGATCAGACTCATGTCGCCTTTTAGGATGTTGATCAACTGCGGCAATTCATCCAGACTGGTCTTGCGCAAGATCCGCCCCACGCGCGTGACCTGCGAGTCGGTAAACGGCTTAAAGACCGTCTTTTCGTCACCCTCCGCCTCGCCGATCTGACCCTGGACAAACGCTTTCATAAACGCCTGGTGGTAAGAGTCATCCAGGTTGTGGGTCATCGTGCGAAATTTATAGATGTTGAAAATGCGCCCATCTTTGCCAACGCGTTTCTGCTTGAACAGCGCCGGGCCGGGTGAATCAAACCGGATAAGTAATGCAATAAAGGCCATTGCAGGAAGTATCATAGGCAGAACCATGATCGTGATCCCAAGGTCGATAAGACGTTTCAAAAGCTGGTATCCACGCTTGGAGCGATTGACCTGGGGACGAGCTGCTGCCGCTGTAAATGCCATTTTCCACTCCTGAAACAAGTATGAATTGAATAATTTCATATATGACCAGTATGCCACATAATTGTAAGACCCAGGTTAGAAAAGAGTTTGAAATGAGTATCAACTTGTTTATGGCCAGAGTACGATACGTTTTGCCCTGATTCGCTTTTGCGAGTACAATACAATAAAGAACGATCCAATCCCATTATGGATAAACTGGAGGAACAACGAGATGGCGACACCCTTGAGTGCGCAAGACTTTTACGAGATCGATTTGGCCGGCGATCCACAGATCAGCCCCGATGGCAAGTGGGTGGCATTTGTGCGCCTGTCGGTCGACAAAAAGGAAAACACCTATAACAGTGCGATATGGCTGGCCCCGACAGATGGCGGCAAAGCAAGGCAATTTACGGCCGGCGAAAAAAAGGACAACAGCCCGTGCTGGTCGCCTGATGGAGAGCAGCTGGCCTTCGTCTCTAGCCGCGCGGGTGACAAGCCGCAGATCTATGTGATCCCGGTCGACGGCGGCGAGGCGCGCCAACTGACCCGCACGCCCAACGGAGTCAAATCACCGGCCTGGTCGCCCGATGGCACACGCATCGCTTTTAACTCCTCGGTCGACGCCGACGAGCGCGCCTTTGAAGACAGCGGCGAGGAACCGCCTGCCGATCCTGACGAACGCGCGCTGTGGAAAGAGAAACGCAAACGAGAACGGGAAAAGAAACAGGACCCCCGCCTGATCGCGCGCTTTCCCTATCGCGTTGGCACCAGTTACATCGGCGACCGTTACGCGCACCTGTACATCATCGACCTGGAAGAGAAAAAAGCCCGCCGCGTGACGGACGGCGATCGCGAGTACACGGCACCGGTGTGGACGCTCGACGGCACAGCCTTGTTGACGACCGTCAATCGCGATCCAGATGGCTTGAGCGTCAACTATCCTTCCGATGTGGTCCGCATTCCCCTTCGAGACGACGAGATCGTCGCGCCAGAACCGGTCGTCTCCCAGGCCGGCACGCACGATAACCCCAAGCTCTCGCCCGATGGGCAGTGGATCGCCTACGTCACCGGGCCCGAGCAGCGCGTTTCGGCGATCAATCGGAACCTGGCTATTGTCCCCGCTGCCGGCGGCGAACCGCGCCTGCTCACCGAAGCCCTGGATATCCAGGTCGCCAATTTCAAGTGGAGCGCGGACAGCCAGAGCCTGTACCTGACCTACAATAGTTGGGGCAGCGTGGGCATTCACCGCGTCTCACTCGACGGCACGGCAGAGCAGGTGGTCGAGGGAGATCGGGTGGTGTTGGGCTTTGACGTGGCCCAGGATCGTCTGGCTTTTGTCGCCACCGCACCGGATATCCCCGCCGATCTATATCTTTCTGATTTGGATGGCCAGGACGAACGGCGCTGCACCGAGATCAATGCTCAATTCCTGGCCGAGCGATGGCTGAGTTTGCCCGAAGAGGTGCGCTACACCCGCCCCGACGGCACCCGCATCCAGGGATGGGTGATGTATCCACCCGATTTCGATCCCGCCAAGCGATATCCGCTCGCAGTCGAGATCCACGGCGGCCCGCACGGCATGTATGATAACCGGTTTTGGCACGAGTTTCAGTCGATCGCCGGTGCGGGATACATTGTCTTTTTCTGCAACCCGCGCGGCTCGGACGGTTATGGGCAGGCATTCCGCGACGCCATCTATGGCCGCTGGGGCGAGGAGGACTCGGGCGACATCCTGGCGGGCGTGGACGGCTTGATCAAGCGCAGCATCGTCGACGAGGACAAGCTGGTCGTGACCGGCGGCTCGTACGGCGGGTTTATGACCGCCTGGCTCATCGGCCACGACAAACGCTTCAAGGCCGCGGTCAGCCAGCGCGGCGTCTACGCCCTGGCCGGTTTTTACGGCGTGACCGACATCCCGCTCTTTATCGAGCACGAGTTCGACGCCACGCCGTGGGGCGATGTGGAGACGCTGTGGAAGCACTCGCCGCTGGCCTACGTCGACCAGATCGAAACGCCGCTGCTCATCTTGCACAGCCAGTTGGACTTTCGGGTGCCGATCAGCGAGGGCGAACAGTTGTACCTGGCCCTCAAGCGCCTCGGGCGTGAGGTGGCGTTCCTGCAGTACCCGCGCGAAGGGCACGAACTCTCGCGCAGCGGCGAGCCGAGGCACCGTGTGGATCGCATCGAGCGGATCATCGACTGGTTTGACACACACATTTAGCTGCTCGCGTGATGGAGGCGCTGTCCGGTTGAGCCAAACGACGATCTATCCAATCCGAATAGGGGTATGCAGGCGTCTTGCACAGCACCGCGCCCGCGCGGCAATGGCGTCTCTGCTCCTGGTCGCGCTGCTGGTATGCGGGTGCGCGACGCCTACCCCGGCGACGCCCACACCTGCGCCTCAATCTACCACCCTGGCTTGGGTGACGGCAACGGCATCTCCTGCACCGTCGCTTTCTCCCACACCGTCGTCGCCGGCCACAGCACGGATGGCGACGCCAACAGCACCGGCAACACCG
>JAFGJF010000439.1 GCA_016929205.1 Anaerolineae bacterium
GGGTCGTCGATCCAGCGGGTGTACGAGGAAGCGGAAGCAGACTATGCCAAGGTAGTCGGTTTTGCCAAAAGCGTGACCGGGGATGCAACCCGGGCGCTGGCGGCGTCTGCGGACGAGTCGCTGACAGTGTACAACTCGCTGAGTTGGGCGCGCAAACTGTTGGTGGCGCTGCCGGACGGCTGGCACGGAGCCAAGGACAAGGACGGGCTGCTGACGACGCAGCGCATTGACGGCGAGATGCACGTCGAGGTGACGGTGCCGTCGTGCGGGTGGACGACGATCACGGCCGAGGATCCCCTGGCGATGTCAAGTGGGCTCAAGGCCTCGCCGGCGCTGCTGGAGAATGACCTGATCCGGGTCGAGTTTGACGAACTGGGTCAGGTAACGAGCATCACTGACAAGGAAGCAGAACGGGAACTGGCTGCTGGTCTGTGCAACGAGATCAAGATGTACAAGGACGTGCCGACCAACTGGGATGCCTGGGATCTGGACAGTATGTACGAGGCGACGCCGGTGGCTCTGGAGAGCGCGGCGACGGTGACGGTGCTGGAAGAAGGGCCGTTGGTGGCGCAGATACAGGTCAGGCGCAAGCTGCACGACTCTGAGATGAAACAAACGATCAGCCTTCGCCGGGGAAGCCGGCGGGTGGATTTCCACACCGTGATCGACTGGCAAGAGAGCCACAAGCTGCTCAAAGTGAATTTCCCGGTCGCGGTGTACAACACCGAAGCGCTGCACGAGATCCAGTTCGGGCATATCGCGCGGCCAACCCACCAGTCGCGGCCGTTCGATGCCGACCGCTTTGAGGTGTCGATGCACAAGTGGACGGCACTGGTGGAAGGGAATCGAGGGTGCGCGGTGCTAAACGACTGCAAGTACGGGGTGAACGTCGACGGGAACAGCATCAACCTGACGCTGCTCAAGTCGGCACTGGCACCGGATATGGTCGCGGACAAGGGCAGGCAAGAGTTCACCTATGCCTTCTATGCCTGGAACGGGACGCTGTTTGAGAGCGGGTTGGTGCAGGAAGGGTACGATCTGAACGTCGAGGTGGTGACGGCGGCTGGGGATGGCGGCGAAAAGACGTTGTTCGCCGTAGACGCGCCGAACGTGATTGTCGAGACGGTCAAGCCGGCGGAGGATAGCGGCGTTGGTGGAGCCAACGCAGGAGACATCGTCGTTCGCCTGTACGAGTCGATGCGCACGGCGACGCGCTGCACGCTGAGCACGTCGCTGCCGGTGAGCAAGGCAGTGCAGACCAACATGCTGGAAGAGGTGGAAGGGGAACTGGTGCTGGACGAGGGCCGGGTCGGGTTGGATTTCCGTCCCTTTGAGATCAAGACGGTACGTTTGTCCAAGTAATACACTAAACTGCGTGCCCATCAACGCCGATGGGCACGCAGTGTTTTTAAAAGATTATGTAGAGTAGTTGTCCCAGTTTTCAAAATTCAAGAGGTATGATATAATGGGAAACAACTATAGCAATTCAAAACGATACTGTAGCTGGATATCGTGAGCGTGTTGGGCCGCGTTTTCAGTTACGTGGCAGACAAGATCTGATCGGGTCTCAAGGGTGCAAAATATCGCGGGTTTGCAGAGGAGTAAGTCATGAGTTCGGCAATTGCGATCAAGGGAACGCGTGACGGATTGTTGCTTACTTTGGGTGACGGCGAGATGGATCACCTTTTGGCTGAATTGCAATCCTTTATTGCCAAGCAGGAATCTTTTTTTCGGGGCGGCGAAGTGGTGCTGCGATTCAATGAGCACAAGCTGGCCTCTCGCGATGTGATGCGCGCAATGGGTATGTTGGACCGATTTGGTGTGTCTGTGCGTGCCATCCTGGGGCGGGGCGCTGACTTGTCGTCCATCGAGGCATCCGCTGAAACACTTCAGGAAGATGAGACTGCCGCACCGCGCATCGAGTTCCCAACCCAGATCTCTTCCCTGGTTTCTGAAGCCAGCAGCGGCATCCTCGTCAAACGAACGCTGCGTTCTGGCCAGTCCGTCAATCATACCGGACATGTCGTCATCGTTGGTGACGTCAACTCGGGCGCAGAAGTGGTTGCCGAAGGGGATATCGTCGTCTGGGGGCGCGTCCGAGGGATCGTTCATGCGGGTGCCACCGGAGACGAAACGCGGTGCATTTGTGCATTGGCGCTTGCGCCAACGCAGTTGCGTATTGGAAATCGCATTGCTCGTTCGCCGGAGAACAAAGCAGGTCGGACCGAGTTCGGTCCTGAACGTGCCTTTGTCAGCAATGATCAGATTGTCGCCGAGGAATGGCATTAGCTTGTCGTGACCGTACCTGGATGTTATCAGAACGAGGCGCGTGACGGGGGAAAGTGAGGAGTGCGTATGGCAGCTAGAATCCTGACCGTAACATCGGGCAAAGGGGGAGTGGGCAAGACAACACTGACCGCAAACCTGAGTACTGCATTGGCGGTGCAGGGACAACGTGTGGTTGCCATCGATGCCGACATTGGGCTACGCAACCTCGACGTCGTTATGGGGCTGGAGAACCGTATCGTCTACGATTTGGTCGATGTGGTAGAAGGTCGTTGCCGGCTTCGCCAGGCTATGGTGCGTGACAAGCGGCTTTCCGAGTTGTATCTGTTGCCCGCCGCACAAACAAGGGACAAGAACGCGGTCAACCCCGAGCAAATGGTCGAATTGTGCGACGGATTGCGTCCGGACTTTGATTTTATCATCCTCGACTCGCCAGCCGGCATCGAGCAAGGATTTCGCAATGCCGTGTCCCCGGCAGATGAGGTGATTATTGTCACGACGCCTGAAATGTCAGCGGTAAGGGATGCCGATCGGATCGTCGGTCTGCTTGAAGCAAGTGAAAAAGAGGCTATGTCTTTGGTCATCAATCGCATCCGGCCTGAAATGATACGCCGTGAGGATATGCTTAACATTGACGATGTGTTGGACGTGTTGGCAATCAGTTTGCTCGGGATTGTCCCCGAGGATGAAAAGATTATTATTTCAACAAACCGGGGGCATCCGCTGGCAATGGACAATCACTCGTCGGCCGGGCAGGCGTTCAATAACATTGCCGGTCGCATTATGGGCCAAGACATTCCCTTTATCTCGTTGGACAAGGATACCGTCCTGACCCGGATCAAGCGTTTCTTTGGTGCTTGATTTTGCCACTCGATGGTCGTGCGTTTGTAGTGTGTCGAGTACTCAAGCTCGATCTCAAAGTTTGGAGAGGAAAACGACATGGATCTCTTGAACAAGCTGTTCAAAACCAAAGAACCTTCCAGCCGGGCAATTGCCAAGGAACGTTTGCAACTTGTCCTTGTTCATGATCGCGCCCAAATCTCTCCGCAGCTTTTGCAGACGATCAAGGACGAGATTATTGACGTTATTTCGAGGTATCTCGAAATCGAGCAAGACGGTGTCGAGATTACGTTTACACAGAACAGACGCCAGAGCCGTCTGCAAGCGGATATTCCATTGATGCCAAACAGGCGACGTCAGGCAGCACGATAATTATGGATTGCGATGGATAGACGCATCTGGCATAATTACGATTTCGCGTTGCTTGTTCCCACGTTGTTGCTCTTGGGCTATGGCGTGTTGATGATCTATAGCGCGTCACACGATGTTGAGGCGATCAAGGATTCAGCTATCCGGCAAGCTATTTTCGCTGCGGGCGGGATGATTTTGGGGATCATTGTGACCGCCATTGATTACCGTCTGCTAGACGCGTTCGCCATTCCCATCTATATCCTGGTTGTTCTTTTGCTGTTAGCCGTTTTGATTATCGGCCAGATCACTTTTGGCGCACAGCGTTCCATCGATTTGGGCATTATTGACTTGCAGCCTTCCGAATTGAGCAAACCACTGCTCGTCATTGTCCTGGCTGCGTTTCTGACCAAACGAGAAGAAAAAGTCAGTCATTTTTCTACACTGGTGTTTTCTGCTGTATTGGTTGCTGTGCCGATTTTTCTTATCTACAAAGAGCCGGACCTGGGTACGTCGTTGGTGTTGCTTTTTGTTTGGTTCGCCATGATCTTTTCTGCCGGCACAAACTTGCTTTACCTGGGTTTGTTGGGTGGAGGGCTTGTGGGCACGCTTCCTATTGTCTGGCTGATGATGCAGGATTATATGCGCCGTCGCATCGTGATGTTTTTGAGCCCAGAGAGCGATCCCCAGTCCTACTATAACGTCAAGCAAGCTTTGTATGCCATTGGGTCGGGGGGATGGTTCGGCAAGGGGTATCTGAAAGGCACGCAAAGCCAGCTTGGCTTTCTGCTGGTACAGCACAGCGACTTTGTGTTTTCGGTGATTTGTGAGGAATTGGGAATGGTGGGGGCCGTGGCCCTGTTTTTGCTGTTTGCCATCGTTTTATTGCGTATACTTCGTGCGGCCAAACTGGCACGGGATACGTTCGGGCGATTGATGTGCACCGGTATCGCCGCCTGGTTCTTTTTTCAAATCGCGGTCAATATCGGCATGAATTTACAACTCTTGCCGGTGACAGGGTTGCCCTTGCCGTTTATCAGTTATGGCGGCAGTTCGCTGGTTCCGATGTTGGTGGCGATAGGGGTGGTACAAAGCGTGCTGTTGCGACATCGCAAAATCGAGTTCTAGCGCGAGGTTGATGATATGTTATCTGGAATGAGTCCCAAAATTCGTCTGGTCTTGTCGGCGATGCTCTTTTTCCTGGTCACCATTTTCGGCTTTGTGTGCCTGCTGCTCACCGGCAAGATTATGCCTTAATAAGGTTCGAATTAAATTCTGTGCTGTTATGCGCAAACTGGGCATTGCACGCCGTCATCGGGGCGTACCCCGTCATCGGGACACTTATCGGCGACGGTGGATCATTTTGCTCGTCGTTTTGATCCTGCTGGTCCTGGCTGGCTGGGTGGTGTACGCCTGGTTGTTTGTCGACTTGCCATCTCCGGGCGAGTTACCCGAGCGTGTTGCTGCTCCCTCTTCTAAGGTCTATGACCGGCATGGCCAACTGCTCTTTGAAGTCATCGATCCACACCTGGGCAAACATTCTCCCCTCCCGATAGACGAGATTCCCCTGGTTTTGCAGCAGGCTACCGTTGCCACCGAAGATGCCCACTTTTATACCCACTCTGGGGTGGATTTGCTCGGCATTTTGCGTGCGGTGTGGATCAATCTGCAGGGCAGCGATGCTGGTGGCAGCACGATCACCCAGCAGGTCGCGCGCAATGTGCTGCTTTCTCCCGATGAACGCGCCGAACGCACGTTAACGCGCAAGCTGCGCGAGTCGATCTTGGCCTGGCGGCTGTCACGTGTCTACAGCAAAGACGACATCCTCGCGCTCTACCTTAACGAAAACTATTATGGCAATATGGCGTATGGCATTCAGGCCGCCGCACATGCCTATTTTGGCAAAGAGGTTGGCGAACTCGATCTGGCCGAATGCGCGCTGCTCGCCGGGCTGCCACAAGCACCTTCCCTTTATAACCCCCTGGTCGACTTGCAGGCTGCCCATCGTCGCCAGCGGATTGTCCTGGATTTGATGGTCAAAGAGGGATACATCACGCTTCAGGATGCCGATCTCGCTGCTGGCGAGCCACTCCGGTTTGCGTCAACGCCGTTTCCCATTCGCGCTCCCCATTTCGTCGCTTTTGTCTGGAATACGTTGGAAAGCGCGTTGGGTATTGAAAAGCTGGGCGGTGGTGGGTTGAGCGTGTACACGACGCTTGATGTTGACCTGCAAGAACGTGGAGAAGCGATTATCCGCCGCCACCTCGAAGCATTGGAAGCAAGTAGTGGCCCGGATCGGAACGTCAACAATGCTGCTTTGCTGGTCCTCGATCCACAAAGCGGGAACATATTGGCAATGGCCGGCAGCGCCGATTATTTCGATGCCCAGATCAGTGGGGCCGTAAACACCACGCTCTCGCTGCGCCAGCCGGGTTCGGCGATCAAGCCGATTACCTATGCTGTGGCTTTTGATCCCGTCTGGCAGCAGCGTACCGACCAGTCGAACCTACGTTGGGGGCACTTGCCCTTTACGCCGGCGACCATGATGGTGGACGTACGGACCTCGTTTATCACTCGCGAAGGGGTCGGGTATGTGCCACTGAATTACGATTTGCAGTGGCACGGGCCGGTTTTGTTGCGTGAAGCGTTGGGCTCGTCCTATAACCTGGTTGCTGTCAAGGTGCTGGACACGGTTGGTCTGGAGCAAATGGTTGCTCAGGCGAGGCGAATGGGGATCACGACCTTTCAATCGACGGAACGATTTGGCCTGGCGCTGACGCTTGGCGGTGGCGAGGTGCAGATGTTGGAACTGGCTTCGGCGTACGGTGTGTTTGCGACGGGAGGCAAGCTGGTTACGCCGACGGCAGTGCTCAAGGTTATGGATGCACAAGGCCAGGTGCTGTGGTCGCCGCCCGAGACCCCACCCAGGCAGGTACTGGACGAACGGGTTGCCTATCTGATCACCGATATTCTCTCTGATGAATGGGCACGGCTTCCTTCGTTTGGCGAACAGAGTGTGCTGTACATTGGCCGTCCGGCCGCAGCCAAAACCGGCACGACGACCGATTGGCGCGACAACTGGACTATTGGTTATACGCCCGATTTGGTGGCAGCGGTGTGGACCGGCAACGCCGATAACGCGCCAATGTACCACGTTTCAGGCATTACCGGGGCGGGGCCGATTTGGCATGATCTGATGGTTTCGGCGCTCAAAGAACGCCCTCCACAGGAATTTGAACGTCCAGATGGACTGGTCGAGGTCGAAATCTGCGCGCTGTCGGGCCAGTTGCCGAACAAAGTTTGTCCTCATCGCCGCCAGGAACTGTTTATCGAGGGCACGCAGCCGGTGCAAACGTGTGAGCTCGATCAACTCTTTTCTATCGACGTTGCTACCGGCTTGCAGGCCACCGGATCCACGCCGCCTGAGCGCGTGCGACAGCGCGTTTATGCCGTATATCCCCCAGAAGCACAAGCCTGGGCCATCGATCAAGGCATTCCTCAGCCACCGCCTTTTCCCGGCATCGAGAATCGATCCACACAACCGGGGCAAAGTGACGACCAGACAGCGCTGTTGGAAATCGTCAGCCCATTTCAGATGGATCGCTATCGTATGTCACAAGCGCTACCACTCGAGGACCAACGGATTATGGTTGAAGCGCGTTCTGGTAAAGGAGCGTTTTTTGCCCAGATCACGTTGTTTGTGGACAACGAGGCGTTGCATACATTTACGCAGCCACCCTATCGTGCATGGTGGGCTCTGCAGCCCGGTGAGCACCAGGTCTATGCGGTAGGAGAAACAAGCGGCGGACAAAAAATAAGCAGCGGGATCGTAACCGTCATCGTCGTTGAATGATGTCGCTTGTGAAAGCCATCAATGTATATGGACGACTGTTTGAGCCTCTTTCCACAGCCCTTCCAGGTCATAGAACACGCGGGTTTCGGCCAAAAAGAGATGGACGACGACATCGCCATAGTCGATCAACTGCCATCCTGACCCTGGTTCGCCCTCGATTCCCATTGGTCGCCCCACGTCAGCTTTGAGCTGCCTTGACAGATCCCCGGCCAATGCTCCAAGATGCCGTTCGCTGGTTGCCGTGCAGAGAACAAAGTAATCTGCCAGGATGGTGACGGACTGGATGTCGAGTAACAAAATATCCATTCCTTTTTTTTCTTCCAACATATTTACAATCGTGTGGGCCAGTTCTTGCGTGTTCAGCTTGTCCTCCTCATTAACAAATCTTGTGAATAAGCATGGCTTTGATTTCCGCCGCTGTGCTTGACAACATACATTGCCTGATCGGCGGCTTCGATCAGTTCTGCGGCTGTTTTTGCATCGTCAGGGTAGGTGGCGACCCCCACACTCAGCGAGATGGTTGGCAGGTCGTGCTGTCGCAGCATTTCTTCGGCGAGTTGACAGGCTCGTATCCGTATCTCGCTCGCCAGACGCGCCCCTTTTTGTTGGTCGGCGCGAGGGAGAATGACGACAAATTCATCACCGCCATAGCGAGCCACCAGACCGCTATGTGATTGGGCCAATGTCTCGAGCGACCGGGCCAGGCTTTTGAGAGCCGTGTCTCCCTGGCGATGCCCAAACGTATCGTTGTATTTTTTAAACTTGTCGATCTCGACCATCAGCAAAGAGATGTGCCATTTGCCTCGAGATTCCGAAATGGCATCACGCATGGCTTCTTGAAAGTAGCGATGGTTGAATAAATCGGTCACCCCATCGTGATTAGCCATACGCCTGACCTGCCGGTGCAGCGTGACATTTTCGATAGCCATAACGGCGGATTTGGCCAGGTTGAACAGCATTTCTTTGTCCGCCTGAGAGACCGCTCCCTGGTCATTCCGATCGGCTACAAGGACCCCAACAGGATATTGCTGTCCCTGGAGCGGGACGGCAACCTGCAAAATCGGGCCATATGCCATATCGGGTGCGCCCTGCGAACCATCGATGACGATCGGGGTCTTTTGTTCGATCAACGATGCGAACAGACCAGGCGCAAGCGAGATGTCAGGCAGTCGCTCGCTCTGAGCTTCGCTGCTGCGGCTGTAATACTCTCGCGGCAGCATATCGCCGACGTCTTTTGTCAGAAACAGGGCCGCTCTTTGAAAGCGCATGATCTTGGTTGGGATCTCGACAATGTTCTGTAATGCATCTTCTGACTTGAGATCGTGAACGATATTGCTTGCCTCATGCAGAACGATAATCCTATCGATTTCATCGTGCAAGCGTTCTGTATTCTCCTGGTTGGCCATCTGCTGCTGCCGCACCAAATAAGCCAGATAGGCGAGCAGTGCCGAATCTGCCAGAATCGTTGTCAAAATGACCGCCGCCGAAGGAGAACTATCCTGTTGAGCCGTTACGGCATTTAGCAAAACGCCTGCCAGTCCGCTGCTTACAGCGCCTATCAGACCAAAACGAATGGTTGCTGTGACAACCATCGTCGTGTATATCGGAAGGTAGGATTTGATCCCGGATTGCAGGGCAGCAGTGTATAGCGTGAAAAGGATGGTATCTGCTGCTTGCGCAACGACGCTCCAGATAGGTGTAAACGATCCTTGCCTCAGCAGAAAAGTGAATAGGCCGTTCAACAGCAGGCCTATGCCAAGCGTCCCCGCACCCAATATCCAGTTTGTGGTTTTGCCAGACAAGACGAGATAGAGCGTCCCCCCGGCAATGAGCACCCAGCGCCAAATCGACATATCGCGTTCTGCTCGTTCTCGCCTGAGCATAGCCGATCGATCTAGCCAAAGTGTGTCTGCGCCTTGACTAGCTTTCTGCAAGGTTTGTTCCACAAGGTCGGCGCGCATCTTGAATCCGTTCCAGGGTCGACTGGATGTTGTCCCAGTGGGTTCCTGGCCAATAAACTTTGTCGCACGTTGGACAAAGTGCAAACTTGGTCTGCGTGTTCAGAACGTGCCTGGGAATACGGTCTTGTACCTGCTGTGGCCAAGCGACGACCAAGAGTGTGTTGCATTGTGGGCAACGTATCCGGTCAGCGGGAGGCAAACCGAAAGCCGTAAGCACGTATGCGATCTGTTCTTCCAGGTTTTGGCTGCGAACCAACAAACAGCGAATCCCCTTTCGTTTGGCCAGTTCTCGATCTCGCGTGAGCACGACACGATCTTGCGCGCGTGCCCGGGCCGCGATCTGGTGATCCGACCAGGACAGCGCATACACTGTATCGTAGCCCAGTATCCGAAGCCACTTGCACAGCCGTCCCAGCATCGCATCGGCCAACAAAAGAGGAAATGAATCTTTCATATCACATATCTTACCACACTTTTACGGCATAGTAAAGAGGATGGAAAACGCACCCGGCACCCTATAGATCGGTATCGTCGCTTTCATCCAAGAGTTCTAATGCGGCGCGCCTGCCGTAAACAAGGGCATAATTCATACCACGATCCTGGGGATACACTTGGGCCATACAACTCAACCACAAGTTTTCGATGGGCGTCTTGAACGGGGGCTTGACCTGGGAATAGTGCAGGCCGATCAGGGGCTGGGTGAAGCGCTCTCGCCAGGCCCATACCTGCTTTACCCAGTCACGGTCAAATCCTCGGAACATTTTCTGCAGGTGCGGCAAATAGGCATTCAGCAGTGCATCAACCGGCATCTGGTAATGGGGGTCCGCAGGGTCGAGATAGCGCGAGATATAGGCCAGGTGCGCGCCACCATATCGTCCCGCTCGCTGCATGTTGGTGTGTTCGATGACGCCGGTAAACGGGATCGTCGGATCGCCGATGTTGAGCCAATATGTGTCCGATAAGCTGCGATCCAGTGACATCACCAGGCACACATTGGCGAGGTACTTGATTTTGGACAACCGGGCACGATAATCTACCGGAAGATCGGGTGCGATCTGGACAAACAATTCTGGCGCAACAGTCACCAAGACCCGATCAAAAGCCCGCAAGTTGCCGTTGGCGATAATGCCTGTTGCTGCGCCGTTTTCAATGCGAATTTCGTCCACGTGTGCATTCAGCTCGATCGAAACGCCTTGCTCTCGCAGCCGCTTTTCCCAGGCATGGATAGCCTGACCAAAACCGCCTTTCAGGTAGCCCAGTTGTTCCTTTTGAGTCTTGTCACGCGAGCTGCCGCGCAATTTGAGCTTGTTCCAGATCCACACCGCGGCGACCTGATCGGCGTACTGGCCGAACTTGCTGCGCAGCATGGGCTTCCATACGCCATCGTACACAGACTGGCCGGCCATGTCGATCAGCCATTCTCGCGCCGTGATCGTTTCCAACGATTGCCAGTCGGTGACGGATCTGGTTTTCAGATACAGCAATCCCAGACGAATGCGGTCGATAAAGCGGATATGCGCGAATTTGAGCAGGTCAAAAGGGGTGCTCAGGCGATAGATGCGGTTGGCATAAAAGCTGTTCGATGTAGGCAGCCATTCTAGCTTGTCGCCCAGCCCCAGGCGTTCGATCAGCCCGGCAGCAGCCGTGTCGCTGGTAAAGAGATGGTGATAAAACTTTTCCAGGTACACACCGTTAACCTGGAATGACCCGGCCAGGCCGCCGACCATCTCGTCCCGTTCAAAAATCGTGCACGTTATACCGCGCTGTGCAAGTTCATCAGCCGCGCTCATACCGGTGATACCGGCGCCGACGATGGCGACGTTGGTCATTGTTCAGCTCTAGCTTGTGCCCCAGCCTTGGCTTGTGCACGGGCCCTAGCTTGCGCACGGGCTTTGAATTCGAGGATCATACCTCGCAGCTCGCCACCGTATCTGGACCAGGAAGCGCGGGCCTCCAGTGATGGCGCAAGCACAATAGCCCGCTGGATAGACCCGTCGTTTTTGTTCACCTGCTTGACTGCTGGCAGTTTCTTGGTGACCAGATAGAGCAATCCCATCGAACCGATCAACGCCAGCAAAGGCCCAAGCAGGCCGCCGAGAAATCCACGCAAGAATTCGCCGGGAACAGCCAGCCATTGTGCCAACGTGGGCTCATAATCTGTCATGCGCCGTCTCCTCCGCGTGACTGTGTCCTGTTGCTCTGTCATATGCCGCCCTCCTTGGCAAGCGATGCCGGCGTTTCTTGCAGGGTATGCATATCGAACAGATTCACCTTGATACCCTGTTCTTTACTCGCCGAGATCGCTACGACCTGGCCCGTAAACAAAAAAATCAGCACTGCACCCAGCGTAAAGGCGCAGATACCGCTGCCCAGAACGAGGCCACTTGTAAACGCAATTCGTCGAATCATAACCCCCTCCGCTCTGAATAGGATTCTTGGTTTGTCGGGCTCACTATATCATACCTTGAGCGCAGCGTCAATTTTGACTGGTATGGGTGTATTGTTCCGATTCAGCGAGATTTGACACCGCGCTGAACCGGGTCTATAATCCTGAAACTGCCTGCTCACCATTCGTGCAGGCGCTCTGGTGGAAACGATGGTTTACGCAATGGTCATTGCCCATAATCTGCCCGTCCCTAGCAGCCCGCAGCAGCCGTATTCTCCTTGATTGTCGGAGGATGCTCGTTTCGCGTTGGGACAGCATCTGCAGACAGCCGCCCTCGACAATCATCGAGAGGGCGGTTTTTTGTTTTTTGTGGCCATTTGCCATCTGCCAAACATCGGCTGGAAAGGTGATATGACAGACAACGCGCGCCAACGTATCGTCGTCAAGCTGGGTTCCAATGTCCTGAGCGGTGGATCGAACCGCATCGATCGCGCCCGGTTGATCGAGATCGTACGCCAGATTGCCCAGTTACACAAGCAGGACATCGACGTGACCGTCGTTACCTCCGGCGCTGTGCTTGCCGGGCGCGAGCGTATGGGCTATCCCAAGCTCAGAGCCAGCATCCCCTTCCGGCAGATGCTGGCTGCGGTTGGGCAGGGGCGGCTGATGCACCTCTATGAACAGTTCTTTGACATCTATGGTGTCCGGGTTGCCCAGATCCTGCTGACGGCCGGCGATTTTCGCAGCCGGCAGCGTTACCTGAACGCGCGCGATACGATGCTGGGCCTGCTTCAGGCGCGCGTGGTGCCAATCATCAACGAAAACGACACCGTCGCCACACAGGAAATCAAGGTGGGCGACAACGATAACCTGGCAGCGCTCGTCGTCGCCCTGATCGACGCTGATATGTGCATCTTGTTATCCGACATTCAGGGGTTGTACACCGGCGACCCACGGCGAGACCCGCAGGCGCGCCTGATCGAGGAGGTGTCCCAGGTTGATGGGGCGATCTGGAACGTGGCGAGCGACAGTGGGACGGATGCCGGAACCGGCGGGATGCGCACCAAGGTTGAGGCCGGTCAGCTCGTCCAGCGCGCCGGTTCGACGATGATCATTGCCGATGGCAACGAGCGCGACGTGCTGCTGCGGATCGTGGCTGGCGAACGGCTAGGGACGCGCTTTCTGCCGCAGGAAAAGAGTGATGGCACGTTTCCCGGTGGGTTGGAGAGCCGCAAGCGGTGGATCCTGGCTGGCGCGCGCGCGCTGGGACGGGTGTACGTGGATGGCGGCGCGGCCGATGCGATTACGACCCGGGGCAAAAGCCTGCTGCCGGTGGGTGTGGTCGCAGTCGCCGAGCATTTCGAACGAGGTGAGACGGTGCGCATCTTTAGCCGAGATGTCGAGATCGCGCGCGGCGTGGTTCGTTATGCGTCCGGCGAGCTCGACCAAATCAAGGGCTTGCATTCCAGCCAGATCCGGAAACGGTTGGGATATGATTATGGGGACGAAATTGTCCATCACAACGATATGGTTGTCTTGAACGATCTTTTGAGAGGAGAATGACTGTGAGCGAAAAAATAGACCTGATTGTTATGGGCAAGCACGCCCGGGCTGCCCGGCGCACGCTGTCCACCCTATTGACTACGACCAAGAATGTGCTGTTGTGCGCAATTGCCGACGCGCTCGAGTCCCCCTCCCAGCAGCAGACGATCCTGGAGGCCAATGCGCGCGATATTGCTGCCGCAGAGCAGGCTGGCTTGAGCCAGGCCTTGATCGATCGCCTGCGACTGACACCGGAACGGCTGGCCGGTATGGCCCAGGGGGCGCGCGACGTGGCCGCACTGCCGGATCCGATCGGAGAGTCGTTCGACATGCGCCGCTTGCCCAACGGTCTGCAGGCCGGCAAGCGCCGCACCCCGCTCGGGGTCATTGGCGTGATCTATGAAGCCAGGCCCAACGTGACGATCGACATCGCCGCCCTGTGCCTGAAAACCGGCAATGCCGCGATCTTGCGCGGGGGAAAAGAGACGGTGCACAGCAACCGAGCCCTGGTCGAGATGCTCACCGGACTGTATGCCGGTGCGGGGCTGCCGGAGGGCACGCTGCAGTGGATATCGTCACCCGACAGGCAGCTCGTGACCGAGATGCTGCACCTGGACCAATACATCGATATGATCATTCCCAGGGGCGGTGCCGGTTTGCATCGCCTGGCGCGCGAGACGGCCACGATCCCGGTGATCACCGGCGGGATCGGTGTCTGCCACCTTTACGTCGAACCCTCGGCTCGCTTGGATCGCGCGACCGAAATCGTGTTTAATGCCAAGGTGCAGCGTCCCTCGGTGTGCAACGCTCTGGACACCGTGCTTGTGCATCGTGATGTCGCGGCGGCATTTCTGCCGGCAATGGCCCGCCGCCTCAGCGAGGCAGACGTCGAGATCCGCTGCGATCCCGAGTCGCTGCAGATTCTCACTCAGGCGCAGCCGCAAGAAGGTGCGTGGCGCATCGTGCCCGCAGAGCAAAGCGATTTTGGCACCGAGTTCCTGGCCTTGATCGTATCGGTCAAGATTGTCGGCGACCTGGAACAAGCACTCGATCACATCGATCGCTACAGCACCGGGCATTCGGATGGCATCCTGACCGAAGACTATACGCATGCCCAGCGCTTCCTGGATGTCGTCGACTCGGCGGCCGTGTACGTGAACGCCAGCACGCGCTTTACCGACGGCGGACAGCTCGGGCTCGGCGCCGAGGTGGCAATCAGCACGCAAAAGCTGCATGCCCGTGGACCGATGGGGCTTCAAGAACTGACAACCTACAAGTGGGTCATCTATGGACAGGGACACATCCGGGAATAGGCGTGCGCCAGAGCGCACAGCACGCGCGCTCTGTTGTAGGTTGCGGCTCCTGTCGATCCGGAATGGGATCACGGATCTTGCGCTGGATGCTATTTCAGTGTTTCCAACGCCTTTTGCGCATCGGAAACCGCGTCAGCGGGATCTGCACCGTCCCAGATCGCCTGGAGCATGGCGTTCGTCTCGGTCCACATTGATGTGCCACAACTGCTGGGCGGCATCGGCACGCCCCGCTCGGCCTGCGTGTAAAAGGCGGCTATATTTTCCCGATCGCCAAACCATCCTGGCTCTGCGGCAGCACGTACGGTGGGGATCATATTGCGTTGCTGAGCCAGCGTGCGCTGTGACTCGGCGTTGGTCAAGAACTGGATCAGATCCCATGCCATCTCGGTTGCATCGCGCTGTTTGGCCCTGGCGGTCACCATCCACACGGCAGGATCGACATAAGGCGCCGGATCGTGTCCTGTCGCGCTGATTTTAGGCATCGGAGCCACGCCATAATCGATCCCGTCTTTCTCGATTACAGTCAGCGCCCACGGTCCATTCAGCGTGATCGGCGCCGCTCCGCCGCGAAACATCCCGTCTGCGAGGCCATAGTCCACGTTTGCAGGCATCAGCTCGCGGAACGCGGCAATCAGCGCGGCGGCAGCCACGCCATCAGGCACGTCTAGGTTGGGCACACACTCCCGGTTCATAATCCACGCTTCACCGCCGTGGAACCAGCCCGCCGAGAAAAAATAGATCTTGGGTTCATAAACAAAATAGGCATCGGTCTCGGTCCAGGCACTGGCTTGCTCGAGCAGATCGTCGGTTGTGGTGGGCATGTCTTCGTTTGAGATGAGCGCCCGGTTATAGATCATGGCCATCGTTGCGGCACGCACGGGCAGGCCGTATACCTCGCCCTCATGGAGTACGGTTTCTGCAGCGGCATTGATGTACTGCTCTCGAACCCAATCTTCATCGGCGTATTGAGAGAGCGAGATGATCGATCCATTCTCTGCCCATCTGGGTATGTCCAGTCCCGACCAAAGAAGGAGGTCCGCTTCTCCCGCAGCTAATACGGTCTCGATCAGATCTTTTTCAAACGTGGTGATCAGATCGAACGTCATGTTGGGATGCAGGTCGCGATAGTCGTCGATCATCGACTCCAGAACATCGAGATCGTCGTTTACCCAGTTGACATAGATGGTCAGGTTGACCTGCTTTGCAGCCGGTACGGGCGTATTCACATGCGTGGGTTCGGCTTCTGGTTCCGGCGTGAGCTTGGGCGGCTCGATCGCCACCGTTTCGGCCGGCCGATCGGTGCCCATGGTGGCGGCGAGCCAATCCACGATCTCGGCGTTGTCGGGCGGCGTGCCCTTGAGCGTTCCCGTCAGGCTTTTGCCCATAAAGGTCCACGACGCCGGACATTTTTTCGGTTCGCCTCCTTCGAACGTTTTTGATGCGATCGACTTGCCGGTCAGCGTATCGCGTACGGTGATATGCCATGCGATCGTCTGGCGCTTGACGACACCCGCAGGCATATAGCGGCACGATTGCACGGTATCAAGCTCTTCCTCCAGGCAAACGGCGTAGCGAAACGTCCCTGGTTGGGTAGCCACCATTTCTACGGGCAGACTCGGCCTGGATCCCTTGTACCACGCCTTTGCCGATGTGGTCGACAGCAGGCCGACAGCCTGTGATGTCGCCGTGCCCCCCGCGCAAATGGCTTCCCAGCTTGCCGCGATGGTGTCCTTGGCATCCTCCCCATCGTCGCGCGCTAGTCCCAAGAGCGCATCTTGGAATGCGGTCTCGATCGCAGCCGGAACGGGTTCGTCTTCATAGGCTGCATAAGCATGCCCCATCACGTCCAGGGCGTTCAAGTACTCGCCCTGCGTGACCAGTGACTCGCTCCATTCGACATAGGTGTCTTGGAGGCCTGCGTGTACATAGACGGCAAAGGGTCCCTCGGGAGAATCGGCCAGGTAGGTCCGGTAATCCTGGGCCGCTTCCTCGTATTTGCCCTCCTGATACAGGGTGTCGGCGCGATCGATCGGCTCGCACGCTTGCCAGTATACCCTGGCGGTGTCCATATAGGGCGCGCCGGAAAACCGGTAGATGGTGTTCACACGGCTCAGCGAAGCGAATGCTTGCTTGAAATCGCCGTTTTCATAGGCTGCCTCGGCACGGGAAAACTCGCGCTGGCCCAGGACACGATAGGCGAAAAACCCTGTCACCACGCAGACCAAGAGCATGACGATGACGCCCAAAACCGCCCACTTGATCCAACTGAGGCGCGGTGCGGCTTTTGCTGGTACAGCGTTTGCCGGCGCATATGTGACCGGCGCAGACACGGTTGGTTCCGACGTTGGTTGGACATCCGGCGCAGAGGGCATGATCCCAGCGGCTCGTACCGCAGGCGATAGCTCTACAGAGACAGGCTTCTCGGGCGCGCCATCGCGCGCCGCTCGCCAGGCGTCATAGTGCGGCACGGCAACTTGAGAGACCGTACCTGTCCAGGAATCGTACCCGAGCTGTACCGTCGCTGCAAGCCACCGCTTGGCCTCTGTCTCCGCCGAAACCTGGAGGGCAAATTCGCCGGGCGTGACAAAACGCACCTCCTGCGCATTCCCGGCGACGGCGACGACTAGATCTGGTAAAAGCCGTGCCTTCCACAGCTTGTTGTTGGCCCGGAACGTTACCACATCCTGTTCCCTGTCTACCCTGGCACGCTGTGTACCACTAACCAGTTTTTCAACTTCTTTGGCAAGCGATTTGGGTATGTGCTGTACGCGCACAAACTCGCCGTGCTTGCGAAAGCGCTGAATCGACCACACGATCTGGACCACCCCGGCGGCAGCCCATGCAATTTGTTCCGATTCCCCGTTGGCGATGGTCACGATAATGTTCCACATGCCGACGAGGAGCAGCGCCGCCGCGTCGAGGCGCAGCGTGA
>JAFGJF010000440.1 GCA_016929205.1 Anaerolineae bacterium
GCTGGCGATCGAACTGCCGCAGCGTGATGTGCGCGCATTGGCAGAACGCCTGGCAAAGACGGGGCCGATTCCCGAGGTCGTCTATGAAACGCCACCCGTCTACACTTTGGGCGAGTCCTCTCGGTTATGGGTAGGGAATGTGGATACGATGGAGCATTTCAGTGTCACCGCCGTGCTTCGCGCCGTGACACCGCATCTCTATGTATGGGTTGAAGATGGGCTGCGCTACGATCAAGAGGCGCTGGTTCGTTCGGCGGAGAATTTTGAAAAGAACATTTATCCGACCAACCGCGAGTTTTTTGGCAGCGAGTGGTCTCCTGGCGTGGATAACGATCTGCACCTGCACATTTTGCACTCCTCCGGGGAGCATATGGGGGCCAGTGTCGCGGGGTATTATTCCAGCGCCGACGAGGTTGCACAGTTGGCCAATCCCTACTCGAACGAACGCGAGATGTTTTACATTTCGTTGAGCGGTGCCAGCCCGGGTAGTGATTTTTACGATGGGGTGTTGGCCCACGAGTTCCAGCATATGATCCACTGGGCCAACGACCGCAATGAAGAAACCTGGGTCAATGAAGGGTGCTCCGAGCTGGCGGCTTATCTGAACAATTACGATCCCGGCGGTTTTGAATGGTTATTTCTGGCTGACCCGGACGTACAGTTGACGACCTGGGCCGAGTTTGGGGATGCGGCAGCGCATTACGGCAACAGCTACCTCTTTATGGCCTATTTCCTGGGGCGTTTCGGAGAAGAGACCATGCAACGCGTCGTTGCTCATCCGGCAAATGGCATCGTGGGATTTGACCAGGTGTTACTGTCTTACGATCTGAGGTTTGAGGATGTGTTTGCCGATTGGTTGATTGCCAATTATGCCGATAACGTTGCCGGCAGTACGCAAAAGCAATATCACTATCCCGATCATGTCGTGGGGCCGGTCTCGGTGGATATTTCACACGATCGATATCCTGTGCAGCGTTCAAGTACGGTTCACCAATACGCAGCAGACTATATCGAGCTAAAGGGTGAGGGCGACGTGGCCATATCGTTTAGCGGCGATACGCAGGCCAGGTTGGTTCCCGCGAATGCGCACAGTGGGCAGATGATGTGGTGGGCTAATCGTGGCGATGATAGCGATACGGCATTGACGCGAGCATTTGATCTACGGTCGCTGGAACATGCGACGCTACAAGTGTGGATGTGGTACGACATTGAGAAAAGTTGGGATTACGGGTACGTTGTGCTGTCAACGGATGGCGGCCGGACGTGGGACGTGCTGACCGGTTCTTCCTCGACGGCGAGCGATCCCAATGGGAACAGCTTTGGCCCGGCATACACCGGCGAGAGTGGCGGATGGATTCAAGAGGGTTTTGATTTGAGTCCGTACGTTGGTCAGGAAGTGCTGTTGCGATTCGAATATGTTACCGATGATGCGATCAATCATCCTGGTTGGTTGATCGACGACATTTCGATCCCCGAATTGAACTACCTGTACGATGGCGAATCGGGAACAGATGGGTGGGAGAGCAGCGGGTTCATTTACAGCGACAATCTTGTGTCACAACACTACCTTGTCCGGTTGATCACGTTTGGCCAACAGATGGACGTTCGGGTTATCGACCTGGATGAGACGCAAAGTGGCAGCGTCGAGCTGCGCGGCTTGGGCGATGCGATTGACTCAGCCGTGCTTGTCGTCTCGGCGTTGGCGCCTGTGACCACGGAAGTGGCGTCCTATGAATACACTATCGAGTTGCTGGACTAATTTTGGGAGGATGAACGATGGCCGTCGAATATCCTGACGTTATGAATGACATTACCGATGCGCGAAAACGGTTTGAGAGCGGAGCGGTGCAGTTTCTCGCCGAGTTTGCGCCCCAAGCAGCGCCTGCCGGAAGCCTGGCACAGATGCCGCTGACGATGCAGAATGTGATGGACGTTCCGGTCAAGGTTGCGATTCGACTCGAGTTGCCAGCGGTCAAGGGCAAATTGAAGCGTTTGCCGCAGCCGTTATTTCAGATCTTGCAGGCTGAAATCAGTCTGACGCTGGAAAGTGCCGAGGTGGTGCAGTTGACGATCCCCATTTACATCCAGCCACACGTGCCGGCTGACGCGTATCCGTTTTCGGTCGCGATCCGTTCCGCGCCGGCGGAGCAGGGCACACGTGTTCGCTCAAAACAGAGTGAAAACCACCTGGGCGATCTCAAAATCAGGCTGCCGCAAGGGTTGGGCATCACCCAGATCGCTTCCTGGGGATTCGAGGCCAAAGAAACACAGCAGCAAGTGGTCTCGCTTACCGTGAGCGATGCCGTTGAGACGCCAGAGACGGTTGATAACGAGGCGCTCAAGCCCGCCCTGAATTCTGTTTGGACTGTACAGGATTGGGATCTCATTCCTCCCGCCCGCCGTGAGATGAACGAACGGCGCATTCACATTATGTCGCAACTGACCGCCGAGACGTTGTATTTGCCGTTCATCAAGCAAACGCAAGCTTTTTTTGCGTCAAGTGGTGTCCAACTCCACGTTGGCGAGGCAATTTTTCTGTCCAAGATCTTGACCTACATGGTGGTGTACATGGCCAGCAAACCCGAGTGGCTGGATTGCCTGTTGGTGCCGATTTATGCCTTTGCCCAGGCGAGCGGCGAGTCTACCGGCGACATCGTGTGGCTGCTGACGGAATTGGGCTACATTCAGGTGCTCGAGTTTGCCATTGCTGCCAGTTTTACAATGGCAGAGGACGCGCTGCGGCGTCAATTGTGGAAGCCCTCAGAACAGCGCGCTGTGCGAGATTTTATTGTCTCTTGTTTGGATGAGGGTCAGGATTTGCCGAACGAGTTTGTGTATTTGCCGCTTCTGCTGGGGGGGATGCTTGTTGCCGATCAAGTGGTAATGGAAGGTGAGGATATGCAGCAGAGCTTTCGCATCCTGGCTAGTGCCAAAGCCGACAAAGCCGACCTGTTTGCCGATCCCGATTTGCGGGAACTGGATCAGGCGTTCAATCACATTCTAGCGCAAAAAGCAGGCCAATAGCTCGAGGATGGCGTTTTTGCTATTGTTCTCCTACCACCCATTCTTGATACAATTCGTCTAGATTTTGTCCGCTGAGTTCCTCGGCAATGTCCATCCAATCCTGGGGATAAGCAATGCCGTATTGGTATTGCTTTAGGTATCTCTGCAAAATCGCGTAAAAGGTGTCGTCGCCTACCTGGCTGCGTATTTCGTGGAAAAAGAGCGGCCCTTTTCCGTATACGATTGCACCATAGATCGGTTCCGGGTAGGAAACGGTGGGCAATCCGATGGCTATCTTTTGATCCTCTTGATTTAGACTCTTGTACCACCCTTCGAACGAATCTTTCAAGACCGACCGGGCGACCTCCTGCCCATCATAGTGTTCAAAGTAAAGCAGCGTAGCATATTGCGCCAGTGCCTCATCGAGCCATGGTTCGTCGATCTGGTCGTTACCAACCAGGCTGTACCACCACTGGTGCGCCATTTCATGAGCCGTGACGAATTCAAAGAATCCGCCTTCGCGATCGTACAGATGGCGGGCAATGACGATCAACCCCGGATATTCGATCCCGCCGGCCTCGGTGGGTGTTGCCATCACGTCCAGTTCGTTGAATGGATAGGGTCCAAACATCTCTTGATACAGGCGCAGTGCCTTGACGGCATAATCGAGTGCCAGCTTGCCGCCTGTATCGTCGCCGGGCATATAGTAGGACGTGACCAGAATTTGGCCAACAACGTCGGATACCTGGACGTAGGCCGGGCTGGCAATGACGTTAAAATCACGCATTGGCCCGCTGGCAAACGTCCGAGTCGTCGTGCCGTCGTCGTTATTGTCTTCCTCGATGGCCACGCCCGATGCGGCAACGACGAACTCTTTGGGCAAGGTGAGCCGCACCAGGTATAGTGCGGTATCGCTAAAAGTGGGGTCGCCATGGATCGGTGCCAGTTCGGCGTTCCACCCTTCATCGTCATAAACGGGGATCATTGCATAGGCGGTAGGAAGGGCAAGGACCCGATCAAAGTAGCCGTACGGGGCGTATCCGGACAGTGCATCGGCCGGCAGTGTGCCCTCAAAGGACAATACGAGGTCGACTGTCTTGCCAGGCGAAAGGGGCTCTTGCAGGGGCACATAGATGGCCGAATTCTGGAACTGTAGATCGAATGAGGCCTCTTGACCGTTCAGCAAAATGGTTTGAATCTGCGTCGCGCCACCAAAACCGGGCGTGTTGGGTATCAACCGAAAGACAATGTCGGACAGCGGATCGATTTCATGGTTTGTATAACGAACGTACTCTGTGGCGTGCAAGGTGAGGGCTTGTGGATCGACCCGCAAATCGATGATGTAGCGTGTGGCATCGGCAAAACGATCCACGTCAGATTGAAATTCTGGCAGCATCGCTTGTTTGTAGGGTGTCAAATCCTGCCAATCCCAAAAAGGAGTTGGCCCTGATGGCGCGGAGGTGGGTGTTGGCGTTGAAACGATGTCGGCAGCCGTCGTTGGCGTTCGAGTTGGCACAATCGTCGTCGTGGATGTTGCGGTAACCGCCCGGACCGCGGTCGGCGTTGGCTCGACGCTTGGCGTAAAAGGCGATCTAGAAAACACACAACCTACCAGCAGGTATGTAGCCAGAATCAAAACAACAAGTCCTGGTTGCTTTATCACCGTGTCCTCCAAATAGCAGGTATGGATCCGACTGTGAATGGACATATTATAGCATACACTCCAGACAGAAAGCAATTGAAACGACGCTCAGGGGCGCAATTTTGACCAACGACGAGGGCTGTGATATACTTGCTTTCAGAGGAGGGGTGCGCGTCATCAAACACAAAAGGAAGCGCTGAGTGTGAATGCTCCAGTCTTGGTGCTCAACGTAAACTTTGAGCCGCTCAACATCTGTAATACTGCGCGAGCAATGGGCTTGGTGTTGGTGGGTAAGGCCGAGATTATCAAAAATGGGCGGGGTGTGATTCGCACGGCCGCACAGGTTTATGATCGTCCATCGGTGATCCGCCTGCAATACATGGTTCATCGTCCGCGCCCGCACGTGCGGCTTAACAGTCGCGAAATCTTTCGTCGCGATGGATATCGCTGTCAGTATTGTGGGCAATACTCGGCACATCTGACGCTAGATCACGTCGTGCCCAGGTATCGAGGCGGCGGATCGGGATGGGAAAACCTGGTCAGCGCGTGCCCCCAATGCAATCGCCACAAAGGAAACCGGACGCCACATGAGGCGGGCATGCATTTGCGCTCGCAGCCGGTAGAACCTCCGGCAACGGCCAAGTATCTGTATGGCCGGTACCTGCGGCAAAATCAAGAATGGACGCCGTACCTTGAAGGATGGTAGGCCGTAAGGCCCAAATAGGTGTTACCAAGCGCCCGGCTTGACCAAGCCAGGCGCTTTTTGATAGAGAGGATCAAGGTTTTTATGCGCATTATCATGGTTGGTCCATTCGGCATGCAGCCCAAGGCGACCATGAGCACGCGAGCATTGCCGATGGCCAAAGCATTGGTCGCGCGAGGTCACCAGGTGACGATATTATTGCCGCCATGGGATTATCCCCAGGATAGTGGCAAAAGATGGATGGTGGATGGTGTGGCCATCGAGAATATCGTTTTGCCGCCCGCAGTGCCGTTGCTTTGGCATGTGTGGATCACCTGGCGGCTGTTACGCCGGATACGGGCATTGGACGCTGACGTGGTCCATTGTTTCAAGCCCAAAGCCTATGCCGGTTTGACCGCTTTGGCGCTGTGGTGGCTTGGCACAGTGCGGCTGGCGCGGCTGCGCCTGATTGTCGATAGTGATGACTGGGAAGGCTTTGGCGGCTGGAACGAGATCGAAAGCTATTCCTGGTTTCAGAAACACTTCTTTGCCTGGCAGGAACGCTGGGGATTGTGCCACCACGATGCCTTGACGCTGGCCAGCCGGGCTTTGGAAAGCATCGTCTGGAGCATGGGGGTGCCTCCAAAGCAAGTTTACTATGTGCCCAATGGCATCAACCGCGCCCAGGTTGGTGCTGGCTCGCAGCGCGCGAGCACAGACTTGTCCCAGGTTGGGATGGGGGACCAGCAAACACAATTTGTCCATTCACCCACGGTTCTGCTGTATACACGATTTTTCGAGTTCCAGCTTGGGCGTGTCGTGCGCGTTTTTCAGCAGATTTCCGAGATCAAGCCAGAGGTACGCTTTCTCGTTGTCGGCAAGGGATTGTTTGGCGAGCAGGATCGTTTCTTGGCCCTGTGTCAGGCGGCCGGGTTGGGCAACACAGTCGAGTACGCCGGCTGGGTGGAGAGCGAAACGTTGCCCGCTTATTTCGATCGGGCCGATGTGGCCGTTTACCCTTTCGACGATACATTGATCAACCGCTGCAAGTGTGCTGCAAAACTGCGCGACCTGATGGCGGCCGGCGTGCCTGTCGTCGCCGAGGCTGTCGGGCAGAACGCGATCATGATCACGCATGGCGAGTCGGGATGGCTTGTCAGGCCGGGGGATGCTGGGGCGATGGTGCAGGCCGTGCTTGGTTTGCTGGATGATCCTGTGCTGCGCGCCAGGTTAGGACAAGGGGCGCGACAGCATATCTTGGCGCATCTGACCTGGGAGCGATTGTCCGAGCAGGTGGAAATGGCATACCTGGGTGAGAGATGAGAGAATGTGAAAAGCCGCCGTTTACCCTAAAGCAAACGGCGGCTTTTTTATTTGGTTTTTCTGTCCGGTTCAGGGGATGATCAACCGCTGCCCGGCATAAATGATGTTTGGGTTGTACAGGTGATTGGCTACGGCAATGGCCCACACGGTGGTGTGATAACGACGGGCTAGAGAATACACCGTTTCTCCTCGCTGCACGACGTGTATCTGGCCCGATGGCTGCGGCGCGGGCGTCGTGCTGCCATAGATGGTCAATCGTTGGCCGGCAAAGATGCGGGCCGGGTTGACGATGTGATTCGATGTGGCAATCGCCTGTACCGTGGTTCCGTAGCGACGGGCGATCGAATACAGGGTGTCCCCACGCTGCACAATGTACGTGACC
>JAFGJF010000441.1 GCA_016929205.1 Anaerolineae bacterium
CGCCATCTCGGTATCGTCGGTAAAGCTGCCTGCTGGCAGCCGTCCCGGCCGCATCTCCCACACCAGGGCATCGACAGGACGCGGAGGTCCAAACTCAAGTGGCATACCCAGTGCATCGCCGACCACTGCCCCAACCGCACAGCCTACAATTCGATCATAGATCTTGATATCCATCCTTGCCTCCATGACCTTACCCAAGCGAACCCACGATTGCCCTAAGCCATGCCTGTGCGATCAACGCATGCCCGGCTTGCGTGGGGTGGACACCATCGGGGGCCCAGAATTCAGGTTCGCGTCGCGTTGAGGCCTGAGCAAAGACACCGTCCAACGGCACGAGAATCGCCCCAAACTCACGTGCCAGCTTGCGCACCACAGCGATCTTGGGATCGAGATCGACCCGCCAGGCAAGACGATCTGGCGGCGTGGGCAGCAAGAAAGGCTCACACATCACAATCCGCGCGCCCAACTTGTCGCGCACATCCACCAAAATCGCCCGGTACGACGCCTCGTACGCTTTAGTCAAAGTTGGATCGTTACTGTCATAGTGCCGCCAGGTGTCGTTAATCCCGATCATGATCGACACCAGAGTTGGATTCAGACCCAGACAATCCGTTTGCCAGCGTGCCTTCAGATCCTTGGCCCGATTACCACTGATCCCACGATTGACAAAGCGCACGCCCCTTTCGGGCCACGCCGCCGAAAACCAAGCCGCGATCATCATTGCGTAACCATGCCCCAGGTCGTCGTCGTTACTCCTGCTCCGCCCGGCGTCGGTGATACTATCGCCCTGCAACAGGACTACTGCATTCTCCTCAATCATCCTATTCCTCCCAGCATACTCTCTCACTCCGCAAACACGATCCGACCATCGTCGTGCATCTCGTCGATAATGGCCAACGCTTCGATCGGAACACGCCACTGCTGCAAAGTCGTTCGCCCGCCTTCAAACGACTTTTCAATAATCGCCCCGATCCCGACCAATGTGGCACCCGCGTTTTTCACCAGACGCGCGAGGGCATCGATCGTCTTGCCCGAGGCCAAAAAATCGTCGATGATCAAAACCCGATCCTGTTGTGTCAAATATTCAGGCGAGACCATCAAGTGAACCTCGCCACCTTTGGTATGCGATGGGGCCGATTCGACAAAAACAGGCTCTTTCATCGTGATCGGCTTGTGCTTGCGCGCATACACCATCGGCACGCCCAGAACAGAAGCAGTCGCCAACGCCGGAGCGATCCCTGACACCTCAGCCGTCAAAATTCGCGTCACGCCCTGTCCTCTAAACCGCCGTGCAAATTCGTTGCCCATAGCCACCATCAATTCAGCATCGATCTGATGATTGATCAGCCCGTCTACTTTTAGTATGCCGTTTCCCAAGTTGCTTCCCTGCTCGCGGATTTTCTCCTGCAAAACTTGCATTGAACGTCCTTTCTTTTGGCTGTGATCATATCCCTATTGTAATCGCACATTCGCTAAACGGCAAACCTCTGTCCGACAAACAACCGTCCGGCAGATTTGCACATTTTCTGCAAAGCAACTAAAATTCTGGCTCGGGGTTTTACAAACAAATAGAGCATGATTACGGGGAGGTAAGCAGGATGGAACTTGGGATAACACAAACTGACCAACAAGATCCACGAAGCCGTAAACGCTGGTTCACAGAACCAACGTTGGTTACACGCATCGGCCGCCCGGTTGCAGCCAGGGCCTTACCCTTGCTGGCCAATATCTCCCTAGCGGGTGTGGAACATTTGCCACCAACCGGACCTTTTGTACTGGCTGCAAACCACGTTTCTGCTCTAGACAGCGTGATTCTAGACGCACTGCTGCCCCGCTACCCTTACTTTATGGCCAAAAGCGAACTTTTCAAACACCCGCTAGCCGCATGGTTCCTCCGCTATGCTGGCGCGTTCCCCGTCGAGCGCAAAGGGGGAGACGAATGGGCCATCCATCATGCCCTGCATGTCTTGGAAAGCGGCCAAGTTTTGGGCATCTATCCTGAAGGAACGCGAAGCCGAAAGAAGGGTAGTTTGGGCAAAGCCAAAACCGGCGCCGTGCGCATTGCCTTGCAAAAAAACGTTCCGATTGTCCCGGTCGCCATCTCGGGCACTGACATGCTGCTCAAGCAAAGCTGGAACCTGCTACGCCCTCCGCCGGTTTCCGTACGCATCGGAGAACCATTTGACATAGTCAGTCGGATCACAGAGTTCCCGCCCTCTCAGGAAACCATCCGAAACCTTACCGAAGAACTGATGCTGCGCATTGCCAAAATGCTGCCACAAGACAGGTGGGGCAGATACGCCCAAGTGATATGACTTTGGACGACTATTTTATGCATCTAGCCCTTGACCAGGCCAGACAGGCATTCGAAAAAAAAGAGATCCCTGTTGGCGCTATCGCCGTGTACAACAACCAGGTCATCGGTTATGGGCATAACTGCAAGGAAACAACGCACAATCCCATAGCCCACGCTGAAATGCTGGCTTTGCAAGAAGCAGCTCGCTCACGCGGTGGCTGGAGGCTCATAGACGTCACGCTGTATTGCACTCTCGAACCATGCCCAATGTGCGCAGGAGCGATGGTACAGGCGAGGCTGCCACGATTAGTGTATGCAGTCGACGATCCAAAAGCAGGAGCGGCCGGTTCTGTCGTCAACCTATTACAGCACCCAGCCTTCAACCATCAGGTCCAGATCGTACGAGGTGTGCTACAAGCCCAGGCAGAAACCATGCTTGCCGACTTTTTTTCAAGACTGCGCGACGGCACCATCCCCCGCCACTCGAAAACGTGGCGCCGTTGCAAACTTGCCAAAAACGCAGAACCGGAGTAAAATCTCGTTTATACGGAGAGGTCGCATAGTTTGGCTGAGTGCGCCGCACTCGAAATGCGGTAAACCTTCGGGTTTCGTGGGTTCAAATCCCACCCTCTCCGCCTTCAATAGATAATCAGTTTATGACCCATCAAATAAAAACGCCAGGCACATTTGATACGTGCCTGGCGTTTTTGAGTGGGCGGTATAGGACTCGAACCTACGACCTCCTCGGTGTAAGCGAGGCGCTCTAACCAACTGAGCTAACCGCCCA
>JAFGJF010000442.1 GCA_016929205.1 Anaerolineae bacterium
ACATTGTTTGTCGATGCGTTCGATTTCTTGGAATGCCTCGCCCCTACAGAATTGTTACCCTATTTTCTCTGCAAAATGAACCATCCCGTAGTAAATATCGTTGCCGGTGGTGGCTGCCCGCAAGATCCAGACGGGCGGACTTGAAGAACAGCGAGGAAAGAAAGGGATGGCACGGATTAACGGCACAGATCGTCGGTGGATGGACTATGTTGCTTGTGTTTTGGCGATTCTGTTTGCTGTGGTTTTTTCAGTGTTGCTGTTTCGCAAGCACGAATCGTTCAACACACGCACATACGATTTTGCCCGCTTTGACCAGGCGATCTGGAACACGCTCCACGGTCGTTTTCTCTTTTCCACGATCTTGAATCATTCCATTCTCGGGAACCACTTTTCGCCTATGCTGGCGCTGCTGTCACCGCTGTTCCTCATCTGGAATGATGCCAGGGTGCTGTTTCTGGTCCAGGCAATCGGCGTTGCCATTGCCGGGTTGTTTCTCTACCAGATTGTGCGTGTCAAGCAGGTCCGGCTCGCTCTGCCTTTCCTGCTGGCTTTTTATCTGAATCCTGCGTTGCACGAGGTCACGACGTTCGAGTTCCGCCGCGTGGTGCTCGCGATACCTTTCCTGGCTATGGCTTTCTATGCGCTCTATACACGGAAACGATGGTGGATGGCTCTGGGGTTGGGTTTGGCTCTCCTGTGCAAAGAGAATGTCGGGTTCATTGTGTTTATGGTCGGCGTTTACCTGACCCTGTTCGAGCGTGATTGGAAGTGGGGCTTGCCGTTGATCGTCGTTGGCGCCGCGTGGGTGATCGTGGTCAGTCTGGTCGTGATTCCGGCGTTTGCACCACCCAAGGAAAACGCTGACGTCTACCCACAGCTCTATTACTTTGAAGGGTTGGGCAGCTCTTACGAAGAGATCCTGGGCAACGTGCTGCGTGACCCGCTCATCATCATCCGGCAGATGTTTGACCGGGAGCGAATCCAGGCGTTGTGGCGTGTTCTGATGCCGCTAGGGCTGGTGCTGCCCTTCCTGGCCCCCGACTGGACGTTGATCTGCCTGCCAACGATGGCCTATATGCTGCTCAGCAACGAGCCCCGGTTGTACCGGTTCGAGACCTGGCACCTGTCAACCGTGCTCCCCGTTCTGTTCGCTGCCATCGGCGTCGGCCTGGGGCGGCTCTCCTCAAGATGGGCCGCCTGGTTGACCGCGCTCTTGGTGGGCGCGACTGTCGTCGGGTACGTCCTGTTCAGCCCGGCGCCGGGCGGCGGTACCTACGATGCGAACCTGTATGACGTCACCGAGCACCACCGCCTCGCTGCCGCGATCGTCGAGGCCGTCCCGGCCAGCGCCAGCGTGGCTACCCAGGCGCATTACGTGCCGCACCTGTCCCATCGCGAACACATCTACCATTATCCGTGGATCACCATCGGCCTGGAAAACACCGACTTTATTCTGCTGGACGGGCACTCTAATCCCTATCCCTTTTCGCCAGATGAACTTGGCGATCAGATTAACAACCTGCTGGCCGATACAACATACACGATCGAAATGGAGGCGGATGGCATCTATTTGTTCCGAAGGCAGGACTGGTCGTTCCCGATCGAGCACGTCGCCGGGGGCACGATGGGGCTGTCTTGCGGTGAGGTGGCCGTACAAGACGAACAGGGGTTCTTGGTGCCGGTTGTTGAGAGGCCGGTCGGACTTGAGCCGGGACAACGGGTCCGGGTGAGCCTGTACTGGGAGGCGCTAGCCGACGTAGAGCGGGAACGAACCGTCTCTGTGCGGATCGCCGACGTGTCGGGTAGATTGGTCGGACAACATGACGGCTGGCCCGGGCAAGGCAAAAAACCAACGAGCTGGTGGAAAATGGGTTGGATGCTCAGGGACGTCCACACTCTCGATGTTTCGCCTGATGCGCAGCCTGGCCCCGGTTCGCTGAGCATCGTCGTATATGACAGCTATAGCGGCGAAATTGTCCCCTTTGATGGCGCGATAGAGATGCTGCGGCTCTGCGATGTGACGATCGCATCGTCACTCGCGCAGGCCGGAACCAGATAGAATGAGAGAAAGAGGATGACAAGGACTCGGTTGCCGCGTCGCAATCGCTTTTCGCACCTGTTCCGTTCTGTATTTCCCGTTCTTTTTGTTTTTGCCCTGGCGTTTTTCCCGCGCGCGTTGGGCTATGTGGGTTCGATGAGTATCTGGCAGTCCCGTGCCAAGGTATTTATGGACGCCCTCGCCAGCCGGGACTGGGCGAATACCCTGCAAGCGCCCCATCCCGGGGTCACGACGATGTGGCTGGCCGGGCTTGGCCGCCTGGCAAGCACGCCCTTTGTGTCCGATTTTGACGCTTTGTCGCTGGCGCAGCAATCGGCGATCGAACTCGCGCCCATAGCCCTCGTCGTCGCGCTGGCGATCGCTCTCGCCTATCTGCTGCTGGCGCGCGTATTCGACCGCCAGATCGCGCTGGTCGCCGCCTTGCTGTTGGCGCTCGACCCCTATCATATCTCCCTCTCCAAAGCCGTTCACGTCGATGCGCTGGTCAGTGTTTTTTCGATGCTCTCGGCGCTGCACCTCTGGGTGTTCATCAAAGAGCAGTCCCGGCTCCACATTCTCTTGTCGGGGATATTTGCCGCATTGGGGTTGCTGACCAAGACGCCAGCCATCTTTCTCGTTCCCTACCTTTTCCTCGTCCTCCTTGTCTGGCAAGCCAGCCGGTGGCTGAAGCACCGCCGGCACGTGCCTCAGACCGCTTATGGGCCGCGGCTGCTGCTGCGCCAGGTGGGAGCGGTCATCCTGTTGTGGGTGCTGGCTTTTGTCGTCACCTATTTCCTGGTCTGGCCATCGATGTGGATCCAGCCGGTCGAGACATTGGCGGTGACTTTTGGCGGTGCCCGCTACTATCGGGATACGCCGCACGAGAATCCCACGTTTTTTATGGGGCAGGCGACGAGCCAGGATCCTGGCCCGCTCTTCTATCCCGTGAATATGGCGATCAAGACCACGGCGGTCTCGTTCATCGGCTTTTTGCTGAGCCTGCCGCTTCTTTTCCGCCGCCAATTGGAGCCGCACAAGCGCCTGGCGTTGTGGTTGGGACTGGCTTTTGTTTTCTTTTTTGCTTTCCAGATGACGTTGGGCGAAAAGAAATTCGCCCGTTATGCGCTGCCGGCTTTGCAGTTTGTGATCATTCTTGCCGGTGTGGGGTGGGTGGCACTCTCGAAATGGCTCGCCCGAGGCCGTTCCGTGCTGTTGGCCCTTTCGCTGGTTCTTGTCGTCACCGTTCAGGGTGCCGTGTCTATCCCGCGCCATCCCTACTATGGCACACACTATAGCTATTTGTTTGGCGGGCCCAAACGTATCCTTGAGAGCGAAATCGTGGCCGGACAGGAAAAGGGCGAGGGGCTCGAGATGGCGGCCGACTATCTGAACAGCCTGCCGCTCTCCCCCCGGCTTGTCGTCGGCGTGCACCAGTTTGCCAGCTTTTATCCCTACTTTCAGGGAAAAAGTGTACCCTTGACCGACGATAAAGTCGATTACATACTCTTTACGCGCAGTATTGTCGTGCGCGGCCTGGATATCGAGGATTGGCAGGACGAGTGGGAGGCATACCGGAGCAGGGAGCCCAAATTCGTGGCCTCATTTGACGGCGTGCCCTACGTTTGGGTGTACAAAACCGGCCCGGTCATTGAGGAAACGGACATATCCCATCTCGTCCGGGCCACGATGGGAGGGTCCATTTCCTTGTTAGGCTACGATTTTGAGCCGTCGCAGGCGCGGCCCGGCGAGACCGTCCGTCTCGTTCTCTACTGGGAAGCGCTGCGCCTCGACGCTGGCGATTACACCGTCTTTAATCACTTGCTCGATCCGTCTGGCAGCGTCATCGCCCAAAAGGACAGCCAACCGCAAGAGGGTATGTACCCCACCTATTTGTGGAGCGTGGGAGAACGGGTTCGGGACGAGTACCAACTCGCCGTTCCCCCGGACGCGTCTGCGGGAGACTATACCTTTGCAGTAGGGATGTATGTCCTGCAGACCATGGAGCGGCTTCCGATCGTCACCCAGGCAGGAACGTCGCCGTACGACCATCGGCTGTTGCTTGAAGGGCCGGAGGTGCTTCGTTAACGCAACGTTTGTGACCTGGAATGTGAGGAAAGCGACTGTGGCAGAGACAGGTGATGCTCAAAATGAAAAAGGCAGAGCAGGATAGTGAATGAAAAAAAACGGCATTGTTGTTTTACTGGTGCTCTTTGGTCTACTGGGCAGTGTATATAGCATCGTCACTCCGATTATGGAGGCTTCGGATGAGTTGTGGCATTATCCGATGGTCAAATACATTGCCGATAACTGGTCGCTGCCCTACCAGGATCCCGCTGCGCCGGAGACGCCGTGGCGGCAGGAGGGCAGCCAGGCGCCGCTGTACTATTTTCTCAATGCCGTTTTGACCTTCTGGATCGACACGTCCGATCTGCCGCTGGCCCGCTATCCCAACCCGCACGCCGACAACGGGATCATCAAGCAGGACGGCAACGCCAATCTCATGATCCACGGGCTGGTCGATACCTGGCCCTGGCGGGGCACGGCGCTGGCCATCCACCTGATCCGTTTTGGATCCGTTCTGATGGGCGCGGGCACGGTCTATTTCACCTACCGGCTGGCGCGCGAGGTGTGGCCGCGGCGGGTGGTCCTGGCCCTGGCGGCGGCGGCGATCACCGCCTTTAACCCCATGTTTTGTTTTATCAGCGGCTCGGTCAACAATGGGAACCTGGGCATGCTGCTGAGCGCGATCGGGATCTGGTTGTTGGTGAGGTTGGTGCGGCGGCATGGGGCTGCCCCCCCTTCACCTCCCCCCCGTGGAGGGGACCGAGGGGGGGTGTCTGGCGAGGTGATCCCCCCTTCACCTTCCCCCCTGAGGGGGGGATTGAGGGAGGGCTGGTGGCGGGATGTGGCTGTGCTGGGTCTCGTTCTGGGACTGGGCGTGTTGACCCGGACAAACACGATGGGGCTGCTGCCGCTCACTGCCCTGGCAATCGGCTATGTGGCCTGGCGGCGGCGGTCGTGGTGGCACTTGTTGAGCGGCGGGTTTGTCACCGCCGGGCTGGTGGCGCTCATTTCTGGCTGGTGGTTCGTGCGTAATGCCGTGCTC
>JAFGJF010000443.1 GCA_016929205.1 Anaerolineae bacterium
CCTGACGCTGCGGGCGACGTTCGAGGCCGCCGGCCCCAACCCTTACGCCTATGGGCCGCGCACAACCATCGGCACGTTGTTGGAAGACCCCCAGGCGCGAGCACTGCTTTTGAAATACCTGCCCCGCGAGGCGATCGGGGTTGTATTTGGGCTGGTGGCACAGTTTATCCCCGAGATGCCGATCGAAGCGATGTTCAGTTCCTGGATGGTGCGCATGCCGCAGGCCGACGAAGGCCAGATCGCAGCGCTCAAGGCCAGATTGTACGCTGAATTGGCGGCGATCGAGGTCTAGTTCACTGACACCACTCACGGGCCCGTCAGGTTGTGGAAAGCCTGACAAGCCTTGGCTAACAAGATCGCAGAGAATGATGAATGGAAAAAACAGTAGTCCAAGTCTCTCGGTTCTGGAGAATCTTTTCTGTCGTGTTTCCTGCCATCGCGTAGGGACCTTTGTGGTTGACTTGTTGAAACTGGACAGCGGTGCATCACCCGATTGGTCATCGAGCAGCAAGGTCTGACCCTCTACGATCCTTACTTGAATAAGACACTGCACTTTGGTTGGCACGAAATTGCGGGCGCCAGCGTCAAGAGCAAAATGGTCATCCTGGAACTGAACGATACGCGGGCATACGAGAAAAAGCTCTCCTGGCTGACACGATTCAACCTTGTAGCTCGATCGATAGTAAATGGGGCTCCCTTTGTGATCGGGACCATGGAGCTGAACACCAAGGCTGACGAGATCCAGGCGCTGATCCTTGAAGGCATTGAGCGATATGGGAATCGACGAAATGAATCCAGGTGGCAAGACGACGACTAGGTCGTCACGCTGCAAACGTGACCTACGTCGAGACGAAATCCAATAACAAAGCTCCAGGCGGGTAACCATCCGCCGTTGCTCAGCCCAGGTAGACCAACCCAACTAACGCGGACTGTTGTCCGCTCAGAGCGTTTGTGGATCACACAAACCCGAATCAACGGATCTGATCCATGACACAATCAAACTT
Organism: Anaerolineae bacterium; assembly: GCA_016929205.1. Next base: position 1,005 of record JAFGJF010000443.1, read on the forward strand.
GTCCTCATCCAAATCACACTGGCCCGGCGCCATCGCGATTGCGGCCGCGACGCTGATCCTGCTGTTGACCACCGAGCCCCAGATTGGCCTGACCTGGGACGAACCGGATTATATCGTCGCCGCAGAATCCTATACGGCCTGGTTCGGCGTGCTTGTCCAGGATCCGGGCACGGCCTTGAGCCGTGAGGGCGTCGATCGCTATTGGACGGTCAATCACGAGCACCCGCCGGTGAACAAGATCTGGTCCGGCATGGTGTGGGCACTGTCGCGCTCGCTGCTGCCCGACCTGGCCGCGCACCGCCTGGGCAACATGCTGCTCAACAGCCTGGCGGCCGGGCTGCTTTTCCTGCTGGTGGCGGGCGCGTACGGCAAATGGACCGGGCTGGCGGCGAGCGTCGCCCTGCTGGCCATGCCCCGTGTTTTCTTTCACAACCACCTGGCCTCGCTTGATGTCGCAACCTCTTCCATGATCGTCGCCACGCTGGTGCTGTTCTGGCAGACGCGGGAACGTGAATCGTGGTGGATCGACGTCGCCCTGGGCGTCGTGTGGGGACTGTCCGTCGCCACCAAGATCAACGCCGTCTTTGTCTTTCCCACCCTGCTGCTATGGGTGCTCGCCTTTGACCGGCGATGGCGGACCTTTGCGCGCTTGGGAATGATGGGTGCGGTGGCCGTGGCCGTCTTTTTTTGTTCCTGGCCCTGGCTGTATCACGACAGTATCGAGCGCACGATCGCCTATGTCAAGTGGATCACCGTCGACCACTGGAAGATCGGGCAGTGGTACATGCACCGCTTTTGGATGCCGCCGCCGTGGCATTTTCCCTTTGCCATCACTGCCGTCGTGGTCCCACCGGCAATCCTGGCCCTCTTTTTACTGGGCGGCGGGCGAGCACTGGTCCGGCGTGAGGAACGCACCCTGGGCAGCTTCCTGCTGCTCAACGCCCTGGTGCCCATACTCGCCCTCGCCAGCGGGCAGTCGATGGTTTACGACAACGACCGCCTGTTTATGCCGGCTATGCCCTTTGTCGCCGCCCTGGCGGCGATCGGTCTGCACAGTGTTGTCCAGGCGGTCGCCAGGTGGCTGGAGGGACTGGGGTGCGGACGAGCTTTGAGTGCACTGGCCATCGGTACATTGGTTGTGCTCGTCTTTGCGCCGCCGCTCGTCGCGATGGCACAGCTTTACCCACACCTGCTGTCCTACTATTCCGGGCTGGTGGGCGGCGTCGGCGGCGCTACGCGCCTGGGATTCGAGAGCACCTACTGGTGCGAAACGTACACCGAGACACTCGCCTATCTCAACGCACAGGCCCAGCCGGGGGACGTGGTGTGGATCGATCCCTGGAGCCACAACGTCATGATCTATTACCAGTTGCAGGGCAGGCTGCGAGACGACCTGCGTTTTGCCGGCCCGGGTGAGATCCCCAGCCTGTTCGACCCGGCGATCGTGACTGTGGAGGCCGAGTTCTATGAAGCCGATTTTGTCATCTTTCAGCACCGACAGACGATGTTCAAAGAACAAGGCCTGGATCATCCCATCGTCCGCTGGATGGAACTGCACACGCCAGAGCTTGAGGTGCGCTTTGACAGCGTGCCGCTGATCTCGGTGTACAAGAGAAAAAGAATATGAATTGGTCACAAGCAAGCTACACCCGAGCCTATCGATTCGCCGCCGAAGCACATCGCGGCCAGATTTATCCGGGAACCGATCTGCCTTACATCATGCACATCAGTTTCGTGAGTATGGAAATCATCGCCGCGCTGCACACCGAACGCGATCGTGATGGCGACCTGGCTGTGCAGTGCGCGCTGCTGCACGACGTGATCGAGGACACGACGGTGACCTATGCCCAGGTGCGGGCCGCATTCAGGCCGGTGGTCGCCGCCGGGGTGCAGGCGCTGAGCAAGGATGCGGCGCTGCCCAAGGC
>JAFGJF010000444.1 GCA_016929205.1 Anaerolineae bacterium
GTGGAGCGGAACAGCCACTGTCCCACCCGGCTCCCAGGATACGCGTCGGATTGCCCGGATTGGGACCGCCGGGAACGGCCGGCATGTGGCAGTCAAAAGCGCCATCCGCGTCGCAGGCATCGGACCCGGGCGCGCCATAGCCCATCATATAACTGCCGGAGGCGATGATCACCGTGTCTCCGCCGCCGATCTTCGGCTCGCCGAGCGGCGGCAGGGCCCGGAAAGGATGATCCCAGGCGCAAGGCTGGCCCGCACCGCTGCCGGGGTACGGGGCGTCGACCAGGCCGGTACACTGATCGGCGGTTCCCCCGTCGGAACGCACGTAATAGATCGTTCCATTCGCCGGTTGTGCCGGTTCCTGGCCGCCGGGCGGCGGCAGGACAAGGGGTACATCTGGCTCCGCCTCCTCCGTCTTGGCCACACAGGCACTCGACAGCACAGCCAGCACGAGGAGACAAGCCCCAACAAGCCGGGAACGATTCTCATTCATGTTACCCTCCTTTTACATCTCGCCTTTCGCCACACGCGCTATCGCGGTGAGGTTCTCCAATGGGGTGCGCAGCGGTATCGCGCACTCGGGGCCGACCACCTGCACGCCGGCGGCGAGCGCATAGCGGGTGCGTTCGGCGACCTGGTCCGGCGTGCCGCGTAACAGGATCTCGGGATTGTTGACGTTGCCGATCAGCGAGATCCGGCCATCCACCCGGCGCACGGCAGCGCGTGCGTCCACCTTGGAGTCAAAGTGAAAGCCGTCGAACCCGGCCGTACAAATGCCGTCCAGGCGATCCAGCGTGTCCCCGCAAATGTGCAGGATAGTCGGACAGCCCAATCGCTGCGTCAGTTTGCGGTGGTAGGGCAGCAAAAAATCACGATACGTCCACGGGCCCACCAGGTCGCCCGTGGCGTGATCGGCCAGGCACAGCGCGTCGGCACCGGCCCGGATCTGGGCGAGGCCAAAAAGCACGGTGACCTCCTGGAGCTTGTCCAGGAAGCTGCGCACCCGGGCAGGATCGAGGATCGTTTCGGCCAGGAAATCCTGGACTCCGTGCAGGTGATAGGAGAGCGTCCACGGCCCCATCACCTTGCCGACGATGGCCACACGATGCCCGTGGGTGTGGCGCAGGATGGCGATCGCATCCAGGACCGCTTTGATCGAAGGCTGCGACAAAAAGTCGTCGGGGATGACCACCTGCTCCGGATCGGACCAGGGGTGCGTGGTCTCGACGGGCATGTTTTCGACGTCGCCCCAATCAACGTGACAGCCCAGGGCAGCGGCCTCGGCCTGGACGCTGAAATAGGGCATGATTGCATCGTAGCCCAGGACGTCGTGCGCGGCCGCAGCCAGGCGCGCCATCTTGAGTCCGTCCACATGTACGTCGGGGAAAAAGGCGCCGGTGATCTCCATCTGCTCGACGTTGGCCACCGAGGTGGCACTGCCCACGGGCGGGCGATCCACCCGGCCGCCAAGCATGCCGGACAGGAAGCGACGTTTGGGCGTCATTTCATAGGCCGTCGACATGGTGTCTCGCTCCATCCTACCGCCAGACTGGTCTATCGCTGGTATTCACCCAGTTTTGGAAACGCGGCTGCCGATTCGGCCAGGCGGACGATCGAGCCAATCGGGTGTGCGCCCAGCAGCAGTCGATCGCGTCGCAAGGTAGCACCGACCGCCATACCTACCACCTGGCCGGTGTGCTGGCTCACGAACGGCGAGCCGCTCATCTTGCCCGGATAAAACAGCTCGTCCATCAGCACCCACACGCCGCTGTCCTGGACAGTTTGAACGGTGCCTGCCAGGACGCGCCTGCCGCCCTGCCCGTTACCCTGGCCGCTGTACAGCGAAACGCGCTCTCCGGGCTGCGGCCCACCACGCACATCGGGCACGAGAACAAGGTCAGCGTCAACCGGCTGCATGGGCCGCAACAGCACATAGTCCCGGGCCAGATCCTGGTATTTCAACAGATGGCCCGGGTCTCCCCACAACGTGTCAAACTCGGCGACGAACCCGCTTTGACCGGCCACGCGCAGGGCGATCCGCTCAAGCGGGCGATTCAGCGAATAGCCAATCAACTTTGCCGCACGCCCACTCTCATTTCACCACACAGCATCGCTCTAGCTATTCACATTATATTCCGAATCTATGCCCGATGCAAGATCAAGCGGTTGGATATGGACAATGCGGCTATGGAAAATCACGCAACAGCAGTGGCAGGTGAACAACGTAGCGAGGCAAGCTGCTGGGCTGGAATCCCTGCTCCAGAGAGATCTGCCCGTCGCCGGATGAGATCGCGCCGACTACAGGCTGTCCCAACACAGCTTGCAGGCTCACCCATCCGCCCACAGCATCCGTGACCCCACAGCCAAACAGTTCTCGCGTTCGTGCAGGATCGCTGCCGCTGACCGGCTTTGGCCCAGAGATCAACAGGACCAACGCCAGAGCGACGCTCCAGAGATGCATCGTTCTTATCATCACGCCTCCTCTACGGGCACGAGTAAACGACATAGTTGCCGTCATAAACGGCGCAACAGGTCATCGTGCCGCTCATCCGGACAGCGCCGCCGTCCAACTTGGTACTGCCCAAGTAAACGGTGCCGGAAGTCTGTGTTACGCCACCGCTGGCGCCGATGAGCTGAGCCTGATCGACGTAGGCTTCCGAGTTGTCCACGTTGTACAGGCCATAGTTGCTGCCGCTGGCATTTTCCGCCAGGACGATCGTGCCATGGACCGTTAATATGCTTTCAGCGGCGTTATAGATGCCATAGGCCGAGATCCCACCACGCGCCGTGATAGACCCGCCACGCAGATCCGTTAGTGCCAAAAGAAGGTTTTCCTGGCCATAGTTGCTGTCACTGCCCTGTTCAGCCAGGATAACGACCCCCTCGGCATCTATCGAGCCGACAGATAGATCGCTACTGGCATTTACAAGACCGCCGGCATGGCTTCCTCCACGTGCGGTGATGTCGCTGCTGCGCAGCAACACTCTGCTGTCGGCGTTGAACAAACCATTGTTGCTGTTCGCGTTTTCGGCCAGGATAGTGACACCGTTGACTTGGAGCAGTGCAATCCCGGCATTGCGGATGCCACAGGCTTCACTTCCTCCGCGAGCAGTGTATGAACCACCGTCTAGCACGACAACCCGGTAAGCAACGTTATACAAGCCATAGTTGCGGTTTCCATTTTCGGCCAGAGCGGTCACATCCTGCAGCACAACGCGCACTTGCCGATCCTCGGTCCTGCGCGACCGCCACACGTCCAAGCAGATCGCACGGTTCTCTGCACCATTCCCCACTGTGTGCGCCGTCACATTGGCGATCAGCACATTCGTCACTTGCTCTCCGGCCAAAATCGATACATTCACCGCGCCCGTACCGCCATTGCCCACCGTCAGGTCGCGCAGGGAGACGTGATCGGTTAGCACCAACGTGGCCGATGTAAAAGCCGTGCTGGTGATAACGGTTGCCGCTTGCCCCGCGCCTTGCAGATGCACGTAGGGCTTCATGGTCACCGTCTCGCTGTACACTCCCGGCGCAATCCAAACCAGGTAGGGCTTGCCGGCTGCGGCATCGGTGATACTGTCAATCGCCGCCTGGACGCTGTCAAAATCGCCGCCCTCTTGGGCTACCACCACTACCTGAGCGTAGTGGCTGCCCGTATCATCCGTCCCATCGGCAAAACCGGACGGCATACCGGTAATACCGCTCCAGGGTACGGCGGCTGCTGCCTTGGCTTGCAGGGCGTATGGCACGGCGGCGATGCGCGTATCCGGCAGGAGACGGCTAAAGGTGATGCTATCCTGACTAAACCAAACTCGCAGGTAGCGGTTTGGCCCGGCAAAGACGCTTGCCGTTAGCGGCTGCATGCCCGTATCACCCAGCAAGACGCTGAACAGGCCTTGATCGACCTGAAGCTGAACGGCCAAAGCCGGTTCATTTCCCCCATTGCTGCTGCCATCGTTGGACCAATAGGTGGTATTGCCGGCAGCATTGACGAGCGCAAATTTAAAGTACCCGACACCGGTGTAGGGCACTCCCCCCACCTGCACCTCTCCCTGGTATGCGACAATCGATGGCACGCCGCCTTGCGGCAGAGATGCACCTTCCGATGCAGCCAGGGTCAATGTGACCCACGTTGCGGCCCCGGCAAGCAGAACCAGAGCCAGTACAGCCAGAAAACCGGTTATCTTTCTTTTGTCCATTTCCAACCTCCTGGTGCAAACAAAGTGATTTTGACATTGAGGATCTCTCAAGTTGTCAGGCTCCTTTCGCTCACGAATCGCGCATTCCTCAGCGAGCACCTAGTATTACAACGAGACTTTGATTTATGGTATCATGCTGCTCCAAAAGAGCAAACCATACATTCAAGGGGGCAGCATGAGCGAGA
>JAFGJF010000445.1 GCA_016929205.1 Anaerolineae bacterium
CCGGGCGCACCGTCGAATACGGCTACGACCGGATGGGCCGCGCCGTCACGGTCACCAATACGCTGGGCTACACGACGGCGGCGCAGTACGACAGCCTCGGCCGGCGGACGGCGACGATCGACGCCAACGGGCACAGCACGACGTTCACCTACGACGCGCTCGGGCGCGTCATCCAGGTGACGAACGGCGCGGGCTATACGACGACCTATGTCTACGATGCGCTGGGCCGGCAGACCACGCTCTACAACGGCCTGGGCCAGCCGACGTACCTGGGTTATGACGCGTTGGGACGCACGACGCTGATCACCAATGCGCTGCAGCACGCCGTAGAGACGACGTATGACGGCGCCGGGCGCAAGACCGCCGTCGAGGATGCCAATGGCGTCGTGACCCGCTACGCTTACGATCCGCGCGCGCAGTTGATCCAGGTGATCGAAAACTATGTCTCGGGCAGCGCCAGCGACCGCCAGACCAACGTCACCACGCAGTATGCCTACGATCTGGCCGGCAACCGCACCGCGTTTGCCGATGCCTTGAGCCACACCACGGTGTATACCTATGATGTGCTGGGGCAGTTGACGGCAACATCCGATCCGCTGGGGCATACCTCCGTCTACACCTACGACGTCCGCGGCCTGCGCAGTGCAGAGATGGACCCGGAGGCGCGCACGACGACGTACACTTACGACGCGCGCGACCGGCTGACGCAGCGCGCGAACGCGGACGAGACCGTTTCCTATGCCTACGACGTGCTGGGGCAGCGGACGGCGATGACCGACACCACCGGCGCCACCCGCTACGACTATGACGACCTGGGCCGCGTCTTGACGGTGACCTATCCTTCCGGCGACGCGGTTGGCTACCGCTACGACCGGGCCGGCAACCGCACGCAGTTGATCTACCCGGACGGCAAGACGGTGGCCTATGCCTACAACGCGGCCAACTGGCTGAGCACGGTCACCGACTGGAACAGCGACGTCACCACCTACACCTACAACGCCGCCGGAATGCTGGTCGGCGTCGAACGCCCGAACGGCATCCAGACCGCTTATAGCTACGACGATGCCGGCCGCCTGGCCGTGCTGCGGCATACCCAGGGCAGCGACCTGTTGGCCGTGTACACCTACACCCTCGATGCGGCAGGAAACCGGACGCACGTGATCGAACAGGTGCGCCAACCGGTGGAAGGCGGGCTGGCGCAGGGCGGCACGGCCGAGGACGTGCTGGCCGCCTACGGCCTGGGCCAGGAAAACTCGGATCAAGACGAGCTGCCGCCGGATCAGGCCGGGCGGTCCCCGTTGTCAATGGACGCCGGCCGGCACTGGCTGGCCTCCCCGACGGCGTGGTCGGGCAACCGGCAAATCGAACCGGCCGGCCCGCCGGCCCTGGTCTCGGTGGCGGTCGAACCGTCTCAGTTGCCGGCGGACGGCGAGTCGCAGGCTGTGGTGCTGGTCTATGTGACGGATGCGGACGGGCTGCCGGTGCAGGATGGCACCCCGGTTGCGGTCAAAACAACGGCGGGGTGGCTCTCGGCCGAGGAAGGCCAGACCGAGAGGGGACTGCTGCGGCTGACCTTGACCGCGCCCGATCGACCTGTCGAAGGGACGATCACCGCACTTGTTGGTGAATTGAAAGGCGAAGCAACGATACAGTTCGTCCAGGCATCCGGTCTGGCGCTTAACGTGTCAGGTCAATCGGACAAATCGACGGGCGGGGAACTCCGCCCCGGCCTCGAAATAGCCGAAGTGATGGAACGGCTGCGCAACCCGTTGCGCGAAGACGGTCAGGGTGGCTGGCAGGTCAAAAATGCCCACTACCAGGCAACCTTCGATCAAACCGGCGTTGCATTCGCGCTGCAAGGCCAAGATCGGGCCGAGAAAGACGCTCCGGAGGGAAAAGACGCTTCGGCAGACGAGGGCCAGTTACCGGCATTGCATGTCCGCCTGGAGCGGGTACGGCTGGGTGAGACGGTGCTCTATGATGCGGCCGGCGAAAAAGCCCAGGCTATGCCATCTGTAACCGGCAATCAGGCGATCTTCCAGCACTGGCCCGGCTTTGAAGAGAACTACCGCGCCGGCGACGGCGTCTTGCAGCAAACCTTCACGCTGGCAGAACTGCCGGATGTTGACCTGTCCGCAGCGGGCGACCTGGTCGTCGAGGTAGTTGTGGAGACCGACCTCCAGGCCAGGCTGATGTCCAAACGGCAAGGCATTCTCTTTTCCCGCGCCGGAAACGAAAGCGCGCCCCTGCTGGCTTACAGCGGCGCGCTGGTGCGCGATGCTGGCGGACAAGAGATGCTGGCCGACCTCAAGCTGGACGACGCGGTGGAAATATACCGCAGTCAAAAACCGGGCTATCGCCTGTCGATCGTCGTGCCCGGCGCGTGGCTGGCCGAAGCCGAGTTTCCGCTGGTCATCGATCCCCTGATCGGCGATCCCTTCCTGGCTTCCGACCCGCGCCCGCAGCAAAAAGAGCTGGCCGTGGCCTATAACCCGGCTCAAGACGAGTACCTTGTGGTTTGGTGCGGCTATGACACCGGCGGCGCAGACTGCGACCTGCAAGCGCAGCGCGTGCTCAGCGATGGAATCAAGGTAGGCAGCGTGATCACCATCGCCCAGGCGGCAGGTGAACAGCGCGAACCGGCGGTGGCGTATAATTCGGACAATCAAGAGTACTTGGTGGTATGGAATGATACTCGCAATGATGCCGACGGCGACATCTATGCCCAACGGCTCTCGATCACCGGCACGCTGTTGGGCAGCGCGGTGGTCGTGGCCGAGACGGCGCTGGAAGAAGGGCATCCAGCGCTGGCCTACAACCCGGTCGACGACGTCTATCTGGCCGTATGGCATATGTATATCGGGGATGATTACGATATCGTTGGGCGGCTGATTTCGGCCAGCGGGACGTTGAGCGGGACGGCGTTTGCGGTTGATGACAGTTGGCAGTGGGACCTGCGCCCCGATGTGACTTACAATGGCAGCGCGGGCGCTGCTGGCGAGTTCCTGGTGGTGTGGGACCGCGGCTGGGACCGCATCTACGGGCAGCGGCTGTCGGGGCTGGGCGTCCAACTGGACAACTCCGGCACGGCAGGGAATGAAGCGCTGTCGGACGTGGCCTTTTTGATCAACGACGCGGCCAGCGACCAGGTGTACGCGCGCCTGGCCGCCAATGGGGAAACTGGTACCTATTTGGTGGTTTGGACCGACTATCGCAGTGGCTACAGCGATATCTATGGGCAGATGATCTCCCCGACCGGGACGTTGAGCGGGACGGAACTGGCCATTGTCACCAACGGCGACGACCAGGACACGCCGGACGTTGCTTACAACACCGTTCGCCAGGTCTATCTGGTGGGGTGGAACAATGCGGGCGATTGGGATGTCTACGGCCAGCGGGTGACCGCCGGCGGCGCGTTGACCGGCAGCGCGGTGAACCTGTCCAACGCCAACGGCTCGCAGTTCGACGCAGCGCTGGCTTACAACGACGACAATGACGAGTGGCTGGTCGTATGGCAAGATTGGCGATGGGACACCCTGGTGGTCTACGGGCAGCGGGTGAGCGGCAGCGGCAGCCTGAGCGGAACGGCCTTTGCCATCGGGCCATACGTCCTCGATGCCTATCGCCCGTGGGTGGCGTATAACGAGGCCACCCAGGAATACCTGGTGGTGTGGGAGGATTACCGCAACGGCAACGCCGACGTCTACGGCCAGCGGATGACGCAGGCCGGCATGCCAAGCGGCGATAATTTCCGCATCTCCTCCTCTTCGGCAGCGGGGGATCAAACCGCGCCGCGAGTGGCGTCTGGCGGGGCCAACGGCTACCTGGTGGTGTGGACCGATTATCGCTCAGATGGCAGCGGCGATGTGTACGGACAGGTGGTCTCGACGACGGGCGCGTTGAGCGGGACGAATTTCAGCATCGTCACCCACAGTGACGTCCAGGCAGCTCCATCGGTGGCCTACGGCGCGCAGCGTGGCGAATACCTGGTAGTGTGGGAAGACTATCGCGGGTCGTCTTACGATATTTACGGGCGGCGGGTGACCGCCGGCGGCGCGTTGTCCGGCAGCGAGATCGCCGTGACGACCGTCACCTATGCGCAGCGCTACCCGGCGCTGGCCTACAACGGCGACCGCGACGCGTTCGTGGCCGTGTGGAGCGACAAGAAATACAGCGCGGCGCACGACTATGACGTGTACGGCCAGGTCGTCTCGGCCAGTGGGTCGTTGAGCGGGACGGTCTATGCTGTGTTCGGCACGACTGGAACGCAATACCGGCCGTCCATCGCCTACTGGAGCGGCGGCGTCTACTGGGTGCTGTGGCGCGACGGGCGCGACTATGCGACGAACAATTACGATATTTACGGGCGCACGTTGAACGGCAGCGGCGCCCCTTCCGGCACGGTGGTGGCCCTGGCAGCGACGAGCGGCGCGCAAGACCTGCCGGTGGTGGCGCCGTTGGCCGGTTCCGACGCGGGCTTTTTTGCGCTGTGGGCGGACTATCGCGACGAAGATGAGGCTGACCTGTATGGGCAGCGGCTCAACTCGGATGGGACGCTGCGCGGCGGCAACCTGCTTTTGTTGGACGGCTGGGGCTACCCGAGCGGGCTGTCGCTGGCCGCGCATACGGCTCAACCGGAAGCGCTGTTCGTGTGGGATTGGTGGGGCGACATCGTGGCGCAGCGCTACGGCCTGCTGGTGGCCGATTTCGCAGCCTCGCCGGTGAGCGGCGGAGTGCCCTTGACGGTGACGTTCACCAACACCTCCACGCCCACTGCCGGGATAACCGGCTATCTGTGGAATTTCGGCGACGGGGTAACCAGCACGATCACCAACCCGGTGCACTGCTACACCCCAACCGGCGTCTACACGGTCAGCCTGACCGTGAGCGGCGCCGGCGAGACGGAGACGCTGACTCGGACGAACTATATCACGGTCGGCATAGTCCCGCAGTCGCCGGTGGCCGATTTCTCAGCGACGCCGACGAGCGGCAATGCGCCGCTGACGGCGACCTTTACCAACACCTCGACCAACGCCACCAGCTACGAGTGGAATTTTGGCGATGGGGTGACCAGCACGCTGGAGAATCCAACGCACACCTATACCCAGGCGGACGTGTACACGGTCAGCCTGGCGGCGACCGGGCCGGGTGGTATGGATGTGTTGACGCGCACGGGCTATATCACCGTGACGGATGGCGCTGCGTACACGGTCACGACCCGCACCATCACCTACACCTACGACCCGCTCAACCGGCTGACCGAAGCCGAGTACGACGACGGCACGTTCTACGAGTACGAGTACGACGCGGTGGGCAACCGCAAAGCAGTGACGACGACAGCCGGCACCGTCGCCTACCAGTACGACGCGGCTAATCGCTTGACCCAGGTGGGCGGTGTGAGTTATACTTGGGATGACGCGGGGAATCTGCTCAACGATGGCCTCTTTACCTACACCTGGGACGCCGCCGGCCGGCTGGTGATGGCGCAAAACATCACCCACACCGTGATCTACACCTACAACGGCGACGGCGTGCGCGTGGCCCAGAACGCGGATGGTGTTGAAACCCGGTGGGTGCAGACACTTGCTTCACACTGCACCTCCTACAATCGTTCGTCGAATTCCGTTTGTGGGCTGCCCCAGGTTCTTGTGGAGACGAGGGGAATCGAAAGCACGCTTTATGTTTACGGTCCGAGCCGGCTGGCCCAGATGAAGACCGACAGCACTGGATGGTTCCTCGGTGACGCGTTGGGCTCAGTACGGCAACTTGTAGACGATAGCGGCGATGTTGTCCTGGCGCGGGATTACGACTCTTATGGCCAGGTGATGGCCGAAAGCGGAACGGGCGAGAGCGGGTACGGATTCACCGGCGAGCAATACGATGCGGCAACAGAACTGCTCTTTTTGCGCGCCCGCTATTATGCTCTCGGAACGGGGCGTTTTCTGAGTTGGGATCCCTGGCAAGGTAGTATACAACAGCCTTCCTCACTGCACAAATACCTTTACACTGGAGATAATCCAATCAAACTGGTTGATCCGAGTGGTCGTCAAGAGTGTGAAGGTCGACCAGGAGAGCCCTGTCACAGTGTGCTCAAAGCATGGCCGACCCATCTTTATGAACGTTCGACTTGCTGGGAAAAAGTAGGTATGCACCGTTGTACCGGATATTATACTCCCATAGAAGCCGAGTTGACTGATACAGAAAAGGTAAGTCTACCAGTTCTAGACAAACGTCAAAGCCCAGATCAGCTTGTCAACGTTGTGGTGCCAAAAAGATTTTATGACCGTGCGAGCATACAAGGAACTGGAAAGCTGAGTCAAGAAGGATATGAAGGACTTTACCTTGCTATGTGGAAAAATCCTGTCGAATTCACTGATCGAGTCTGGGTGTCAATGAAGGGTGGCAAGCCAATAGCTGGTAAGACAGCTGCAATAAACACAGGCAAGTCGGTTCACTTGGCGTTGGGTGACGAAATCTACCTTCCAGAAAAATCGGTCCGACTTCAAGTAAACGATAATGGGACAGGAGACCCAACTATTGCCGACCCCAGGTATTGGATAGATATCTATCTGGGAGAGGGAGATGCCGAAAGAAACCAGGTAGGCAGCAATTTGGTGGGCCGAAACTTTACAGATTATATGGTGTACAAAAAAACATGGAATGTGTTCTGCGAGTTCCCCTGTCCTCCACCTTCGGAACTAATAGTGCCCTGACATATTGACTGTGCAGGAGGAAAACCGGTATGTCCCATTTGACCAAAAAAGAACTTGAGCACTTCGTTTGTTATTGGCTGCTTGTCCCAAGCATTTTGTTGACTTTGATCCTGCAATCTGGTTGCATGAACAAGCAAACAGATGATGAAACCTTGTTGGGCACCGGAGTGTCCATAACTGGGTCGCCATTATCCACAGCAACAATGTTCGTGCCTGCCGACACACCAGCTTCCACCTCTACTGTCACAGCGGCCAAATCTACGCCGACTGAATCACCCACAACTGAGGTACCCGTTGTCGTGTCCTCTCCTCAGCCGCTGCCTGGACCAATTTCTGCCAGTAATGCCTGGGCTATTCAAGAACTAGGACGGTTTGGCAAGGGAAACATCAGCAGTTTTGCATGGTCTCCTGACAGCAGTTTGTTAGCATTGGGTACCACTTTAGGAGTTTATCTTTTCAAGACGGATACGCTCACTCAAGCGAGTTTTCTATCTCATACCGCCAAAGTGGGGGATATAGTTTTTGCATCCGATGGCAGGACATTGTTTTCGGTCAGTGATGATAGTGTGGCATGGATGTGGAATCTGGTAACCGGCGAGGTGGCAAATAACATAAAGATAAGTGATGATCCGTTGATCAACATACTCAAAAGCCCAGATGAGCATAATGCGGTGATCAGTAGTTTTCTCGGAGTAGTATGGCTGTGGGATATACAACAAAATCAAGCATATGAACTAGGTGGGGAAAGAAAAACAGATACCAAGTATCTGCTGGCATTTTCTTCCGATGGATCGCGGCTGATTGTTTTTGCCCACGATCTCGAAGTGTGGAACATGGAGACCAAAAGCAGAATATCTGGATTTGATTTTGACGGCGACTACAACTTTATGCCGTGGGGTAGTGCTATCAGCCCAAATGGAGAACTGCTTGCTCGAGTGATGTATGATGGCAGAATAGAGCTATGGGGAGAAATCTGGAGCAAGGAAAGGCCGCGGCTATTGCGGACCTTTAGTGATTCGGTGCAAGTCGCGCCGTACTCTGTATGCGCGACTGCATTTTCTCCAGACAGCCGGATATTGACAGCCCAGGGCGCAGGTAAAATATGGTTGTGGAATGTAGATGATGGGGAGCCTGTAGCCGTACTGGAGACGGACGTTCTTTGTTCGGGCATAGCAGCCTTTGATCCAGGTTCAAGTCTACTGGCCTTTGCTGGAATGCAGTCAGAAAGGTCGCCTTCTCAGATATATGTCTGGACAATCGGCAGCGATCAACTGCGCACTGTAGACTGGGAATTTGGCGCGGTTCGTGACTGGACATTCAGTCCAGATGGAAAAGCATTGGTTTTCATAAACACTATCGGTGAGGTTTGGTTGTGGAACCAATCTGGCGAGAAAACCCAGATGCTGGAACATGATTCCAATTCTCGAACAGTTCGCTATTCCCTCGATGGAGATTTCTTCGCTGTCGCACAAGGGGCGAAGGTCAGGCTCGTCGCGACCGACAGTGGTCAGACAGTTGGCGAGCTTGAGCACAAAGCGCCGATAACAAGTCTGGAGTTCGGCTCAGATGGTTCACTCGTCGTGCTGGATGAGACTGGCCGCTTGGTGTTCTGGCAAACTCGAGAGCAAGTGCAACTACGGACTTGTCAAGTAGGCGAAGGCGTGAGGTTGTTGACACCAAGTCTTGATGGTGAATGGATGGCTTGGGCAAGAGGAAGAACAGTAGAGTTGTGGAAAGCAAGCAGTTGTGAGCACGCTTATACGCTAGAAGGTTACGACAGTGACATTATCCGTATAGAATTCAGTCCTGATAGTAATGTACTTGGTGCTGGAAGCGTCAACCAGGTCCAATTGTGGCGCGTACCAGATGGTAGCTCTTTACGCTCTTTTGAGACCGAGTCTGGCATATGGGACATTCATTGGAATCAAGAGGTGGCCAGAGTCGCTGTTGTGAAACGAGCAAATCACAAAATAAGTGTATACGACGTCGCAAGTGATGCACAATTGCAGATACTTGCGGAGCTAAAAGATTATTCTGCAAAGATGAGTAGCCTGCGCTTCAGTCGTGATGGGAGTGTACTGGTCGCCGCTGATGAATACGGCGTCATTCACGTCTGGGATGTGACAACAGGAAATTCGATGCGACGGTTAGAGGGACATAGATACTCTGGGACGGATTTAGTCTTCAGTCCTGACGGTTCGGTCCTGGTGTCATCGAATCGTTGGGATGGAACAGTACGAATGTGGGGTTTACCCACGGTTGAGGACTGATCCACTTCTTGTGCTTCTAGCTGATCAATCGCCGTGTGTTTAGCGCAAAACGAAAGGTGGAGAAAAGCGACCAGCAGGCCACTTTTCTCCACCTTCTCTTGTAGAATTGGATGCAATGATTTTTTATGTTACTGTGTCGGTTTCCTCAGCCTCTCAATGATCTCCGGCGTCAGCCTGATCCAGTACGGACTGAGCGGCGCCTCCTGCACGGCATCCAGCTTGCCCGACCTGCACCACAGGGCGATCGTGGAGCGATCCACATTCAGCAGCTTTGCCGCAGCAAGGGCTGAGTAGCGCCCATCTCCCCGGCGGCCATCCGGGCAGGCCATGGACATCACCGGGCAGCCCGACTTGATCTTGTTGGCATAGCGCACCCATTCTACCCGCACCCTGGTGAACGGCTTGTTCGCGCCGGTAGCCAGTCCTTCTGCGTTGAGGATCGCGGCGATCTGGCGGTCGGTGTGCGTCGGGGCCAATTCACGAACGCGTGCAACGACCGCAGGAGAGGTGATCTGCATCTCGTGAACCTTCTTGGGATGGCCCACAGCCAACCCGGTGACGGCGTCCGTCTGCCAACGGATGACGATATGAATGCTTTTCTCTTGCCGGGTCAGCGTCACGTCCTTGATCAGCAGCCGCAGCAACTGCTTGCGCTCGACGTTCGTGGTCGTGGGCGCGTGCCACACGGCCGGAAAGTCTTGCGCCAGGGACAGGATGCGCTGCCGCTCTTCCGGGCTGGACAGCCGCGCCGTCAGGCTGGGCAGGTTGGCATACTCGCGCTCCAGGCATTGCACCGCTTCCAGCTTTTCGTTCCACTCGCGTTCCAGGCTGCGGGCGACCAGACGGTTCTCCGGCTCGACGTTGTAGAAGCGGCGGCGGGCCAGGTCGGCCTCATATTGTGCGCGCTCGATGCGCAACTGCCATTGGCGGTCGATCTGCCGGGCGCGTTCCTCGATCTGTTCCAACGAAGCCAACGAGATCTCCAATTGGGCGGGCTGCATCGCCTCCAGCAGAGCTTGGGTCACTGTCGCATCGATCCCGTCGCCGCGGATGGACTGGCACGTCTGGCTGGCAAGCTCTTTGTGCCCAAGGCATAGATAAGTAGGAACCGTGCTTTTCTTGGGATAAGAGACCAGCATATGCCGGCCACAGTGGCCGCACAAGGCGATGCCTTGCAGCAGCGCGGCGCCTTCACGGACAGCGCCACGATGCTCTTCGTGACGATAAGTGCGGTTGTCGTCGAGTCGCTTCTGATTGCGCTGGAACTGCTCCCAGGTGATGTAGCCGGGATGGGCATCCTGGATCACGACGAGCCAGTCGTCCCGCCTGATCTGAGAAGGCCGGCTCCGGGTGCGAAGGGGCGGGTTGCGGACCTCGGTGCGACCGTACACGTATGCACCGGCATAGAGTGGATTGCGGAGGATGCCCAGGACGCGGCCATAGCCCAATGGACGCCAGGTCAACTCGCCGTGTCGTTCGCCACCGTACCGGCGGGTGGGAATGAGGAGCTTGTGAGCGGCAAACCGCTTGACCACTGCCCGGGCAGAGCTTGCCCCATCAAATAGCTCAAAGACCATGTGTATGGCCTGCTGAACCTGCTCGTCGGGGTCAAGGGCGATGTTGCCTTTCGAGTCGTGGACCAGCCCCGTTGGCAGGCAGAAACGGAGCCTGCCTTCCTGCGCCCGTTCCAGTTTGCCGCCGTCGAGACGAGCTTTCAGCCAGTGCAGTTCGGCTTCGCTCATGGTGCCTTTGAAGCCCAGGAGCAAACGGTCGTTGTATTGATTGGGATCATAGATGCCTTCTTCGTCGATGACCAGGGTGTGGGCCAGGCCGCAGATTTCGATCATCCGGTACCAATCGCTGCACGAACGCGCCAGGCGCGAGGCTTCGAGGCTGAATACGGCGCCCACGTGTCCCAGCCCCACTTCGGCAACGAGGCGCTGGAAACCATCTCGGTCGGTGGCAGAGGCGCCGGATTGCCCCTGGTCTTCGTCGATGACAATGATATGCGTCTCAGGCCAGCCCAGATCGAGGGCGCGCTGTCTCAAGTCATACTGGCGGGCCGTGCTGGCCGTGTGCCGGCGAACCTGGGCCAGTGAGGACTGGCGAATATAGATCAGAGCCAGCAAGGCCAGGTGTTCGGGACGAATCTTGTGTTTGGCGAGATTCGCGATCATGGGTATACTCCTTTCCAATCCAGTCGGATTGAGAGACGATGAGGTTGAAGGCCAGTTGCGCCATCAGGGGGATGACCTGGTCGCGCAGATCGATGGTCAGGTGTGCCCAGATCTGGGCAAAGGGCGCGTTGAGTTCCACAGAAGACATGGCTACACCTCCTTGGGTGACGAACAAAAGGCGGATGGTCAATGCGGTTCATTATAGTCGCCTTTTCCAGCCCTGTCGTCGCCGCTGGAAGGACTCGTATCGCCGTGACGAATACGATCAATGAGGTGGACAGCCTGACGCAGACCGTCGAGATCCAATAGATGTGTGGGATTGTCGGCCAGATCGCGCGCTGATGGCGTCGCCTGCGACGTCGCAGGCGACAAGGGGTAATCGGTCCAACTTGCGGGAATACGGGTGTGGTGACCATCGGGGGATCGGATGACGATCTCCAGTTTGGCGCTTCGATGCAGGTGGACGACCTGCACCTGCTGGCCGTGGAGCGGGTGACCGGGGTGGGTAATGGTCACCCATTCTACAGATGCTTGTGATGACGGGGTAGTTTGCGGCGAATGTCCAGGACGTGATCGCCGGATTGCCCGAGGTGCTCGTTGAAACCACCCAACAACCCAGCCACCAAACCATCTATGTCTACGGCCTGGGCAGGCTGGCGCAGTTCCAGGACGATGCTTTCGAGTGGTTCCTGGACGACGCCCTCGGTTCGGTGCGGCAGGTGGCGGCGGGCGATGGCAGCATCCTGCTTGCTCAAGAGTACGATCCTTACGGCCAACGACTGGACGCGGCGGGCAGCGGCAGCAGTGGATACGGCTACGCCGGGGAACAATGGGATGGTTACACGCAATTCATTTTCTTGCGGGCCAGGTGGTATGATCCGAGATCTGGACGTTTTGTTAGTCAAGACCCTATTGGTTATGCAGCAGGAGATATAAATTTATATCGCTATGTCCTAAATAACCCGATTAAGTATCGTGATTCCAGTGGGCATCAGGGATGTGAAGGTCGACCGGGAGAGCCATGTCATAGTGTGCCTTTCAAAACATCCGAAACATGGCCATCCTTTCTTTACAAAAGATCGACTTGCTGGATGTATATCGGTATGCACAAGTGTACCGGGTACAATACTCCCAAGGAATCCGATTATTCAGAATGCGGAGAGACAACAGCATGTGTGGTAATCACCGTTCCAGACAATCGACCAGGTAGTGGTGGCAGCAAAGTTAGTGTAAAGCTGCCTCCCGATCTCTGGAGTATACTCGTTGATCCTCACATAAAACCAGGGCACGCCATTCTTGATCTGAATAATGACTTGTATAAGTCAGGCAAACCAGCTATTCTTTATGCGGTTGCTAAAACTGAAGCCGAATGGGAAGTCACTGGTAAAGTCTGGACAGCGTTCAGTGGAGCGGCTGTACCTCTGTGGACAGTCGCAATAAATCCAAAGGAGTCTGCACATTTGGCTCGCTATGATCTTATCTATCTTCCACTCGCTGATAGACAGTTTCAAGTAGGAGATTATGGTACCGGAGATAGGGGCCGGCTTGACAACGATGTTCCACACTGGATAGACATCTATCTTGGAGAAGGGAAAGAAGCACGGCAGACTGCTGATGCCGCAACATTAACAGGTATCAATGTCAACTACAAAGAGCATCCAGTATACAAAGCCGTGTCGGATTTATATTGTTTCTATCCTTGTCCCTCCTACTTTCCACAGATGGAAGGGCCCTTCTAGCCCTTGAACTGGACTGTGGCAAAGATGGATGAAGAGGCATTTTGTGGAGATGTTTCCTATGACTTGGCCGCACAAGAAAGACAAATTGGGTTTACGCTTCGTCCAATATGGTTTGGGGATTTTTTGCCTCTTGCTTGTCTCGATGCTTCAATCGGGCTGTGAAAATCGCGTGACTGCGGGGCCAAGTACGATCACGCCACACGCAGATCCGACAGCCGTGAGCATTGGCCCCACTCCGACTATACCGTCTGTCACCGAAACTCCAACCGCAACGGCAGAACCAACCTCGCCTGAAACACCTTGGCCAACTCAAACGTCCACAATTGATCCCTCCCCAACGTTGTCCAAAGAAACAACCGTGCCAGAAACTGTCCGAGATGTTCGAGAGTTGAGCCAGTTGGGAAAGGGAAATGTCGATAGCCTTGCTTGGTCGCCCAATAACGATTTGCTTGCACTGAGTACCAGCAAGGGAATCTATCTTCTTGAAAAGGGAACCTTTGTCCAGGTTGGATTCTTGCCACAGCCTGCTTCGGCAGTCGATTGGGCCTTCACGCCCGAAGGCGATATCCTGGTTGCAGCCGGGTACGATAGCACAGTAAGGTTGTGGAAAGTACAAACGGGGGAACTGCTGCACACCATCAAGCTGCCACGAGACACTTGTCTAGAGTGTCCACCACTCGAAAGCGTCGTTGTAAGCTCGGACGATCGTATGGTAGCAATGAGTAGTTTTATTGCATTCGAAGGAGTTGGAGTGTGGGATATGCAGGAGAAACAGGTTCGTCTTATGCAGGATCCCGAATCTGAGGTCTCGACGGTCCTTTTGGCTTTTAGCCCGGATGGGACCTGGCTTCTGGGACTTTCCAGCACGCTCGTCGTTTGGGAGGTGGAAACCGGGAACTTGGTGTATGAGTTCGATTTTGGCGACAATGGCGCCTATGACCGGTATGGTTGTGCTGTCAGTCCGGATGGTCAGTTGTTTGCGAGAGCGATGGACTATGGCACCGTAGAGATATGGGGAGGCATATGGGACATCAAAACGCTTGAGCGGTTGCGAGTTCTGGATGTTTCTGCAGGTACCGGCGTTTGTGGTGTCGCATTTTCGCCAGATAGCAAGATATTGGCAGCCCAGGTCGACAAGAAATTACAACTGTGGGATATGGATACGGGTGCGCTTGTCACAACCCAGGAGACAGGCATTGCATGCGGCGGTCCGAAAGTAGCCTTCAATCATGACGGGAGTCTGCTGGCATATGCAGGCCGACATCGCGTTTTCGAAATGCAGCCCTATTGGTCTTCTGCAGAGATATATGTGTGGGATATAAGCAGCGACAACACACTGGCCGTGCCCTGGGAATTCGGTGGAGATCGCAGCCGGGCATTCAGCCCGACCGGGGAGGCATTGGCGATTGTCAACACCATCGGCGAAGTCTGGACGTGGCGTGTTTCCGGCAGCCGTTTCCAGAAGATCGGGCAAAATCCTGATTATCGTGCAATCCATTACAGTCCAGACGGTGGCACTCTTGCGGTTGCTTATGACTCAAACGTCCAGTTGATCGATGCGAATAGCGGTCAGATCGCGCATGAACTTGAACACAGCGAACCAGTGAAAGGGCTGGCTTATGCGCCAGACGGCACGCTTGTCGTGTGGATCGAAGGCGATGAGTTAGTGTTTTGGTCGCCTGATGAGGAAATGCCGGCCAAAGCCTGTCAGATAGGGGCAGGTACGGATCTGATGAGTCTCAGTCGAGATGGCAAGTGGGCAGCGTTGGCAAAGGAAACGACGGTAGAACTGTGGAAAACCGCTGGCTGCAAGCGCGTCCATATCCTCGATGGGCACGAGTTTAGCGTCTGGCAACTGGAGTTTAGCCCCGATGGAAATACGCTTGCTACGGGTGGCGTTTACGAGCTCCGACTGTGGAACGTGCAGACAGGCGACCAGTTGCTTGCATTTGAACCCGAGTTGACCAGATGGGCCGTCCATTTTGAGCAAGGAAAAAGCCTGGTCGCCGTCGTCAAACGACACGAGAACGATATCAGCATTTTTGATGGGGAAGGTGGCGCATTGCTATCAACCATTCCATCACGAGGCGTCCAATCTCGGTTTACCACCTTGCAGTTCAGTCCCGATGGCCAGGTGCTTGTCACATGTGACGAGTCCGGCAGGTTCGCACTTTGGGATGTCCAAACTGGAAATCTTGTGCAAAGATTGGAAGGTATCACTGAAGGTGAACCGGAATTCAGTCCTGATGGACACATCCTAGCATCAGTCTGAAACGGTCCTTTAAAAATGATATAACTGGAATCAAGGAGCCTGTGCCAGATAGAAACGCAACAGGCGACC
>JAFGJF010000062.1 GCA_016929205.1 Anaerolineae bacterium
ACTATTTCAAACATTTGCTTATATGCATCAAATCCTTGCGCCCTTGCACCTTAGCGCCCTTGCGTTACCTTTTTTCAGTGAAGTCATTCATAGATTCTCAAGATATCGTCGCGCTTTTCCTGCAAGCGTTCGCTGACGTCCATATCCTACTCGCAAGGTCCTGCTGGATTGCGTTGAATGATCGGCAAGGATCAGAGATTGTGAAAACATGGATATGATGCCATCGCGACGTGTTTCGAGCAAAAAGACGCGGGGTTGATGGTGTGCCATCAGCCGGGCCATATTGCTCGCGCCGCTCGCGCAGCGCCGCCAGCAGATCCTCGATGTTCAGACCGGCCTGCTCGCGCAAGCGCTCGATCTCGCGGGCCGGTTCGGGCACCATAGACACCATTGGACCCTATTCGTACGCCAGCGCTTCGCGCACACTGACCCGCGTCGCGCGCAGCGCCGGCCACATGCTGGACAGTGCCGACAGCGCGACCACGATGACCAACCAGAGCAGGATCCCGCTCACGGGAAAACGAAAATCGAGCGGCAACTGGAACTCGCTGCCCACCAGCGCGCTAAAGACCTGCGCCCCCGGATAACTGAGCGGCGCGGCGACCAGCCAGCTCAGCGCGCCGATCAGCACCCCTTCAACCACAAAAATCCCGGCGATGGCTGCCGACGTCGCGCCCGTAGCGCGCATCATGCCAATCTCCCGCCCGCGCTCGACGACATTGATCGACATCGTGCTCATCAGCCCGATAGACCCCACCACCGCGGCCAGGACTGCCATCGCCAGCAGCAGGGTGATAATAATGTTGACCGCCACCATCTGCTGCTGCCGGAACGCTTCGGCCCCAATGAGTTCCGATACCTCGATCCGCTGTGCGGGAAAGATATCGCGCAGGTCGCGGATCAACGCCTGCTGAGACGCCGCATCGCGCCGGTCAAAAGTCACCATCACAATTGGCCCCCGGTTGGCGTGGCCCGTCTCCCGCGCCAGCGTCTCAAAGGGCACAAAGTTGTCGCGCTGCTGGTTGTTGATGTTGACGATCAACCCCACCACCGTCCAGGTCGACTCGCGCCCGCCGATGTCCAGGGTGACCTCGTCGCCAACCCGGTATCCCTCGTCGGCCGCGATCTTGGAATTGAGCAGGATCGCGCGCCCGTCGCCGGGCAGGAAACCGCGCCCGCTGATGATGTGCGGGCCAAACATATCCGAATCGGACGGCACGCCCCAGAGCTGTCCCTCAATCTCTTCTCCGCTCTCCAGCTTGAGCGTCCCCATCTCGATCGTCCACACCTCGGCGCGATGCACGCCGGGCACGCTCTGTGCGATATCCAGCAGGCGTGTGGTGCGATAGTGGTCGTCCAGCACGATCAGAGCATCAAACCCGTAATCGTCGAGCAGTCCCTCGATGGTGTTGCTGAACGAAGTGCCCACACTGAGGACCATGATAAACATCACCCCGCCCAGGACCAGGGTCAGCATGGTCAGGGCCACGCGCGCCTTGCGCCGAAAGGTATTGCGCAGGCTGAGGGCCAGCGGGCGCGGCAGGGCGCGGATGCGACCCACCAGCCGGTCGAGCCAGCTGCGCCCAAACCCGGCGCCCAGGCCGTGGCTGCTGATCGCCCGGTGCGGCGTGATGCGCGCGCCACCGATCACCGGCACCAGAGCCGCCGCCGGGGGCACGACCAGGCCGACGATGGCCTGCAGGCCCACCGCGACCGGCACGACGCGGAACGCGCCGGGCAGGATGTTGAGCATGCGCAGCAGCACCCCCGCCAGCAGATACGCGGCGGCCGCGCCCAGGGGAACAGCCAGCAGCGTGGACAGCAAGCCGTAGGCCAGCGCCGAGGCCAGGTACAGGCGCATCACACGCCCTGCCGTCGCGCCGACCACCTTCATCACCCCGATCTGCCACACCTGCTGGGCGACGATGGCATTCATCACGTTGACGATCAGGAACCCACTCAGCCCCAGCGACAGCGCGCCCAACACCCCCATAATCACAAAGATGGTGTCAAAGGTCTCCTGTGCCGGGTGCACTTGTGGGTCGCTGATCCCGTAGCCAAAGACCGTGAGGCCCATATCCTCCAGCCGGCCCTGTATCCTCTCGGCGGTCTCATTCGCTTTTTCCTCGTCGAACGTGTCCATCCGGACGTAGAGCTGGTGGAATCCTTCCTCCTGGCCGGTCATCCAGGCCAGCGCCTCCGGGGTGGTGAAAAACAGCGGGGTGTCGTTGGGCACCGGCGGGGTGTCCTCGAGGCTGTGCACCACACCCACGACGGGCAGCCGCCGCTCGGAGCGGCCAAACTCGACGACGACCGTCGCGCCGACGGGAATGCCAAAGCGTTGTGCCGACTTGCTGCCCACGGCCAGCGTGCGTTTCGTGGGCCACCGGCCCTCCACCAGGCTCACCCGGTTCATACGCTGCGCCTCATACCCGGCGCGGGCCGACAGCACGCCCGTCCCGTCGCGCCATGCCGTCTCGCCCGCCAGCTTCCAGCGCAGAACAGCCTGTGCCCCCCCCTCTGCGTCGGCTACGCCGGGCATGCGCTGCACCGTCTCGACGACCTGGCGATCGAACCTGCTCACCCCAAAGTAAGTGATGTGCGAGGGGGCGATTGCCTGGTAATCCTCGCTCATCCGCTTGCGCATCAAACCCGACGTGCCATAGACCATCCCCAGGGCAAACACGCCCACTGCCGTAGCGAGTATGACCAGCAGCGTACGCCACTTGTTGTGCCACATATCGCGCCACACCTTGCGCCACATCATTCCCATCGTTTCCTGCCTTCTTTTCTACCCGCGACCGCAGCATCCGTCATTCCGGCGGTTCTGTGGAGGAATCTCTGCGCCCTGTTGCCGCGGTTTCTTGCCGTGCTACCGCACAATGCCTTCCATTGCCATTGTTCTCGTCGCGGTCCAGGTGCCCATCGAGCAGGTGGATCACCCGCTCCGTCCGCGCGCTCAACCCCGGATCGTGCGTCACCAGGACCATCGTCTTGCCCTGTGCCACCAGTTCCTCAAAGGTGGCAAACACCTGGGCCGCGGTCGCCGTGTCCAGATTGCCCGTCGGCTCGTCGGCGACGATCAACGGCGGGTCGTTGGCCAGCGAGCGGGCAATGGCCGCCCGCTGCTGCTCCCCGCCGCTCAGGGCGCTGGGCAGTTTGTGCGCGTGTTCGGCGATGCCCATCCGATCCAGCAGGCGCATCGCGTGAGCCTTGCGTTCGCGCCACCGGTAGGTCCTGCAAAAGTCCATCGGCATCACCACGTTTTCGAGGATGGTCAGCGTGGGCAGCAGTTGAAAGAACTGGAAAATAACGCCCACGTTCCGCCCCCGCCAGCGGGCCAGCCGATTCTGGTTCATCTCGTGAACGGCCTCGTTGCCGACGAGCACCTCGCCGCTGGTGGGTTGGTCGATGCCGGTGATCACGTTCAACAGCGTTGACTTGCCAGACCCCGAAGGCCCGACGATACTCACAAACTCACCCGCTCGCACTTGCAGCGTAATATGCTTGAGGACGGTCACGTCTCCTGCGCCTGTCTTGTACGCCTTGACCACGTCCCGTAGGTCCACCAATGTGCCATTGCCATTCGCTTCCATATTTGTCCCTCCCTTACAACTTGCGCTTTATTACAGTACGTATTCGACGCGTACAATGTTTGCCAGATCATCCAAAGAGGTGACCAAGATACGATTTTTGTCGCAGGCACTTTTTATGCGGCTTCAAGATGGCCGGCATCGATACCAACCATCTTTGGGGAGAGAAAGTGTAAAAAATACGTCTTGACAAATTCGTTTTTTGGGTGTATACTTGGTGTATAGAAGACACTATCCAATCGTTGCAGCTGCTGGGGTGGTTCATTTTGCAGAGAAAATAGAGGAACCGTTTTGTAGGGGCGATGCATTCCCTGGATTTGCTTACAAGAGGGCCATGTTGCATCGTTTTACATGATTTGTCGACGAACTGTATCCTGTCAATATCTTGGGGAACGCCGTCATCATGCGACGCGGAAGTTGCGTCGCCACGGCCTGAGAGCCAGCAAGATGCTGGCGTTCCCCTCTTTTTTGAGA
>JAFGJF010000446.1 GCA_016929205.1 Anaerolineae bacterium
TCGGATGGCGCGCCATCGGATGGCGCGCCATCGCACGGCGTTCCAGCGTAGAGAACCGTTGGAACGCCGTTTTCATCCGAAAGACCAACTATGAATCTATCTGACATTGTCAAACGCACACCAATCCCCGAACCGTGGGCAGGAGCGTCCAAGATCCCCTGGAACGATCCGGCATTCAGCGAACGGATGCTTCAAGAGCATCTGACCCAGGACCACGATATGGCCAGCCGCCGCTTTATCACGATCGATGCTCACGTGGACTGGATCCATCGCCACCTGCTGGCGGAAAAGCCGGGTCGCATCCTCGATCTGGGCTGCGGGCCGGGACTCTATGCCAGCCGATTGGCCAAACTGGGGCATCATTGCACTGGACTCGATTTTTCGCCAGCCTCAATTCGCTATGCGAAAGAAATGGCTCACACCGAAGGGCTGGACGGCACCTTTCGCCTCGCCGACATCCGTGAAGCTGAATACGGCTCTGATATGAACCTGGTCATGTTTGTCTTTGGCGAAATCAATACCTTTCGCCCTCAAGAGGCAAAACAAATCATCCGGAAAGCACACGATGCGCTTGCCAGCGGCGGCACGTTGCTGCTTGAGCCGCACACCTTTAAAGCGGTGCAAGAAATGGGACAGGGCGAACCCTCCTGGTACGCTGTCGAGAGCGGATTGTTCTCGGACCGGCCCCACCTCTGTTTGATGGAGAACATCTGGGATGGCATAAACAGTGTGGCCACGACGCGCTTTTTTGTCATCGACACCGAGAGTGGCGACGTCACCCAACATGCTTCCACAACGCAGGCCTACACGGACGATCAATACCGCGCCCTGCTCACCGACTGTGGATTCACAGATATCACCTTTTATCCTACACTCACCGGCCAGGTCGATCCATCCCAACAACACCTTTTTGCCCTGGTAGCCCACAAACCGGCCTAAAGACGGTTGAGCATGACTCACGAGCATCAGATATCAAACGTCAAACGTCAGGCGGTGTGCCGTAACCGTACGCATCACGTTTCACACGTCACGTTTCACATTTCACGTTTCACGCATTACGTTTCACATTTGCCGTCTCACGTCAGGCGGTGCTCCACAGCTGCACGCATCACACCCCCAATGCTTATTATCCTTCTCATCGCCTTTTTCCTGCGCACCTATCGCCTGGATGCCATTCCCTCGTGCCTGGAATATGATGAAGCAGCAAACGTCATCCTCGCAGGCGAGATCGCCACGGGCAAGTCATTCCCGGTCTTTATCCGCCCCTATACCGGCAAAGAAATACTGTACTTTTATCTCGCTGCCGGAATGAGCAAGTTGATCGGCGTCCACCCTTTTGCCCTGAGGATGACTTCGGCCTTTTTGGGCCTACTCAACGTCGCCCTGAGCTACTGGTGCACACGAGAGTTATTGCTGAATCGAGACACTACCACTTGGGGGAGTAGAGACTTTGACCGGTTGATGCTCTACAAATCGCATCCGGCTAAATCCTCTACTCCTACGTCAGACCGGGGTTCGGAAACGGGATCGCAGGTGTCACATTGGGCCGGCCTGTTCAGTGCGACACTGGTCGCAATATCCTATTGGCAGGTCAACCTCAGCCGCTTCGGCTACCGGGCTATCGCCCTACCTCCACTACTGGCACTGGCCATTGGATCTTTGATCCGTGGTCTGCGCACGGACAGCCGCAAGTGGCTGCTACTCGCCGGCGTCGCGAGCGGGCTGTCGGCCTATACCTACTCTTCGGTTCGTGTATTTCCGATCCTGCTGGCATCGGTCTGGCTGTGGCAGTTGATTACCCACCGTGACCAGTGGCAGAGCAACTTGCTGCACCTGGCCCTCTTTGGCCTGGCAGCAGCGGCCGTCTTTGCTCCGCTGGGGATCTTTTTTCTGCACAACCCGGAGACATTTACGGTGCGCCTTGCGCAGGTCTCGATATTTAGTCCTGCCGCAAGCGCCAATCAAAACAGCTCATGGTCTGTGTTATGGCACACCATACGCCTGGCCTTTGGTATGTTTACCTTTTCCGGGGATATGAACCCGCTGTACAATATGGCCGGCAAGCCCGTTTTTGATTGGTATACAGGCGCGTTCTTTTACCTGGGATTGTTGATCTGTATCGGGCAGTTGTTCAGGCCGGTGCGATTCCGGGCACACATCCCTCGATTGGCCTGCTTTGTGCTGCTTT
Source organism: Anaerolineae bacterium (assembly GCA_016929205.1). Next base: position 2,189 of record JAFGJF010000446.1, read on the forward strand.
GCTGGCTGCTGGTGATGATGGTACCGAACATCATCTCGGCCAGCGGTGTGCCGCACAACCTGCGCGCGATGGCGCTCGTGCCGGCCGTGTTCATCCTCACTGCATTGGGGATCGTCGTGCCCGTGGCGTGGCTGGCGCAAAAACGGATCGGGCACACTCTCGTCGTGCTGCTGCTTGTCCTGTTGGTCTACGAAGGTACAACCACTTTTCACGACTATTTTTTCGTCTGGGCCGGCTCCGCCGCACCCTATTACAAAGGCAACGAGGCGCTCATTCGCGCTGCCGCCCTGCTCGACCAAAACCGGGAAGCCGATCCCTACGTCGCCACCTATTTTCAGCAGCACGCAACCCTGGCCGTCACCGCGCACAACTATCAAAAGATCCGCTGGATGAGCGATGAAACACTGATTCTTCCCCCGCCTGATGCTGGCCCGGCACTATTGATCTATGACCACACTAACCCGGTCGATCCCGTGCTAGGCAAGATGCTCGACGGCCTGCTGCTCCACACCGAACTGGGCCCGGATGGAAAAACGGCATTTGAAGCTTACCGCATTGATCACGACAGCCGCCCCACGCCAACACCACAGTTCGCCGATGCCGCTAACCTGGGAAACACACTCACCTTTCTGGGCTACGACATAAATGCCCGGGCCGTATCCGGCGGCATACTGGACGTGACTGTCTATTTTGAGGTATTGCACCCGGTCGAACAGAATGATTTCGCCTTTTTTGCTCACCTCGTCGACGAGCCAGGCTTTCGCTGGGGCGAGGAAACGTTCTTCCGCTACCCATCGGCCCAGTGGCGGCAGGGTGAGGTCATGCTCTTTCGCCTGCAGCTCGACATTGCTCCAGGCACGCCTCCTGCCGACTATACGCTCAACCTCGGCGTCTTTTCCGCTTCGCTTGGCGCGCGCCTGCCGGTGCTGAACGAGACCGGGCAGATGGCAGGTACGACACTCGGTGTCGGGCCATTCGAGATCGCGAGTGTGATCGCCGCGCCAGAAACGCTGCCAGCGATCCAGCATCCCGCCGATGTCACCTTTGGCAACACGCTGGCCTACCTCGGCTCGGACCGCGATCGCAGCGACCTGCGCCCCGGCGAGACGCTGGCCTTGACCCTGTACTGGCAGACGCTCAGGACGGTCGATCAAGACAGCCTGGTGTCGGTCTGGCTCGCCGGCCCGAGCGAGCCACTATCGCTGTGGCAGGGATACCCCGTGCGCGGCTCGTATCCCTTTACCAGGTGGCAAGCAGGCGAGTTCATCCGCGATCGTTATGCGCTGCGCATTCCCACCGATACACCCTCCGGCGACTATGAGCTGCGCCTGGCATTGCTAGACGAGGAAGGCACACCGCGCCTGGGCGACAAGGATGACGCTGCCTCTCTGTCACTGGGTACACTTCACATCCACGTCGCCGACCGACGCTGGGAACCTCCATCGTTTGAGTATCCGATCGAGGCCCGGCTGGGCAACGCGGATCAAGAACAACCGCAAATCGAGCTGCTTGGATACAGCCTCGATCGCCAACAAAGCGAACCTGGAGCCACGTTGCACTTGACTTTGGTCTGGAAATGCCTGGACGAGATGGACATCGCCTATACGGTGTTTACCCACCTGTTGGACCAACACGAACAGGTGCGAGGACAAAAAGACAACACTCCGGTGAACGGGACCTATCCAACCACGTTGTGGATACCGGGAGAGATCGTCGTCGACGAATACGACATTCCCGTCGCCGCCGATGCCGCCGCAGGCGAATACGCGATTGAAGTGGGAATGTACGATCTGAAAACGATGCAGCGTTTGACGATGTTCGATCCGACGGGCGCGGTTGGGGATCGCATCTTGTTGGGGGATATCAAGATCGAACAAGCCCGTTGATCGCTATAGATCAACGGGCTTATGTGCCAATCATTCGGTCTCAGAACAGCCAGCTTGGCCTCGTCCTCCTCTATGCGGCCGCATTCTCTGCATCGGCCACGCGTATGCCTTCTCTTTCGTCGACGCGACTCAAGATCACGATACCGACGATGAAAAAGACAATCAACGAAATGATGCTGTATCGGCTCTGGCCAAATAGCCTGCCTACTGCGGCAAAGAGCACCGGCCCCAGGATCGCCGAAAACTTGCCCATAATGTTGAAAAAGCCAAAAAACTCGGCGGCCTTGCTCTTGGGCGTCATCGCCCCGTACAGCGAACGGCTCAAAGCCTGGCTGCCCCCCTGTACGAGACCAACGGCTACCGCCAGACCATAAAAGTGCCAGATTTGGTTCATAAAGAATCCGCCGACGCAGATCAAAGCATACCAGACCAGGGCAATATAGATCGAACGTTTGGTGCCCAGTTTTTTGGCAATCCAGCCAAAGAGATAGGCAAAGGGAAAGCCGACGAACTGGGTGATGAGCAGGGCAGCGATGAGGTGGATCGTCGCATCCTCGATGCCCTGGGCGGTAAACACTTCCTGACCGTAGATCGTGGCCATGTCGATGATCGTGCTGATCCCGTCGTTGTACAGCCAGAAAGCAACCAGGAACAGCAGCAACTGTTTGTACTTGCCGATGTCGCGAAACGTGTGCTGCAGACGGCCAAACCCTGCCTTGAGTAGGTTGATCCTGGGTCCATCGCCAGCCGCGCCCGGCGGCTCGGTAACGTTGCGGAAAATGGGGATCGAAAAAACCAACCACCACACGCCCACGCTAAAGAAGGAGAAACGCGGCATCCACTCGCTCCACGACACACCCATCCATTCGCCATCTGGGGCAAACATGATCATGGCGATATTGATCGCCAAAAGCAGCCCGCCGCCCAGATAGCCCAACGCGTAGCCCTGGCTCGACACACGATCCATGTCATCTTCACCTGCCACGTGTGGCAGCAGCGAGTCGTAAAAAATGTTGGCTCCCGAAAAGCCGATCCGGCCCAGGATGTACAGCAGCACGCACATCACCCACGCACCCTGCCCCACACCAACCAGCAAAAACGAAGCCAGGACGCCCATGGCCACAAACACGCCCAGGAATTTCTTTTTTGACGCCGAATAATCGGCAATCGGCCCCAGGACGATCGCCAGGATGGCGACAATGGCTGCCGCAAAAGCCGTGGTCAAGCCCCAGATCTGCGTTGCCCGGCTCTGCTGGATCGCCGACAGGCCCGCCGCGGCGACAGCGCCAAAATAGGTGGGCAGCACGGCCGAGCCAATGGTGGTGATAAATGCCGAATTGGCCCAGTCGTACATACACCACGACCAGATTGCTTTTTTGCGCGTTTGATCTGTACCGGATTGCATTTTTCTTCTCCTCCCTTTGGTTGAACAAGCTAGAGCCCGATATGGTCAATCATCCCCTGGTACGATCCGCTGTTGGGAAACCCAGAGGCCGCCAGATCGCAAAACCGCCGGCTGAATCCGTATTGTTCCAGGTCGGCTATCGGCACCATCCGCACGGATTTGATCGGATTTGCCCCCGTTTCTGGTTCAAAGCCCGCTTGCATGCAACCACCCAGACGCCGCACGGCAAACGTAATATGCAGTACCTGCTGGCCCGCCTCAATGCGGTCGCAGACATATAGCAACCGTTCGAGATCGATCACCAGGCCCGTTTCCTCTCGAATCTCGCGCGCCAGGCACGCTTCCAGTGTTTCGCCCGGCTCCAACCCCCCGCCCGGCAGCGACCACTGCCGTGTATCCGAGACGCGCTGCTCGACCAGCAAGATCTCTTTATCTTCGACCAGGATGGCCGTCGCTCTAACCTTGATCTCTTGAATTGTCACGTTTGTAGACACCCTTTCGCAGATACTTGGGTGCGGGAATGGATAGAAGAGCAGGCAGGATGTCTGCGATCCGGTGAGGGATTGTTTACTGCATCACCCAGATGATGTAATAGTAGCCAACGATTGCGGCGATCAGCAGCGAATCGATGCGATCGAATACGCCACCGTGACCGGGGATCAGGTTGCTCGTGTCCTTGACACCCACCTGGCGTTTGATCATCGACACGCCCAGATCGCCCATCGGGGCCAGGGTTGAGACCAGCAAACCGAGCAGCGCGCCGTGAACCCAGTTCAAACTGCCCAGCACAGCAATGATCGCACTGCCGACAATCGAGACGACGATGCCGCCAGCCATGCCTTCCCACGTTTTCTTGGGACTGAGGTGCGGCGCCATGCGGTGTTTGCCCCAGGCTCGCCCAACAAAATACGCTGCGCTGTCGGCCAGCCAGATCGCAGCAAATGACAAGAATACGAGATATCCCCCACGATCCAGAGCACGCAGCAAAAGCATATGTCCCGCCATCCACCCAATGTACAGCGCGCCGCCAAACGGCAGCAGCCAGTTTTCCAACCTGGTGGATGTTCGATCGCGTAGAATGTGCCAGCACAAAGAAACAAAGAGCAAAAGCGCCATAGTCGGCTGCAAGAGACGGATATCTGGGAAGTAAAAGTCAGAAAGGATGGCCCACAAAGCCAGGATCGCAAATGCGTATGGCGCGCGGTACCCATGATGCCGAAGCATACGCACGTATTCCCACGTCGCCAGGCTCATCACCACCAGGACAAGAGCGGAAAACCACCACCCTCCCAGGGCAAGAAGCCCAAGGACGATCGGAAATATGATAATGGAACTGATCAAACGTTGAATCAGGCTCGACGTTGGGCCAGACGATCCGGGGCCGCTCAAGATGCTGCTCCCCCAGGGAGAAGACCGTACCGACGCTCGCGTTTGTTAAAAGCCAACAATGCCTCGTACAGTTCGTTTTCACCAAAATCGGGCCAATAGGCTGGGGTAGAATAATATTCTGCATATTCGGCCTGCCAGAGAAGAAAATTGCTGAGCCGCATCTCACCCGCAGTACGAATAATGATGTCCGGGTCTGGCTGTCCAGCCGTGTACAGGTGCCGCGAGATCATTTCTTCGGTCACCTCGTCAGCCGGGATCCCCTCGCGGATGATCTCTTGAACGGCCTTGACAATCTCGGCGCGCCCACCATAATCAAAAGCAATGTTGAGCACAATCCGATCGTTATTTTTGGTCAGCGCGATCGCATCCAGCACGCCTTCCTGTAGCTGCGCAGGCAACTGGTCGAGCCGGCCAATGTGTCGCAACTGCGTGCCGTTCTTGTGCATCTCTTGAACTTCTTTGCGCAGCGATTGGGCGAGCAAACTGAGCAGAGCCTGCACTTCGGCCGGTGGACGCCCCCAATTCTCGGTCGAAAAGGCATATACCGTCATATATTTAATGCCAAAACGTACACAGGCCTGGAGCACGCGACGAATATTCTCCACACCAGCGCGATGTCCTGCCGTTCTGGGCTGCCCACGCTGCCTGGCCCAGCGTCCATTGCCATCCATGATGATCCCCACATGTGCCGGGATTTTGGCCAAGGGCGGAAAACGCTCATCCCAAGTCAGTTCGCTGTTTGCCATATCATCACCCTGCTGCAGACCTATCAATTAGAAAACTGGGACTATACCTGGCGAATTTCTTCTTCTTTCCGCTCGCCCATTTCATCAATCTGAGCGATAAAGCCATCCGTCAATTCCTGGACTTGATCTTTTCCGTCGTAGAAATCGTCCTCGGTGATCAGCTTTTCGTCCTGCAATTCCTTCATATCGTCGAGCGCGTCACGACGCGCGTTTCGCATGGCAACCTTGGCTTCTTCCAACCGGTTCTTCACTCTCTTGACCAGTTCCTCGCGCCGTTCTTCACTCAGGCGCGGAATCGCCAGCCGGATCAATTTACCGTCATTGTTAGGCGTCAAGCCCAAATCAGACTTGAGGATCGCCTTTTCAATGGGCCCCAGCATATTTGCCTCCCACGGACGGATAGTCAGCAGCCTTGGCTCCGGCACAGAAACAGTCGCAACCTGATTCACGGGCGTTTGCACGCCATAGTATTCGACCACCAACCGTTCAACCAGCGCCGGAGAAGCACGCCCCGTGCGAATGCCACGCAAATCGCTTGCGAGAACGTCAATGGTTTTGTTCATCTTGTCGCGGGTCTCTGCCATCAAATCCTTGATCATGGCATCCTTCCTTTCCTACGAGGTAATGTGTGCAATCGGCAAATAAGAACATACAGATCGCAAATAAAAATGTGTAAATTGGCAAATTGATACGTGAAAATCAGCTACAAACGAACCAGCGAGTGACCGCAGCAGCCAAAGACTAGTGATAGATCAGCGTCCCGACCTTTTCGCCCATAACCGCCTTTTCCAGGCTGTCATCGGCCCACAAATTGAGCACCAGAACGGGCAAGTCGTTATCCATACATGTCGTGATCGCCGTCGCGTCCATCACCTTGAGTCGCATGTTGAGCGCATTCATAAAGCTCAACGTTTCAAATCGTTTGGCGTCAGGATTTGTCATCGGATCCGAATCATATACGGCATCGACCTTGGTGGCCTTGATCAGTACATCAGCATGGATCTCGATCGCACGCAGCGCACCGGCCGTATCTGTTGTAAAATAAGGATTGCCGGTCCCGGCTCCCAGAACAACAACATACCCCTTTTCCAGGTGGCGGATCGCACGCAGCCGGATATACGGCTCGGCGATCTGCTTCATCTCGATCGCAGTTTGTACGCGCGTCGTCATCCCTCTTCGCTCTAGCGCATCGCGCAGAGCCAACGCATTCATCACCGTCGCCAGCATCCCCATTTGATCCGCTGTGGCCCGATCCATACCGTGTCTCAATCCCTCGACACCGCGCCATATGTTGCCCGCGCCAATGACAATGGCGACCTCAACTTCGAGATCCTGAAGGTGTTTCACCTTTCCAGCCACGAAATCAGCCTGGAGGGGATCGATGCCGTAATGGTCCGAACCGGCCAGCGCTTCACCGCTAAGTTTGAGCAACACACGTCGGTACTTGGGCATGTTCCACCTGCTCCCTAATATTGCGAAAAACAGAGGTTAAACCGATTTCGGTCTAACCTCTGTTTGGCTGTCATTCCGACTGTTCGCCAACTTGAAAGCGGGCGAATCGCTTAATGACAATGTTCTCACCCAGTTGAGCAATCTTTTCAGTGACCAGGGTGCTGATTTTGCTATCCTCGTCTTTGATAAAAGGCTGCTCCATCAGGCACTTTTCTTGGTAAAACTTGGCCAATTTGCCCTCAACGATGCGCTCCAGAATAGGTTCCGGCTTGCCGGAATCGTCCATCTGGGCCCGATAGATTGCCTTTTCGGATTCGATAACGTTTTCCGGCACGTCTTCGATCGACAGATACTGAGGATTTGCAGCCACGATCTGCATCGCGATATCGTGCACAAACGATTGAAATTCATCAGTGCGAGCTACAAAGTCTGTCTCGCAGTTGATCTCGACCAGGGCGGCAACACGGCTACCGGCATGGATATAATGTCCGATCAACCCTTCGTTAGCCTCGCGACCGACCTTCTTGGCCGCTTTGGCCATCCCCTTCTCGCGCAGCTTTAGGGCTGCTTTTTCGAGATCGCCATCGGTCTCTGTGAGCATTTTCTTACATTCCAAGACACCGGCGCCTGTCATCTGACGCAGTTCCTTGACCATTGTTGCTGTTATGTCCACGTTTTTCTCCTACGCTGCTACTGCTCTAGTGTTGTCTATTCCATCTCGCCGGCATCAGGATCCTGCAAGCCGGCCTCTTCGGCGCTCATCTCAATCACCTCGTCCTCGGCGTCCTCGTCCTCGACAGCCTCTTCCGCACCGGCATCGTCTTCTTCATACTCGATCACATAATCGACGCTCTCGCCAACGTAATCGTCTTCGTCTTCATCGTCAAACTCGAGCTCACCGGACTGGAGGGTCTGCAGCACCGACTCACCAAGATACATGTGATCTTGTTCGCCCAGGCTTTCAGCTTCTCCACCAACGTCTTTACGCTGCTGCTTGCCCTCGAGCACCGCATCAGCCATCTTGGTGGCCAAAAGCCTGATCGCGCGGATAGCATCGTCGTTGCCGGGGATGATCAAATCGATCGGATCCGGATCGCAATTGCTGTCGACAACGGCAACAACAGGGATATGTAACTTGTTTGCTTCATCAACGGCGATCTTTTCGCGATGGATATCAATGATAAACAACATGTCGGGCAAGACAGTCATACCCCTGATCCCACCAAAACGAATGTTCATATTGGCGATTTCGCGTTCGATCATCAACCCTTCACGTTTGGTCAATTGGTCGAACTCACCAATGTCACGACTGTCTTCGAGCTGAATCAGTTTTTCAATTCGCTGGCGAATGGTGCGCCAATTGGTCAAGGTTCCACCCAGCCATCGCTGGTTCACGTAGGGCATACCACAACGTTCTGCTTGTTCAGCAATGGAAGCCTGTGCCTGTCGCTTGGTGCCCACAAACAGCACCGTGCCTCCTTCGGCCACACAGTCGCGCACGGCATTGTATGCGATTTCCAGGCGCGAGATCGTCTGCTGAAGGTCAATAATGTGAATGCCGTTGCGCTCAGTAAAGATGAACGGCTTCATCTTGGGGTGCCACCGCTGTGTCTGGTGGCCAAAGTGCACACCTGTTTCCAAGAGTGCGCGCATTGAAACGATTGCCATTTTTTCCTCCTAGGCGTTGGTTCGTCCGTGCCCTTGTTCCGCAAAACCGGCCCATTCCTACGGTATGTGATACGCCACCTACCTAAGGTCGGCACGCCTGCTCTAATCGCGGCACGTGATTGATAAGACTTGCTTGATAATCGTACTTGGCATCTATGGTGGCTGATGTGAGCATACAATCACTCACCACCTCTGCTTTTTCAGCGCGCTAGTATAGCACAGAGCACGTAATTGAGCAAATGACGCTGCCTGCAAACGGAACACGTTTGAAAAGTAATTTTTCCGCTCTCTTGTGTTTTGTGGTATACTAGATTTTATTTCAAACAGCGGAGTTGTCTAATGTTGTCCAATCTGGCACAATTTGACCTCGGTCAACTCGGAGCGTGGGTTGTGATTGCAATCGCTGCCGTCGCTATTATGGTCATCGTTCTCAAGATTGTCAGCAAGGTGGTATCCGTTTCGCTGCGATTGGCGATCATCGTAGGCAGCCTGTTGGTCATTACCGCCGCACTGTTTATCTTGACGATGCTTTTGCAGGGAGAGGTGCCGGGATTGTGAGTTCAAGCCACGTCACACCACTCAAGCTCGTACAAAGCACATGGGTGCTTTTACTCCTGGCAGCGCTCGTGGCCTGTCAGACCATTCCCTCTCCCGAGACGCTTTCTGACAAGACAACGACGGTGACGGTACAGCCCACCGTGACGGTACAACCCACCGTGACGGTACAACCCACGGTGACGGTACAACCCACCGTGACGGTACAACCCACCGTGACGGTACAACCCACCGTGACGGTACA
>JAFGJF010000447.1 GCA_016929205.1 Anaerolineae bacterium
AAGGTCAGGTCAGCTAACCTTTCTGTCCCACCTTTCAAGAGGCCCAGTAGGGCCTCTTTTTTACACCCCTATTCGATCATTTATCTTGGCCAATCCCCGATCAAATAATTTGGCCCCTAACAAGGGCGACCTAACTCGTGGACCAGGTTGGACAGCAGTTGGCGCCGGGCTTGTTCCAGCCCCTGAAGGCGCGCAACCAGGCCGTTGACCGAATGAGCCAGCATCTGTATCTCGCGTGGCCCCAGTTCCGGGAGTGGCGACAAACGCTCGCCTTCGATCAAGTGATCGAGCGCGCGCGTCACTTGGCTCAAAGGACGTTCCATATTGAGCGCCAGTACCCAGCCTGTGGCTCCACCCAGCAAGAGCCCTGCCAACAACACGCCGGCAATCAAGTAACGCAGGCGCACGAACCGCTCGTAGACGCCGGTTAACTGGTGGCTCAGGCGCACTATGCCGATCACCTGATTATCCAACCCGGTGATGGGAACGAAAACATCCACGATCTCGTGGTGAAGCTGCCGACTGTATAGGGTGTGCACGCTGACCTGACCCGTGCGCGCTTCGGCCCAGCCAGCGAGTTGTAGCGGCTGGCCAAGGAGTCCAGTGTCCGCCGGATCGCTCGAAGACACCAGATAGCCCTCGGTGTCCAAGAGCATCACTCGCGCTTCCACGTACGAATGAACGAGCGTCGCGAGTTCCTGTGCTCGGGCAGGGTCGGTCCAGATATTCTCCCAACTGCTGGCCATTTTGGAAACCAGGAGAGCCTGTCCCGTCAACTCTGTGGAGAGGTTTTCCAGCAGAACCTGTGTCTCTAGCACATAGATCAGCGCGATGCCCATTAGCGGCACGATGATCAGTAGTGGGAGTACGTGGCTGAGGACAAAGCGACCACGCATTGTCTTGATCATAGGGCCTCCTGCGACTCCAGCTTGTAGCCCACGCCACGCACCGTGACGATGCGGCATGGGCGGTGGGGATCTTGCTCGAGTTTTTCCCGCAGCCAACGGATGTGCACATAGACAACCTGCGGCTCACCCTCGTACTCGGCCCCCCAGATACGGGCCAGGAGGGCCTCTATAGGGATGACTTGGCCCGGTGCCAGGGTCAGCGTATGCAGGAGATCGAACTCGCGGGGAGAGAGTTCGATGGGGCGTCCTGCAAGAGTGACCGTGTGTGCACCCGGATCGAGAACCAGGTCACCCACGATCACAGGACCTGGAGCGGCTGGAACGCTCTCCCCCCGCTCTACTCGTCGCAAAACTGCCTTGATCCGCGCCAACAGTACGTCGAGATCGAAAGGCTTGGTCACATAGTCATCTGCCCCCAATTCCAGGCCCAATACTTGATCCAGTTCGCGGCGTCGCGCGGTCAAAAAGATCACGGGTGCGTCCATCCGATAGCGAAACTGTCGCAGTGCGTCCAGGCCATCCATGCCGGGCAGCCCAATATCCAGGAGGATCAAATGGGGGGGCTCCCTGGCAGCCAGGGCCAGCGCGTCTTCGGCATTCGCGGCCGCACTGATATGAAAGCCGGCCTGCTCCAGGTTGAAGGCCAGGCTGCGGCGCAAGAGGGCGTCATCATCTACCAACAGAATATGTGTGTCCATTTTTATTCCCTCTCATCGCAAAACCTGGCACTGGGTGTGTGCAAAGCGGCACGTCATCACCGGCGACTCTACACGGGAGCCTACAGAACGCATTGGTGATTATAGACCTATCGATACAGACAGTCAAAATGTGTCAAGTACTACATTCTTAAGGTTCTCTTAAGGTTGCTTTGAACTTGGCTTAAAGACCAGGACTCGCCATATATGTTACACTGTGGTGGTAGCCCGTGAAGAGAGTTGGGATGAGCGAGCCGCGCACGTAACGCGCGATTAGGTATTTTGCACAAAAGGCATTTGGAGGTACAATGAGTCTCTGGGGCACTGGAGAAGGGTAATACTATGGTCAAAGATACATTGCTCGCGGGCGACGATCAATGGTTGTAGCGCATACGGCGACACTGAACGGAGATCTAGATGAATGAAAGATACATCCAACAAGTTCTAGAAATCGAAAAACAAGCGCAAAGTATTCAAGAAGAAGCGAGACGAGAAGCCGAACAACTTCCCGCGCGAGCACAACGCGAAGCCGAAGCACTGATCGAGCAGGAGCGTGCTAAAGCAAAAGCAGAAGCCGATCGCCTGGTAAGCCATGCCGAAGCCAAAACCGAGTGTGAGCAGATTCTGGCCCATGCCCGAGATGCTGCCAGTAGGATGGAAACACTGGCGATGACCCATTTTGATCGCGCGGTGACATACGTGCTGGATCAACTGGTCGGGCAGGAGTCCTAAGTGGCCTCAAAAGGCGTTTCTGCCTATGCGGCTGTCCATGCGCGTGTGCGTGCCATGCGGGCTTCGTTGATTTCGCCAGAACAGTGGCAGCGGCTCGATGCAGCCCCCGACTTTGGAGCCCTGTTGAGCACGCTTCGGGAGACTGTCTATGGAGCCTATCTCGATCAAGTCAATGAGGCGTTTCTGACTCCGCGTCGTGCCGTCTACCAGATCAAGATGCATCTGGCCCAGGCCTGTACGGCAGTGATTCGAATGGTTTCCGACCAGGTGCGCCCGTTGATGACCCAGTTGTACCGTCTCCACGAGGTCGACAACCTCAAGGCCGTGCTGCGTGGTCTGATGGCGCGCGACCCCTGGGACCGCGTGCGCTATGTGCTCTTCCCAATGAACGGCCGTACGGTCGTGCCCGTACAAGAAATTGTCGAGGCAGGCACGATTAGCGATGCGGTCAACCTGCTGCGTGGTACCCCTTATTATGCCACCTTGTCTCATGCGATGGAGCGCTACACGGCCGAGCAGAGCCTCTTTCCACTCGAAGTTGCCCTCGACCTGGCGTACTGGCGCGAGTTGTGGCAAGATGTGCAGCGGCTTTCCGGCCGAGAGCGCGAACAGGCCCTACGGCTGGTGGGTACGATGCTGGATATCAATAATCTGATGTGGGCTATTCGCTATCGTGTGCATTATCAACTGTCCGAAGAAGAGATTATCAACTATACCTTGCCTTTTGGATATCGCGTTCACGACCATGATATTCGTACCATCGCCGCGGGTGGATCTATCGCCCCGTTGTTGCTGCGCATCTATCCTGATATTGGTGATGTCAGCGAATACCTGAGTACGCCAGGATTTTTGTCACATCTCGAGATCCGCTTACAACACAGGTTGGTGGCACAGTGCAACGCTGCGTTTGTCGGTTATCCGTTTCATGTGGGCATCCCGGCAGCCTATCTGCTGCTCAACGAACTGGAAATTCAGGATTTGACCGTTTTGATCGAAGCCAAAGCAATGCAAGCAGCGCCTGAGACCTTTCTACCCTACCTGGTGATGCGCGAAGGCAGCCAGGCGCGGCTTGAGCATAAAATGGGATGATCCAACCTTGATCATGGAGCATTTATGTTATATCCCCAGGAAATGACCGAGATTGAACTGATTGTGCCTGAACGTGATGCGTTGGCAGTGGCTCGTGTGCTGGCCGATGCGGGGGTGTTTCACGAGATCGACGCCAGTTATCTCTCATCCGGCGGCGACAATGGTGATAATAGTCAACAATGGCGCGCCAAAGCGACCACATTGGCGACGTTGGAGCGGCGCATCCTCACCTCTATGACCACCCTGGGCATTGAGGAGGGCTTGCCTCCCTCCGAAACACATGCCGTTGAGGTCGAGGTGATTTTGCCCACAACGGAGCGCGTCGAGCAAGATGTGCGCCATATTCTGGACGAAATGACCGGCGAACAAAAAAAGCTCGAGTCGCTGCAAACCTACATTCGACAGCTTGATCTGCTGTCTGGCATAAACATTGACGTGGGGGCGCTGTGCAGCATGCACCACGTTTCTGCCATTTTGGGCGCGATGCCTTCAGATAACGTCGCTCGCCTGCGCGACAGCCTTTCGCGTATTCCTTTTGTCCTGCTCACCCTGCATAAAGACGGTGGCCAATCCATTGTCCTGTTGGTCGGCACGCCGCACAATGCCGACGTGCTGGAGCGTGCCTCGCGCAGCGCCTACCTGAATCCCATCGATTTGCCCAAATCATACTGCGGCACGCCCGGCGAAATCCTGGCTTCCTTGCGCCAGGGCATTGAAGAAACCCAGCAGCACATCGTGCAGCAAAAAGGGTTGATGGCCGAAATGCGCGAAGTATACGGCCAGCAGTTGCGAACCTTGCTCTGGCGAGTGCGCGCCAGCCACGTTTTGTCTGAGGCTATGGCTCGTTTTGGGCGTTTACGCTATACCTACTTGATCGCCGGTTGGATGCCGTCGTCGCGGCTGGATACGTTGATCCATCTTGTCAGCCAGGTCTCGCCCGATGCGATGATTGAGACAAGCCCGGTCCAGCGCAAGCGTACCGATCGGGATGTACCGGTAGCCCTCAAAAATCCCGGCTTGCTCGGGGCATTTCAGCAGTTGGTCACCATCTATGGTCATCCCCGCTACCAGGAGATTGACCCAACTGTTTTTATTGCCATCACCTTTCCGTTGTTGTTTGGCGCGATGTTTGGTGACGTGGGACACGGACTGGTCCTGGCTCTGGCTGGTTGGCTGGTAGGCAGCGGCAAAATCCCTGCGCTGCGAGGCCTGGTTGATCTGGGCAAGATTATCGGCACTTGCGGCGTTGTCGCCACGGTTTTTGGTTTTCTCTACGGCAGCGTGTTTGGCTTTGAGCACATTTTGCCTGCTTTGTGGCTGCATCCTATGGAAAATATGATGTCTATTTTGGGGGTAGCTGTCGGAGCTGGCGCCGTGCTGCTTACACTGGGCATTTTGGTCGGGATTGTCAATGCCTGGGTCGCCCGGGACTGGGGACGGATGCTGTTCAGCCATAACGGCGTTGCCGGCTTGTTGTTGTATTGGTCACTGCTCGGGTTGGTTGTGGTCGCCTTTTTGCCCTCGGTTCTATTGCCAGTTCCCGTGTTCACCGGGGTGGCGATCGTCTGTGCGATTGCGATTACGTTTGCCGAGCTGCTTGGTCATCTCATATCGGGTCATCGCCCCCTGATTGAGGGTGGTGCAGCGACCTATGCCGTTCAAGCCTTTTTCGAGTTGTTTGAAACGTTGATCGGCTTTTTGAGCAACAGCCTGTCGTACGTGCGGGTGGGGGCATTTGCCGTGGCCCATGGTGGCTTGAGCGCGGTGGTATTTATCCTCGCCGAGCTGGTCAGCCCTACACGTGGCGCAGGCTATTGGGTCGTTGTTATCCTCGGCAACCTGTTCATCATCGGCTTTGAAGGCCTGATTGTTGGCATCCAGACTTTACGTCTGGAATACTATGAATTTTTTTCCAAATTTTTTACAGGCGGGGGCACACGTTACACCCCGTTGAAAACGCTGCCTGGCAGTGGAAAATAGATGTCCTTTTTGATGACAAGGAGAAGTTGAATGAAGACGTTGATCGTTGCAATTTTGGCCGGTTTGTTGCCAATGATTCCCGCGTTACTGATGTTTGTATGGCAGCAGCGCCGACCGCCCTCCCAACAAATGAGCCGCCTGGTCAAAGGTTTTATGGGATTCAATGCCCTTTTGGGCGTGATGATGATTGGCATCAGCCTGGTATGGTTGGCGATGCCAGAATCTGTACAGGCGTCCGGTGTTGCCGCTCAAGGAGATGCCGCTGCTGACCCGTACGTCTCATTGGCTGCTGCCCTCTCGACCGGGTTGGCGACGATTGGTGCCGGCATCGCCGTTGGCAACACCGGGTCGGCAGCGGTGGGTGCGATTGCTGAAAAACCAGAGTCTTTTGGCCGCGCGTTGATTTTCGTCGGTCTGGCCGAAGGGATCGCTATTTACGGCTTGATCATTTCGTTTATGATCCTGAACAGGTAAGGCGATGAACGTACTGGTGATCGGCCATGCGGAGGCGGTGCTGGGCTTCAAGCTGGTCGGCGTGCGAGGGCAGGCGGTGCAGACAGAAAAAGAGATCGGCCAGGCCCTGGACGCGGCGATGGATGATCCCGATGTGGGCGTTATCCTGGTAACGCAGGACATTGCTGCATTGATTCCGGGGCGAATGGATCAACTCAAGTTGCGCAGTACGGTGCCTTTGGTCGTCGAGATCCCCGGCCCGCAGGGGGTGCCTGCCGATTATCCTTCCCTTGATGAGCTGATCCGGCGCGCAATTGGGATTAGAATTTGATTCACTATTGGACACAAGCCGGTTTGTCTTCCGTGCCAGGTGTGACCAAATAGAAAAAGATTAGGCAAGTGAACGATGGTAACGACTGAACAGAGTATTCAGGGCCTGACCCGCGCTGTAATGACTGAAGCGCAGGCCCAAGCCGAACAAACCCTGACCGATGCCCGCGTCCGTGCTGAAGCGATCCAGCAACAGGCACAGGCTCGCGCTGACAAGATGCGGGAATCGATTTTGCAGCAGGCCCAGCAGCAAGCTGCCCTTATCCGCAGTCAGGCGATGGCCTCGGCCCAGCTTGAAGCCAAGCGGCTGCAAATGGAACGGCGTGAGGCGCTGCTTAATCGCGTGTTCGAAACGGCTCGCCAGCGGTTGACTGCCGTGCAGGGTTGGACGACCTATCCCGACGTCGTCCAGAAGCTTGTCCGTGAAGGTGCGATCCAGCTTAACGCCGAGGCCATTTTGGTCCATGCCGACCAGCGTACGATGGATCTGCTGCCGGACACGGTCATGGAAAACCTTTCCCAATCATTGAGCATCGAGTTACAGCGCGGTGCCGTACTAAAGCAGGGTATTGGCGTTATCGTTGAGACGATTGACGGACACCGCCAGTTTGACAATACGTTGGAAGCGCGCTTGGGCCGCTGGCAAGACACGCTGCGCACGCCTGTCTACCATTTGTTGATGGGAGAATCACTATGAGCCAAGAAATCGGAACCGTCACCTGGATCAACGGCCCGGTGGTACGTGCGCGTGGCTCCCGGCAGGTCAGCATGCTGGAACTGGTCGAGGTCGGCCAAGAACACCTGGTCGGTGAGGTGATCGGCCTGGAAGGCGAAATGATCACGATCCAGGTTTACGAGGAGACCTCCGGCATGCATCCCGGAGCGCCGGTCTATGGCACCGGCATGCCGCTTTCGGTCGAACTGGGGCCGGGCCTGCTGCGCAGCATCTTTGATGGCATTCAACGGCCGCTGCCCATCCTCGAGATGCGCAGTGGTGCGTTTATCGGGCGCGGCATTCAACTGACACCGCTCTACCGTGGCGACCGCTGGCATTTTACTCCTACCGCGCAGGAAGGCGACCAGCTTGTCGGCGGGGCCGTTTTAGGAACCGTTCCCGAGACGCCGGCTCTTGAACACCGGATCATGGTTCCGCCGGATGTGGAAGGGGAACTGGTGTGGGTGGCGCAGGAGGGAGAATATACCATTGTCGATTCGATCGCCAAAGTCCAAACGGCAAAGGGCGAGCAGCGCCTGACCATGATGCAGCGTTGGCCTGTGCGTCGCCCGCGTCCCTATGGTGTGCGCCTGGAGCATGGCGAACCGCTGATCACGGGTTGGCGGGTGTTGGATACGTTTTTCCCACTCTCGAAAGGGGGTGCCGCCGCGATCCCGGGCGGTTTTGGCGCGGGCAAGACGATGACTCAGCAGAGCATTGCCAAGTGGGCCGATGCGCAGGTGGTGGTCTATATCGGCTGCGGCGAGCGCGGCAACGAGATGACCGAAGTGCTGCAAGATTTTCCCAATCTGGTTGACCCGCGTACCAATCGCCCGTTGATGGAGCGCACGGTGCTCATTGCCAATACGTCCAATATGCCGGTGGCGGCTCGTGAAGCGAGTGTCTATACCGGGATCACAATTGCCGAGTATTATCGTGATATGGGATATCACGTGGCCTTGATGGCTGACTCGACCTCACGTTGGGCCGAGGCCCTGCGCGAGATCTCGGGCCGCCTGGAAGAGATGCCCGCCGAGGAAGGCTACCCTGCTTATCTGGCTGCACGTCTCGCCGAATTCTACGAGCGCGCCGGGTTGATCGAAACGTTGAGCGGTAAACAGGGCTCGGTCAGTGTGATTGGTGCAGTTTCACCGCCGGGCGGTGACTTTTCCGAGCCGGTCACCCAGCACACCAAGCGGTTCATTCGCTGCTTTTGGGCACTGGACAAAGCGCTGGCTTCGGCGCGACACTTTCCGTCTGTAAACTGGCTGGAGAGTTACAGCGAGTACCTGGACTATATGGTTGGCTGGTGGCGTGCCCAGACCGGATTCGACTGGCACAGTATGCGTGCTCAGGCGATGGAACTCTTGAACGAAGAAAGTCGCTTGCAGCAGATCGTCAAACTGGTCGGGCCAGATGCGCTGCCCGATGAACAGCGGCTGACTTTGGAAACAGCACGTTTGCTTCGAGAGGGTTTTTTGCAGCAAGACGCGTTCGATCCTATTGACAACTATTCGACGGTGGAGAAGCAAATCCGTATGCTCGACGCGATCCTGTACTTTCATCAGCGTGCACAGCGTGTCATCGAACGCGGCGCATTGATCGTCACCATTCATAACCTGCCGGTGGTCAATACCTTGATCCGCTGCAAAACAACGGTCGCCAACGACCACCTGGAGCAGTTTGATGCGATCCGTCGCCAGATCGACGAGCAAATGGAACAACTGGAGCAAGAATACAGATGAGCGAGTGGCTAGAGCAAGGTGGGCAAGAAATAATCGGCGTGTCTCGCATAGAAGGCCCCATTGTCGTGGTCGAAGGCGCGGACAATATCGGCTATGATGAAGTGGCCGAAATCATCGACTCGCAGGGGCGCGTACGGCGGGGCCGTGTACTGGAGGTCAGCGAGCAAATGGCAGTGGTGGAGGTGTTTGCTGGCACCACGGGGCTGTCGATCTCGGAGACGCGCGTGCGTTTTTTGGGTCATTCGTTGCGCATTCCGGTGTCGGAAGAGATGCTGGGCCGTGTGTTCGACGGCCTGGGTGTACCTCTTGACGGTGGTCCGATCCCGCTAGCCGATCGTTACGCCGACGTTAACGGCGAGCCGGTCAATCCCACAGCGCGCGTCTACCCGCGCGACACAATCCAGACTGGCATCTCGACGATCGACGGCATGAATACCCTGGTGATGGGGCAAAAGCTGCCTATCTTTTCCGGCAGTGGTCTGCCTCACGATCAGCTTGCGGCCCAGATCGTGCGCCAGGCCACGCTTGGCGCGCCGGTTGGCGAAACTCAGCAGGATGCGACGCAGTTTGCCATCGTCTTTACCGCTATGGGCGTCAAACACGACGTGGCGACCTATTTTCGCAATGCGTTTGCTTCCAGCGGTGCGTTGAGCCGGGTAGCCATGTTTCTCAACCTGGCAGACGATCCGCCGGTGGAGCGCCTGGTGACGCCGCGCGTGGCTCTCACCCTGGCCGAACACCTAGCTTTTACGCGCGATATGCACGTATTGGTGGTCTTTACCGATATGACCAACTATTGCGAAGCCCTGCGGCAGATTTCCAATATTCGTGGCGAGGTGCCGAGCCGCAAGGGATATCCAGGTTACCTGTATAGTGACCTGGCCTCGATTTACGAACGGACAGGACGGATCAAGAGCAGCAAAGGGTCGATTACCCAGATTCCTATTTTGACGATGCCCAACGACGATATCACTCACCCCGTGCCTGATCTGACCGGTTACATCACCGAGGGACAGATCGTGCTCAGCCGCGATCTGTTTCAGAAAAATATCTACCCACCGGTGTCGGTATTGCCCAGTCTGTCGCGCTTGATGAAGGATGGCATTGGCGAGGGGCGCACTCGCGCGGACCACAGCCATATTTCGGCACAGCTATACGCCGCGTACGCCCACGTGCAGGATGTGCGCTCGTTGGCCTCGGTGATTGGCGAGGAAGAACTGTCAACGGTCGACCAGCAGTACCTGGAATTTGGGCGCACCTTTGAACGCGAATTTGTCAATCAGAGCAGCACTGACAACCGCACCATTGAGCAGACGCTGGCTCTGGCCTGGCGATTGGTGTCGATGCTGCCGCGCGAAGAGCTGACGCGGCTCGGCCTGGACGAGATCGACCAATATTACGGACGGCTATAAAGCGATGACACGCATCAACGTTCCTCCTACTCGCAGCAATCTGCTGCAAATGAAACAAGATCTCAAACTGGCTCAAGAGGGGTTTGAGATCCTGGACAAAAAACGCGAGGTGCTGACCTCAGAGATGGTCCACCTGGCTCACGATGCCAGTTTGCTGCAAGAGCAGGTCTGGGAACTGTTGGACAAAGCCTATCGTGCCTTAGAGCGCGCACAGTTGACGATGGGCCGCGAGCGGTTGGAATGGGCCGCGCTGGCTGTCAACGAGACGGTCGATATCGAGATTCACACGCACGGCGTGATGGGTGTGCCTATTCCCAGTATCCACGCCGAGGGAAGCCCACCTCCGCTGTCGTTCAGCCTGGGCGACACCATGTCCACGCTCGACGAAGCAAGCCTTGCCTTTCGTGAGGTCTTGAGCCGTCTGCCCGAGCTCTCGGAATTGGTGACCTCGGTGTGGCGGCTGGCTCGTGAGCTGCGCAAAACGCAGAGACGGGTGAACGCTCTACAGTATATTTTTATTCCCAATTACAAAGAGACGGTCGAGTTTATCGAAGGTGCACTGGAAGAGCGCGACCGGGAAGAGACCTTTCGCCTCAAGCGGCTCAAAACCAAGGCTGCTGGACCTACGATTGGGCCACCGACCCGCGAGTACGAGCAACCGTATCGCGACATCGCGGGAGGAAAAGCTCAGGTTTACCGCGATCTGCTGGGGGGTGGTTCCCGCAGTGGGGAGTTTGGCTAACGCACGGGTTTTGTATATTTATGACAACCCATTCCAACGGAGGGAGGGACATCTATGGCGGCGGATGCCATTCATTCGGCAAATCAGACAGCGATCTTTCGCCACATCTTGGTACCCACAGATGGCTCCGAATCGTCGGTAGCAGCAGGGCAGATGGCCGTGCGGTTGGCGACGGTACACGGGGCGAGGATCACCTTTGTGTACGTGATTGATGATAGCGTAGTCGATGAACTGGTGCGTGCATCACGGCGTACCGACGCCCAGGTGCGCGACGAGTTAGAGCAAAAAGGATTGCACTATCTTCATTATTTGATGCGATTGGCGGCCAGTGCCGGGGTGATGTCCGCGCAGGAAACCCGGTTCGGCAAGCCCTATCACGAAATACATGTCCTGGCCCGAGAACGCCAGGTCGATCTGATCGTAATGGGACGGGCAAGCCACCCTCGTCCACAGCAGTTGCGCATCGGCGATGTGACCACCCGTGTTCTCGATCACTCGCCTTGCCCGGTGTTGGTGGTGCAGTAATGTGCTGTGTTGAAATGCTTTTGGCCACCTTCTGATCGCTCTGGTCTTGATGTCAAGTCCTGGTTTTAAGGATGATTACCACCCAAAAGCCTGCCTCGCTCGCCAGAGATCGCTGGTGTATCCCAACCGGCCGGATCCGGTGCTGTTGACATTCGCGCTCCTTTATAGTACACTTTTTTTTGAGGGGTAGACTGGCGAGATATTGTACGTCCCGGATCATGGCTGGATGTGCATCGGATCGTTTCAGAGAGGATAGAGATGGCGACAGAGCCGCAAGTGACGTTCGAGTTTGAGTGTGTCGATATGCCGGGCGATGTGTTTGGCGAGTGGCATCACGTTCGACTGGGGATCCAGGAAGGCAAAATCGTTGTCGACGACGTGCCGGGCAGTGTGCCCAGCGCCGTGTTCCGATTTGTGCTGCGCGTCAAGGCCGGTCCCAAGAATGGTGCCCCCAACTTGCTCGGGCCCCACGCACAAGGGAAACCAGGGCAGCGGTTTGTCTACCTGTGCTGGGGCGAGCGGCGTGATAACGTGTGGCACGGATTCCGCCGGGCCAAAGTGCAACTGGGGCACTTGAGTTGGGATGACATCCAATGCGCTGTCGAATCCGGACAGCCGATCCGGGCCAGGATTTCAATGACGGGCACCAGGGGCGAACCGGTCGCGGCGACCGTCAAGCCAGAACAGATCGAATGGATCTGAAATAGGAGGCAGTATTGTGAAAAAGCAGTTATGGGGCGATAGCCTTTTGCATCCGGCGTGGGTGGTTGTAGCGCCATCACTGGATGATCTTGGTACCGGATCGCGCGGGCAAGATCGGGACATCGTGCTCTCTATGTTCTCGCAAGGAAGTGGCGATTCCAGCCGCAAGCCGGACGAGACGGTTAATGTCCGGCGGCGGCGTCGCAGCGAGCCGGCTGGCCCGGGCGGGCGGGAGCGGGCGGAAGCGCCGCAGCGGCGAAGGTCGAGCGGTCAAACGCCGCCGCCCCAACCACCGCGAGGAACCGGGCAGCGCCCAAGGCCGCCAACATCGACGCCTGGCGGCATAAGCGGTGGGCAGATGCCCCAGCTTGGGGGATTGTTTTCTCTGCTCGGTCGCCTGCCGCCTGCCGTGCTGATCGGTCTGGTTGTCTTGTTGTGCATCATTGGGGGTTGTGTCATCATTGTCGTTGGTCCCAGTAAGCTGCTTGATATGGTCGCCAGCATGCCGACGGCATCAGAGCCGGGCGTTGTGGATTTTGTCGAATCGACGCCGACGGCAGTAACAAGCTCTGGCCGCGACGCGCCGACGTCTACCTCGGTGCCATTTGTGCCGCCATCCATGTCGACGGAAGGGCAAACGTGGCTGGTCATGATGTACCAGGATGCCGATGACAAGATACTGGAACAAGACATCTACCTCGACTTGAACGAGGCCGAACGGGTCGGATCGAGTGACCGGGTGCACATTGTGGCCCAGGTCGACCGGTTCAATGCCGGATACCAAGGCGACGGGGACTGGTCCTCGACCAAACGATTTTACATCACCCGGGATGATGACCTGAAGGCAGTAGGCTCACAGCTCGTGGCGGATCTGGGTGAGGCCAACATGTCCGATGGACAGACCTTGGTCGATTTTGTGACCTGGGCGATGGAGAC
>JAFGJF010000448.1 GCA_016929205.1 Anaerolineae bacterium
CTCGCAGAGTCGGCTGATTTATCGACTGAAGTGAACGCTCCGTGTCGTATTTGCACAAGGGCGGCACGACTTTGCGCGACAATCAGGGCGGTACGACTTTACAGGATTCAACACAGCCTATGAACCTGACCCACAGCGGTGGGAGACATTTAGAACGAGGAGTGGGACGTGAAATGCCTGATCTGTAAACTGGATAAGACTCGACCGGGCGTGATGATGGTGACGCTCGAACGAGACACATTGACCCTGGTGATCAAGGATGTGCCCGTACAGGTCGGCCCCAACTGCGGGAAGCATATGTTGGTGAAACCGTAACCGCCGAACTGCTGCGCACCGCCGAACGGATGGCCCAGGCCGATGTGCATCACTATGTGCCGGAGCAGATGACCGCCTGAAGGAGCAGGCTGAGCCGCTGGCGAGGGACTGGGCGGAGTAGACGCCATAATCGTCACTATCGCTCATCACCAAGAACGAAAACGGTCGAATCACTGAAGCACTAATGGAGCCGAGCACGTGGATTCAGTGCATTCAGTCGTTCAGTGGTTCTGTTTTTAGAGCAGCGAAAACAATATGAAAAATTCATCCAAAACTGATTGGGAAAATCTGTCCCAAATGTCAGATGCAGAAATCGACTATTCTGATACCCCACCACTAACTGAGCGTTTTTTTCAGGAAGCCAAATTGTGGCAGCCGCGCCCGAAAGTAACGGTCACCGTAGAAATGGATGCGGATGTGTTGGAATGGTTCAAAAGCGAAAGTGACAATTGGGAAGCCAGGCTGCAAGCAGCACTGCGTTTGTACGTAGAGGCGCACAAAGCCTACCAGAAAACATGACCCAGCAATAAAGAATCGAGGGCGCAGAGCGTCAAAATCGTCATTCCGGCCGAGACCGCTGGAACGAGCGAAAATGTGCGGGGATGGGGTAGTAAGGCGTTGGGTTTTGGACGGTAAAGTTCACCGCGCTCGGTCTGGGGGTTGGTAATAAACCCGTGGTTGGACAGGCCCGGGGACTGGAATTAACCAAGGGAGCGCGCGATCTTTTACGCGTTGGCTGGGATTGGGTCCTCGGCGGCGTTCTAGCGGGGCTCGGGACACTCTTGGGATTGGTATGCCTGTTCACGCACAAGGAGACGATCAAGCTGTTGTGGCTTTGGGACGTGTCGCCAATCGCCGGGCTCGCGATTGCAAGCATCGTGATCTCGATTGCCGCGCTGTGGGCGTACGCCGGGCTGCGGCAGCACAACGCAAAAAAAGCCGCCAGCGTGACCGCGGCAACGGCGGCCAAAGTGCTGCTCGAACAGGAAACTTTGCACCGGCGCGAAGAGTCATTCCGCGTCGGGGTGATCAAGCTGATCTCGCTCTTTATCGGCATCGCCCTAGCCTTTTGGCTGCAGATCGACGCTGTCAATTTGCTGGAAGGTGTGCTATCCAAAAAAGTCATTGGAACGATCAACAAAACCTTTATCTCGATCGAGATCGAGTCCTCCAGCGCCTCGGACGCGAGCTCCCAAGCTGAGGAGACGAGCGAGGCCACCAAACGTCGACTAGACCTCACAGTGGGAATCGTTCTTACCGGTCTGGCAGCCACAGCCGGGTCTGCGTTCTGGCACGATCAACTCGATCGCCTGCAAAGCATCAAACGACAGGCCGAGTCGGCGGCTAAAGTCGTCCAGTCGGTAGGCAGCACAGCCGGTGGAACGGAGGAAAGCACATAGATCCGTTTTCGAGCGACACTCGAGCTGCCTGATTGAAAAAGTCTGGCAGATGGCTGCCGGGCTTTTTTTCTTTGACACGCGTGGCACGGTGAATTGAGTGGGGCGTCTGCAGTAACTCTGCGCATCCCGGCCGTTATTTTTCCCAAGCTCCCACTGGAGACCTGTAACGTTTTTGCCTCGATTGGCTCTTTTTCTACAGAATGACAAACATGTTTTGAACAGCGGCACGATCAGCAAAGTGGCTCAACGCCATTTGCCAAGATCGAGTCGGTTGTCATTTACACAGCCGAAAGGAGGTTGTTGTGCGCGTTACACCTCGGTCCATCTTGTGCTTGCTGTTATTTTGTCTTGTCACTCTTTTGCCATCTCTATTGTCGTCAGACCTCGTAGCAGCGGCGGATCGTTCCACGATCCTCGCCCCCACAAATCACGACCGCAAGGCCGAACTGCCCGCAGGTGCATGGCATCGCTTTTCCAATCGCATCAACCTGTTGAGCACACCGTCGGGCAACTTGATCGTGAACAAGAGCTTTGAGGACGGGCTGTTCTCGCCGATGGCATCCCCGGATGGCTGGGATCATGAAAATTGGTCCTGGAGAGCGATCTTTACCTGGGATGGCACACAAGCGTATGTGGGAAACAAGAGCGTCAAGATCGTGACTTCTACCCCCAACGATGCCCGCTGGACCCAGACGGTGACCGTTCAACCTCACACCACCTATTTGCTATCAGGCTGGATCAAAACCGAGAACGTCGCTCACACGGCAGAGTCAGAGGATGTAGGTGCCAATCTTTCGCTTAATGGCACGACGCTGCATTCGAACGGCCTCTTTGGTACGAATGACTGGACCTACACCAGCCTGCTTTTCAATTCGGGGGACGATACCCAGGTGACCGTGGCTGCCAGATTGGGCTTTTGGTGGGGCACGACCACCGGCACGGCCTGGTTCGATGGCCTGCAACTGACCCCGGTCGAGCCCTCCGGGCAGCATCCACCCTGGAAGATACTGGTTCTGATCTATACCACGACTGACTTTTCGTACACCGACGGATTGGGACAGCACCGAGTCATAGCGACAATGACCCAGGCAGAAATCGATCGCGCCGCCGATACCGCCATACGGTTCATCGAAAGCGACGTTCCTGCCCTCACAAGCGGCAACATGCATCCTATCCCGACGGTTCGTTACCCAGAGCAGGCGCTCGCGGATCTGGAGCCCATCTCTACCGGCTACTGGCCGAGCATGGAGAGTACTGCTCCCGAACGGGATCCCACATTTGACTCGGTGATCGTCGTCTGGGACAGCTTGGGCATAGATGTCAACACCGGGCAGGTGGTCGAACTGCTGCCACCCTATTGTGGTCTGACTTCCCACATGGGAACGACACAGACCTACGCCACGATGAAGGTGACTTGTGTCGCATCCAACAACCGGAACATCTTTAAACACGAATGGGGCCATTCGATCCTGTTTTACTTTGACGCTATCGGAACCGCTCCCAAACCGGCCGTTGACAATCACATCAACGACACCACAACCCGCTATGTGCATTGCCCGACAGGCGAGTCTTATATCCTGCAAGATGAAACGGACGACAATCCTATTCCAAACTCGATCTATAACAACGAAACAGGTTTTACCCACGACTATTATTCAGGAACGACCGCCACCCCCGACCAGCCGACACGTTGCCTAGGCATCACGCCGCAGGCCTGGGCTATGGGAGGACCGGTCAGCAGACCCGAGAGAACGTCTTTTTATGACCTGGCGATCGAAAGACCTCCAGCGAGGTCAGCTGCTCCTGGAACGGTCGTAACCCATACGCTGCGCATCACCAACACAGGCAACACAACCGATACCTTTGACCTGACCGTTGCCGGCAATGACTGGCCCACAATCGCGCCGATCCAAATCGGTCCCCTGCTCGCCAGAGCAGGCTCCGACGCAGACATCTCGGTGACCATCCCCCCAGATGCAACCTATGACGCCAGTGACACGGTAACCATCACCATCGTCTCACATCAGGATGCCGGCGCATTTGCGACTGCGATCTTGACGACGGCGATCGATAGCCGTTTCTACTCGTTGGAGATCGGCAAACACGGTCCATCGACCGCAACCGTGGGCGAGCAGATCACCTATACACTGACCGTCACTAACAGCGGCAAGATCATCGCAACCGGATTGACCATTACCGACATTATTCCAAATGGCGTGAATTATGTCAACGGGGGAACGCTTTTGGGGGATACGGTTAGCTGGACGATTGACTACTTGGCCGCGAACGACGCTATGGTCCAGGTCTCGCTCATCGTCAGCACAACAACGCCGACTATTGTTCTCAACGGCAACTATGGCGTCGGCTCCTCGGGCGGCTTCAGCAGTACAGGTACCATCCCGATCACGACGGTCGTCAGCGCGCGTGAACCTGCCATACACCGAATTTTCTTGCCAATCATCTTGGGGGATTTTGGGGCCGTTGCCCCTTGACCACACCTCGCCACTGGAGTATAATCCTCTATAGTTGAAACGAACCAAGATAGCAAAAACACGATCACGATCAGGATGACGCATGCAAAATACGCCATATCGATTTGACAGCCGGACCGCGCCACCCGCGCCGCCCAACGTGCTGTTTGACGGCACACGGCTGGGTCTGGAAGCGGCCATGATCACCGTCCTGGCGATCGCCATCCCGACCGGGCTGCACATCGGCCTCAGCAGCAACCTCGGCTTTTTTATGCGCTACGCCGAGGCGGCGGACGTGGTTTCCAAAACCTTTGCCCTGGGGTCATTTATCTGGACCTCGCTGGCCGGGGTGCTGGTGCTGAGTATGGCCTTGTTTTTTGGTATCGCCATTCCGACGATGCTCTATACTATGGGACTGGTTCAGTTCTCGCTGTTCTGGCTCCGAAAGCGCTGGGAGCGCGACAAACTGGCCAACGTCATCGCCGGTGGGATCCTGGGCCTGCTTTTTGGCACGCCATGCACGGTGCTGGTCATGCTATTGGTCGACATGCGCCCCAGCGGGACGCTGTACGCGCAACTCATGCGCTGGCCGGCCATTCTGACCATCGACGGGATCATCTTGTTGTGGTTCACGCTCTTGCCGGTGATCAATATCATCGGCGGCATACGCTCGGGGCTGAAAATCGCCGAAATCGTCGAGAATGTCAAAATGCACTGGTTCTTTTAGCGCTCATCCGGACCAACCTGCACATGTTCCGGCAGCCCATCGCCCATCAAGCCGGCGATCTTGGCACTAACCCAGACCACGCTCTGCCAGCCGCCGTGGGCGGCCAAGAACTTTTCAGAGACGAGATATCCAGGTGCCGCGCCAGCCAGGCCAATGGTCTGCTTGCCGGTCAAGGCATAATGCAAATCGGCCCAGGAGCGGCCATCGGGTGCCCTGCCCTTGTACCGGCGATCCATGATCCCAATGCCCAGCCACGGGCTGCCGGTCTTGAACATGATCAATTGAAAACAACTGCATCCCGTGTGCGGCGCGCGATCGAGTGAATGGAGCTGGATCCGCGTCGTCCTGCCGCCGGTCAAACGCGCCGCGGCCGCATTGACCCCGGACCACTCGCCGGCGACGGGATCGATGGCCTCACCTTTCACACAAAGTCCAAAGGAATTGATGCTCGCGTGTAGCACGCGGTGGTGGATGTTGGACATGTCGTCATAGCCGTACAGCGCCCCGGTCCGGATCTGCTCGTAGAGGCGGCCGCACTGCGGCGGGCGCTCGGGGGTCAGGACGCAGACGTGATCGGGCGCAAAGGGCGAGCAGCCCACGCAGGTCGCAAACTCGGCCAGGCTCTCTTCGGTTGTCGCGGCGACCGCTTGCGCCCGTTCCGCCTGCTCGACCTGGATCACGCCAACCATATCCGCCAACCGCTGGGAATCGAAAATCACTTGGGCGCGAACCTTGTCGATTTTGGGGAACTCGTGCCGAACAGCCGCGACCAGCACCTCACCCACGCGCTGCGGGGTCAGCTCACTGTTCCGGGCAAGGCCAAGCACCAGCCGCCCGTCGCGCACAGCAGCCGACACGCCACACACCCTCGACAGCATCTGAGCCGCACACCCCTCGATGTAGCGCCGGTCGAAGGCGTCCAGCGGTTCCGCCTCGGCGGTCAGCACAACCCCCAGCGGCGAACCGGCCGGGCCGCGGCCCGGATCGCCGATCACTTCAACGCCCGGCTCACCGACCTGGCCTTTGCACAAAAGGTAAAAGCTCTCCGGCGTATCACCCCAGGTGCAGGTCACCTCAAATGACGTCCTGGCGCGTAATGCACCTTTTGACGGATCAGATCGGGATCGGGCACCTGGCCGTACACGGCGTGGGCCAGCGGAAGGGGATAGCGCCCCGAGGACCGCTGCGAGGCAGGCGGTTTAAAATCAAGGCCGGCAGTCCGTTCGAGCAGTTCGTCCAGGCCACGTTCGAGAATGGCCCGGGCCTGGGGATCGAGCCCCAGCCCAGTGCCGTGGGAATGAGAAACGTTGGTGTGATGATGACTTGGTGACATCGATCGACTCCTTGGCATCGCGATTGTGAAATGTGGCATCATTTCACGGCTAAAGCCTAGACTCCGGCGTCCGAAAACTGCGATGCACTCGCACGCTTCCCCCAGAAAGAAATACGCCCTGTCCTGGCTTGATTTGACTTTTTGATTCATTGACAGTACAGTTGTCAAATCCTGTCAATCCTTGGAATCCGGTTAATCATTTCTTTTTTCAGCTTGTATCGAATCGACTCCTCGCGTCTCGGAAAACGCGGCTACATACGAATCAGCGTACTAGATTGTACTGGATCGCGGGCATCCCGCCCAAACCAACAGGAGCACCCCATGCCAGATCGACCCAACATACTCGTTGTCATGACCGACCAGCAAAAAGCCACCGCCAGCCACCTGTACGGGAACACGTTCTGCGATACGCCGGCGATGGCCAGGCTAGCCGACGAGGGCGTGCGCTTTGAACACGCCTTTACCCCGCACCCGCTGTGCGTGCCGGCCCGCGTCTCGCTGTGGACGGCCCGGTTCCCCCATTCGCACGGCGCGCGGCGCAACGAGACTTTTATGCCGGCCAGAGCGACACACGCCTTTCAGATCTGGCGCGGCGAGGGCTATCACTGCGGGCTGATCGGCAAAAACCACTGCTTTGAACGGCCCGCAGACCTGGATCTGTTTGACACCTGGTGCGAGATCTCGCACGGCGGCCTGCCCAAGGATGCCCAGACAAAGGGCATGCCGTGGGTCCGCCCACTGGATGGCATCCACGCTGCGCACACCTTGCGCCGTTCGTTGCGCCCGCAGAATGCACGATTTGCCTACGGCACGTCCGATTTGCCGATCGAGGATCATTCCACGGACCTGATTGCCAAGCAGACGGTGCGTTTCCTGGAGCAGCACCGCCACGATCCGTTCGCGCTGTGGGTTTCCTTTCCCGACCCACACGAGCCGTGGGTGGTGCCGGAACGTTATGCGGCCATGTTTCCAAGAGACAGGATCACACTGCCACCGTGGCCCGAGGACAAATTCAGCCCGCATTCCAATGCCCCGGAACGCAACCGCGTGCTGCACCACCTGCTCGGCATAGAAAACGACGCGATTGAAGACGTGTATGGCCTGCTGGGAGTGTATTACGGTATGGTGCGTTTTATCGACGACGCGCTCGGGCAGATCATAGGCGCGCTCGACGAGCTGAGGCTGCGGGAAAAGACGATCGTCGTCTTTTGCTCCGACCACGGCGACTTTATGGGCGAGCACGGCATGCAATGCAAGGGCGGCGTCTTTTACGATTGTTTGACGCGAATCCCGCTGATCATCTCCTGGTCCGGTCAGATTCCGGCCGGCCAGCGTGACGACAGCATGGTCAATCTGGTCGACGTGGTACCGACGCTGCTGCAGCTTCAGGGCCTGGAGGTGCCACGATCGATGACCGGCCAGCCACTGCCGACGGTCACCACCGCGCCACCGCGCGAGGCCACCTTTTCCGAGTATGGCGCGGGTGGCCCGCCCTTCCGTTTAGCCGATCTCGAAGCGCTACCCCGCCCTTTCGGGCGCAAGACACTGATCCAGAGCTTGCAGTGGCGCGAAGCCGAAGGGCGGCGCAAAATGGTGCGCACGCGCGAGTGGAAATACGTGCACGATCCGATGGGTGACTGCGACGAGCTGTATGACCTGGCCAACGATCCGTGGGAACTGGAGAACACGATCGATAACCCGGATCACGGTGAGGTCATCGCCGACATGCGCCTGCGCTTGCTCGATTGGAGCATCCGCAGCGAGGACTCATCGCCCGTGCCGCTGCCGGGTCGCAAGGCATACACATTGGGATAGCCCCTGTCGCGTTTAAGGAAAACGCGGCTACGGTATTCATAGGTCGTGAAAACGCCCAAGGAGATAAAGATGAAACCCATTCGAATCGGTTACATTGGCTGCGGGTTTATGGCCCAAAAAGTCCACATCCCCAACCTGTGCAGCATTCCCGGCTGCGAACTGCTTGCCCTGGCCGAACTGCGACAAGAATTGGGCAAACAGGTACAGGCCCGGTTCAACATCCCCAGATTCTACCCCGACCACGAGGCCATGCTCGCCGACCCCGACATCGACGCCATCGCCGTGTCGGCAGCGTTTATGGTGCAGGGCCAGATCGCGCGCGACGCGCTGTCGGCTGGCAAGCACGTATTTATGGAAAAACCCATGGCCATCTCGTTGCAGCAGGCCGAAACGATCCTCGACGCCGCCCGGCAGGCGGACGCACGGCTGATGGTCGGTTATATGAAACGCTACGACGCGGGAAACGAACTGGTCAAGGCCAAGATCGATGCGTTCCGGGCCAGCGGCGAACTGGGCGCGATCACCTTTGCCCGCAACCACGGCTTTTGCGGCGACTGGACGGCCGGAATCGACGTGCCGATGATTGCCAGTGACGAACCGATGCCCCAAACGCCGGCGGTGGGACCGGATTGGCTGCCGGCGGCGTACCTGAACCAGTACCTGGGCTTTCTGCAACAGTACACCCACAACATCAACCTGCTGCGCTGGTTTCTCGACGCACGCGACGAGGTCACCGTGCGCGCGGTTGACCTGGACGACGATGGCTATACGGGTGTGACGATCCTGGATATGAACGGCACACGCGCCGTGCTGGAGACGGGACGCGTATCGCATTATCGCTGGGACGAACACACCCAGATTTATTTCCGCGATGGCTGGATCAAGACCTGGGCGCCGCCGCTGCTGCTCAAGCAGGTGCCGGCAGAGGTCGAGATCTATGTCGGGGGAAAAGCACAGACATTTAGCCGGCCCATTCCGCAGCCGGCCTGGAGTTGGAGCTACAAGCGCGAAGCAGAGCATTTTGTACAGTGCCTGCAAACGGGCGATCCGTTCCGCTCATCAGGCGAGGATACACGAACGGACGTGCGGCTGTTCGAAGAGATATTCCGTCTCGATCTGATCCAGCGCGGCGTGCTGTAAATAAGACTTTTGTCGCAGACAAAACTCACTCCCTGTTATACAATAGATATGATATTGTTTGTTTTTGCGCTAATTCAATCTGTGGCGCAAAAGCACGGGGAGCGGATATATGAAGGATCTCGTCGGAAGTGATATTGGCAAATACCACGTCGTAGGTGTGCTGGGTACAGGCGGCATGGCCACCGTCTACCGGGCCAGGCAAGCGTCGATGGGCAGGGAAGTGGCGATCAAGGTCGTGCCCACCGATACGGGCATGGAAAGCCACATGCTCTCGCAACGGTTCGAGCGCGAAGTGCACCTGATCGCCCTGTTGCAGCACCCACAGATCTTGCCGGTCTACGACTATGGCCAAACGCCAGACTTTACCTACCTGGCCATGCGCCTCGTTGAGACCGGGACGCTGGCCGACCGGCTGGGAAACGGCGCGCTCGATCTGGAGCAGGCAGCGCACATCCTGAACCAACTGGCGGCGGCCCTGGACTATGCGCACCAGAACCACATCGTTCACCGCGATCTCAAGCCGTCCAACGTCTTTTTGGATGCTCAAAACAACGTCTACCTGGCAGATTTTGGCATTGCCAAGCTGCTCGGGCAGGTTGGCACCCAACTGACGTCGACGGGGTACGTCCTGGGCACACCGGCCTATATGTCACCCGAACAGGCGATCGACCAACCGATCGACAAACGAACCGACGTGTATGCCCTGGGGTTGATCCTGTTCGAGATGCTCACCGGCCAACAAGTCTTCTCCGGAAGTTCGCCGGTGTCGATCATCCTCAAGCATGTCAACGAAATCCCGCCGCCGCCCAGTGCACTGGCTACGACCCTGACACCACAAATCGACGCCGTGGTGGCAAAAGCACTGGCAAAATCGCCCGATGACCGTTACCAAAGCGCGGGCGAACTGGCAGCCGCGTTTAGCGTCGCGCTGCAATCGATCGTCCAGTTTCAGTCTTTTGCCTCGACCGGTGACGCAGCCTATCTAACGCCACAGCCCACATCTGTCTCCGGGCCGGCAGTCCAACCATCCCGATCGATCACAGCCCTGGGAAACAATATACCAAGGTCCACGCCAGCAACAGGCGCGTCAGCAGGTTCGACGGGCAAGCCCGCAACTTTAACTGGCACACAGCCAAAACCGGCCGCAAAAAAGAAACCGCCGGCCTGGCTGTGGATCGGCGGTGGAGTGCTCGTCGGTGGCGGGGTGCTGCTCACGATTGTCGTTGCCATGATCGCCATCCTGAGCTTTGGCAATGGCTGGCTACAAGCCAACGCCCAAGGTCAGGAAAAAACGCCAACGACGGCAGCGGCTATGGCAGTCACCCCCACCCCTACAAGCACGTTGGCTGAAGGGGGCGAAACCGCCGTTCCTACGGCCCCACAGACGACAAGCGCTGTCGTACCAGCGGTGACAGCCACACCGACGCCCAACGCCCCTGCGACTGAGACACCGACGCTGGCAGTTCAACCCACAGCGACACTTCAACCGATGGCCACACCTGCCGCGACACTCGAGCCGGCCGCACAACGCGCAGGCACGGTGCGTTTTTCAAGCACGAACGCCCGGCTGGATACGATCACCATCCAGATGTCCGCCGTCCAGACCGCCCCGTCGGGCAAACACTATGAAGGCTGGTTGGTCGGCGACGCCGGGAGCCCATTGAACGTTGGCACAGTGACGCCGGATGGCAACGGCAACGTCGAGTTCCTTTTTACAGACGACCAAGGGCGCAACCTGGCCGCGATCTATGCCGCTTTTCGGATCAGTATGGAGCCGGACTTTGGCGATGCGCCCGACATATCACAAGAGATTGCTTTTGAGGGAGCGGTGAACGAGGCCGTCGTGCCCTTTATTCGTGAGGCAATCCTGAGAGCATCGGATACGCCGCTCCACAGCCTGCTTGACGGACTGGAAACCGAGAGCGCCTTGGGATTGGACCATATGACCTTTGGCCGGCAAGGACTTGCAGACGGCAACCTGGCCGGCGGGCTGGCGCATATTGAGCACACGATCAATATCCTGGTCGGCAGCCAGGACGAACGTTTTGGCGACAAGAACGGAGACGGCCAGACACAAAATCCGGGAGACGGCTACGGCGTTATAAGCTACCTGGCCGCGCTGCAGGCAACGGCCATCGCAGCCGGGCAAGCGGATCCGACCTCAGCCGAACTGGCGCTGCACGTCGGATTTGTCGAGGCGACCACCCAGAATGCGATACAGCGCGCCAACGGCATCGTACAGTTGCTCGAACGGTGTTTCATCCAAGACAGCGCTGACAGCGCGCTGGGCCTGCTCGATCAAGCCATTGCGCTGTATGACGAGTTATTGTTTGGCTTTGATGCCAACAGCAACGGTACCGTGGAACCCATCCAGGGCGAAGGGGGTCTCTCACTGGTGACCCAGCACACCGGCTACCTAGCAAACATCGAACTGTACCGCGTTCAAACGCCATAGAAGAGACCTGGCGTTTCTGTCCTCCTGAACGCGACAAAAGTCATATTCAGAAGGACAGACTTGGTGTAGAATAGATTTAAGTAGAGAAAATGATATCCGCTGAATGCAAGCCAATTCATTGTTTGCAGCGGGGGAACCAGAAACCGGGGCGAATCATCCAACCGCCAACATTGATGTAGGGCCAACTTTTTTCGGTCCAAGCCCGACAGCTAACCTCGCAAGCGTCGAAAAAAGGGATACCCAATTGTGTCCTTTTTTTATGCCAGTTCGGATATTGATCATCCACCTTAACACGGAGATGACTATAGGGAGAAACAATGTACTTTGCCGGATATGTTGAGAACCAAGTTTATCAGTCGACAGAGAAACTCTTGAACCGGAACGCACAAAACGCCTGGCGCTTTCGCCACATCAAGTCAAGAGAAGCCAAGATCGCCACGGCCATTTTGACCAGCGTTTTGAACCTGTTCATTCGATAGTCGCCCAGGAGATTCCAGATCATGCTTGGAGAAAAAAAGAAGCGCCGACAGATCAACATGTCGGCGCTTTTTTTGCCGGCGACGTTGGCTCTCGCACTCTAACCAACTACTAACACACGCTCTAACCGGGTACTAACCTTTTCCGGTTATACTATGAACATATGGAATTATTTTATTCATTTTTATTCGCTGGAGTGGAAAATGGAACTCGCAACGACAATCATCCGCTCAACCAAGAGCACAAGAGCCAAAACTGGCTATGATTTTCTCAAGCGTTCGATCGACCTGGCAATCACACTGATGGTTCTACCGATGATGTTCCCCGCAATGGCACTTATCGCCTTGCTCATCCGTTTTGACTCACCCGGCCCGGCACTGTTCAAACAGAAACGCGTCGGCAAAGACGGGCGCATCTTTCACATCTACAAGTTCCGCACGATGACCCACAATCTGGACAACTCGCACCACCAGGCGTTTATGAAAGCGTTTGTCCAGGGCGAGATCGGCGACGAAAGCAACGACAAGACCGTTTTCAAGCCGTTCACCGATTCGCAGGTCACGCGCGTGGGGCGGATCTTGCGCAAAACCAGCCTGGACGAACTGCCGCAGTTGATCAACATCCTGAAAGGCGACATGAGCCTGATCGGCCCGCGGCCGAACGTGCTGTGGGAAGTCGAGGCGTACAAAGGGTGGCACATGGAGCGTCTGTCGGTGCTGCCGGGGATCACCGGGCTGGCCCAGGTGAACGGGCGCAGCGCGATCAGCTTTGACACCATCGTTCGCTACGACGTCGAGTACGCACGCAGCAAGAGCCTGTGGCTGGACGTCCAGATCCTGTGGAAGACGTTCACCTCGGTGGTCGCAGGCAAAGGCGCCGCCTAATCATCCAGGTTCGTAAAGGAACAATCACGCTCACAACGACCCAGCTCCCTTTACAGACCCCAACCCACAGGCCCTGGACGATGCACGTTGTCCAGGGCCTCGTTTTTTGACCACCAGGC
>JAFGJF010000063.1 GCA_016929205.1 Anaerolineae bacterium
CTCGGCGAGCGCTGCACGGTGTTTATGGAATCGGACTTGGTGCACTGCCAGCAGCAGGGGGCATCCGTGCCCGACCTGACCGCCGGGCTGGCTTATTCGATTGCTGAGAACTATTTGAACCGCGTGGTGAACGGGCGGCCGATCGGGGAAAATATCTTTTTCCAGGGCGGCGTAGCCGGGAACCCGGCTGTGGTCGCGGCGTTTCGCCAGCTCGTCGGCCGTGAGGTGATCGTACCGCCCCATCACGACGTCAGCGGCGCGTTCGGGGCCGCACTCCTGGCTCAAGAGCACATAGGCGAGCGGAAAACCCGTTTTCACGGTTTTGACCTGGGACAGCGTCCTTATTCAAGTCGTGTTTTCGAATGCAAAGGCTGTGTCAATCGCTGCGAGATCACGCGCGTCCTGTTCGGCGATGACCGGCCTCTGTTCTACGGTGCGCGCTGCGAACGGTACGAACGAGACAATCATCGTGGGTCAAACCCCGGTCAAACTCGGCCGTTCGACGACGTGCCCGACCTGGTTGCTCGCCGCCTCGATTTGCTGCTGCGCGGCTACGAGCCGCCGGCGCCGGACAGCGGCCGCCCGCGTGTCGGCCTGCCTCGCGCCCTGTTGTTCTATGACATGTTTCCTTATTGGCATCGTTTCCTGGTCGAACTGGGCGTCGACGTCGTGCTCTCTGACGTCACCAACCCGCGCATCGTCGAGGACACGTGGGAACATGCGCCGGCCGAAACCTGTTTCCCGGTCAAATTGATGCTGGGGCACGTTCTGGATCTGTGCCACAAGGGCGTCGAGTTTGTTTTTCTGCCCTCGGTCATCACCGGCCAGAACTGCGCTCCCGGACAAAAAAATAATACCTATTGCCCTCTGATCCAGTCCGTGCCGCATCTGGTATCAGCCGGATTGGATCTGTCCGCATATGGCGTGCGCATGTTGGGCGGCCCGGTGCATCTTTTGGACCAACGATACAGGCGGTGGTCGCTACGCGAGCTGGCTCGTCCCTTGGGCGTATCGGCGAAACAGGTGCGGGCGGCAGCGCGGCTCGGCGCAGAGGCACAGCGTGCATTCTATGTTGGCTTGCGCCGGATGGGGGCCGAGTTCCTGGCCGATCTGGGGCAATGGCCGCGCGTCGCTGTGCTGGTCGGGCGCCCTTACAACACCTGCGATCCCGGGGTCAGCATGGCCCTGCCCTACAAACTGCGCAAGTTGGGCGTGGTGCCGGTGCCGATGGACTGTCTGCCGTTGGATAGCGTCGACGTGTCGGATCGCTTTGACAACATGTACTGGCGCAGTGGGCAGGACATTCTCGCTGCCGCGCGACTGATCCGCCGGGATCCGCGTTTACAGGCCATCTATGTCACCAATTTCGGCTGTGGGCCGGATTCGTTTCTATTGAGCTATTTCCGTCGCGAGATGGCTGGCCGGCTGGTTCTGGAGCTGGAACTGGACGATCACACAGCCGACGCCGGGCTGATGACGCGTTGCGAGGCCTTTTTTGACAGTCTTGATCGCCAGTCGATGGCTGCGAACCGGCAGGAGGCGACAGAGCCTGATGCGGCAGAGGGGGTGCTGTGTCCAGTCTGACGGTACAGAAAAAAGTATACATTCCATACATGTGCGATCACGCGCAGGCGCTGAGCGCCGCGCTGCGTGCCCTGGGCACAGATTCCGAATGTTTGCCGCCACCCGACGAGGAAACGCTGGCCATAGGGCGCGAGTTGTGCCTGGGGCGCGAGTGCCTGCCCTTGTTTGTCGTCGTCGGCGACATCTTGCGCCGTGCGCGCCAACCCGATTTCGACCCCGCACAGTCGGCCTACTTTATGCCAACCACCTGCGGCCCTTGCCGTTTTGGCCAATACCGGACCATGCTGCGCCTGCTGCTCGACGAAGCAGGACTGCAAGAATTAGAGATCCTCTCGGCCGATGCCGACAATGGCTACCAGGGGATGAGCGACGATCCGCTTCGGTTCCGCCTTTTGGCCTGGCAGGGTATTGTCGCCGTAGATCTGCTGCTCAAGCTGCGCCACGACCACCGGCCCTACGAGCAGATCAAGGGAGAAACAGATCGCTTTTACGCCGCTTGTCTGGATCGCCTGGTGGCGGCCATCGAGGCTGGCGGCGGGCGGCGAACCAGAGCTGCTTTAAGCCGGGCGGCAGAGCAGTTTGCCGGGATCGGGCTGGACCGCAGCCGGCGGCGGCCGGTGATCGGCATCGTGGGCGAGATCTATGTGCGCAATAACACTTTTACCAGCCAGGACATCGCCCGCCAGGTTGAAGAGATGGGCGGCCAGGTGTGGGTCGCGCCGATGATGGAATGGATCTATTTTTCAGTGTGGAGCACACGCGAGCGCGCACGGCTGACCGGGCGCTGGTTGGAGTGGCTCAAGGCGCTGGGCATCGAATGGGTGCAGCAACACGTCGAACGGCGGGTGCTCAAGCCGGTCCAGCATATGCTCCAGTTTCCGCACGAACCGGCGATGGCAGCCTTAATGGACAGCGCGCGGCCCTATTACCATCCGCTATTGGGCACCGAGGCCGTGCTCAGCATTGGCAAGGCGGTCGATTATGCCCATCACGGGCTGTGCGGCGTGCTCAATGTCCTGCCCTTTACCTGCATGCCCAGCCTGGTCGTCACCGGCGTGGCCCAATCGATCCGTGCCGCTAACGGCCACATCCCCTGGCTGGACGTGATCTATGATGCGCAAGGGGGGACGAACGTCAACACCCGGATGGAGGCATTCATGTACCAGGCCGAGCAGTATATGGCGGTGAGATAAGCCATTCACCTGCCCCACGGATTACGCTCCTCGCGGATGAACGCATCTACTTCTTGAACGGTTTGGAATCCACAAGATAGCATCGACCCATCCGTAATATCTTGGCGTTTTGCACATCTTTAATAGTAGCAACAGTTGTTCTTCTCGGAAAAGGAGTGCAAAATGACTCGGCACAAGGTGACTCGGTTTTTTCGCTCGTTGATTATGTTCTTGGCCTTAACTCTGGTTGTTTTGCTCGTATTGGTCACTCCTGTCCCCGCACTTTCGATGCCGCCCCGGCAGGATGTCCCGGTGCCGTCAGTAGCCCCGTCCGGCTCAATTGCGCCGGACGAGCTGGAATCCTTCCTGGACGCGTTTTTCGCCGCGCAACTGGCCCGGACGCACACACCGGGCGCGATGGTTGTCTTTGTGCAAGACGGCGAAATCCTGCTGTCCAAGGGGTACGGTCTGGCGCGAGTGGAAGGGGGCAGGCCGATGGGCGCGACAGATACGGTTGTGCATATTGGCTCGATTTCCAAGCTCTTTGTGGCCACGGCGGTGATGCAGTTGGTCGAACAGGGGCAACTGGATCTGCACGCCGATGTCAACCGGTACCTGACGGCGTTCAAAGTGGACGAGACCTACTCGCAGCCGGTCACGCTCGCGCAATTGCTGACGCACACCGCCGGCCTGAATGAGCGTTGGGATACCAGCACGGATCCGTCCGCGATTCCTCCACTGGAAACCTACCTGGCAGGGTCGATACACCGGATCCTGCCCCCGGAAAAAGTGTGGTATTACTCGGGTGTGGGGTACGCGCTGGCGGCCTATATTGTTGAGACGGTGTCGGGCCTGCTCTTTGACCGGTATGTGGCCGAGCAGATCCTGGCGCCGTTGGGCATGACCCGGTCCCGCTATTTGCGGACATCAACGCTGCCCGCCGGGATGGCGGTTGGTTACCTTTACCAGGAGGATGCCTATCTGCCCCAGTCGGTCGAGTATTACGCTGACTATCCCAGTGGGGATTTGGTGTCGACCGCTGAAGATATGGCCCAGTTTATGATCGCTCACCTGGAAGGCGGCTGCGACGGCGAGCGATGCATTCTGCGGCCCGAAACTGTGGCCGAGATGCACAGCCAGCAGTACAGCGCCCACCCGCAGATCGACGGCCATTGTTATGGTTTTGTCGAGGGCAGTGTCAACGGGCAGCGGCTGATCGGACACAGCGGCGCGCACCGCGGCTTTGGGGCCGATCTCACTCTGCTGCCCGAACAGCGCCTGGGGTATTTCCTGGCCTTTAACCAGGAATGTGCCGGCAGTTTGGCCTGCAGTATGATCCCGGCGCTGCGCCAGCAGTTCCTTGACCACTTTTTTCCGGCCGCGCCCGAGGCTCTGCCATCGCCCGCGCCCTCCACGCCGCTGGAACAGGTGACCGGCAAGTACCGCAGTGCCCTGCTGGAGTACGATCAGAGAATCCGGGATTCAGCCTACAGGCTGACGATCCTCGATCAGGATGTAACGGTGACGGCTGGCGGCGATGGCATCCTGGTGGATGGTACCAAGTACGTCGAAACCGCGCCGCTGCTGTTCCAGGACGAGATGGGCGAAAAACGTATTGCCTTTGTTCGGGACAAGCAGGGTAAGGTGACCTCCATGTTCCGCCCGCCGGCGTACGTCAAGCTGGCCTGGTACGAGAGTGGTGCTTTTACCAGGGCGATGTTCACTGGCTGGGGTGCGCTGTGGGCGGTCGTGGCCCTGGTCTGGCCGCTGGCCCTGCTTGTACGCCGCTGGCGCGGCGGGCTGCCGGCGACCCGCCCGGAGTGCCTGGAGCAGTGCCTGCTGGTGCTGATTGGCATATTCAACGTCGCTTTTCTGTTGAGCTTGAATCGCCTGTTCTGGATCTCTGTCGCGGCGATGCGCGCCTGGCTGGTGCTGCCGCTGGTCTCGGCAGGGCTGACCGCGGCGTCACTGATCTTGGCCGGCGTGCTGTGGTGGCGTAAGAAAGGCGCTGTGCTGCGGCAGGTCTACCCTGCGTTGGTTGTGCTGGCGTCCGCTGTGTTTTTGACAGTGTTGAATGCCTGGAATTTGATTGGGTTCAAATAAATTCGACAAATCGTTCTAACGCTGTCAGCCACCCGAAAAGACGATCCGATCGCGGTATTTGTGACTCGACGATTCCGGATCGAAGGCGGTCCGGCTCCAGCTTTCGTCGCTTTTGAGATAGGTGTCCATCGTCTCGAGTGGCAGCGGCTCGAGACCCTGTGCTCCGCGCTGTTTGTTCTCTTGTTCAATTGCCTTATTCTTCTCATCGAAAAGGTCGATGTAAAAGCGCGCCTTGTAGTGGTCGTAGACCCGCATGAACTCTGTCGCGATGATCGCCGACAGGCGTTTGTTTCCCGTGATCAGCATCGCGTTCTCGTCATTGTCGTTGCAGGACGCTTCCGAGAAATTGGCCGAACCGATGAGCACTTGGGGATGGTCGCTCCAGGGGTCGATGACGATAGTTTTGGCGTGGATCTTGTGGGCGCCAAATGCTTTCGCGTCCCAGTTTCGGCCCATGAATGTTCTAAGCCTGTTGGGCGGGAAGAAACGGGTGTTTTTGCGTCGCAGCTGCTCGATCTTTTTCTTGGCGGCGGCATTGGCCAAGCCGTACTCGATGATATCATCAGAGTTGGTGTGTAACGCCTCAATCATTGTTTTGTCTACGCCAAAAGGCGCGCTGATCAAGACGATGGATTGGGCCGAACGGATCAACTCGACTGAGGTCTCCAGGATGTCCTTGTTCCTGATCGGTGAAAAAAAGATCTTTTTGGCGAACCTGTCGGCGATAGCGTTGGCTTGATCCATGATCTTGCGGTTGGCGAGTTTGCTTTCGGCTTTGGGCGGATTCGTGATCAGGGCCTGGAAATAATCCTCGAAATGCTGAACCGTATCCGCGTCGCGCACGATCAATGCCGTATTGGTCTGATAGTTGAATGCATTCTCTGAAAAATTGGCCGAACCGGTCCAGACCGCGCGTGGGGCACTGTCTACCAGGCGGATAACGATTTTGTTGTGGCTGATATTGACCGTGGTCCGTTTGGTCCTCAAGTTCTCCAGGCCAAAATGGCGGATCACCTCTTCATTCTCTTCGGTCGAGGGTTTGCCTGGCTTGGCGTCGTGGACGATATGGACGGTGACCTGACGGTCCGCGGCATCCTTGAGAGCCTGGGCGATCTCATGATCAAAGAACTCATAGATGGCAACGTGCAGTGCCTCGCCGGGGTTGGCAGCGGCAATAAAGCCGAGCAGAGATTCTTTCAGCCCACGCGATAACCAACGATAGGCGGCAGGACCCACTTCGGAGGGATGCTGGTCCCGGAATCGTGCCAGGTAGGCCATAGCTGCTGTAACACCACGGTTGACAAAAATGCCCAGATCGCCTGGATCCTCCTGCGATGGGCGAAACTCAAAACTGAGGGGAGGTTCATCACGAGTTAGCGCTACAGGCGACCCTCGCATCGGAAAGACATCGTAACGATATGCTCGCGTGGATTTCAACGTATAGTCGTTCCACCGGAACCGCTGAAACGGCGCTTCCAGTGAGCGAACTTCACCGGCTTGACCGTCATCAGTTTCTTCGAACCGTTTGTAGCCGCCGAGCCAGTCGAGCCGCATCACCTCGCCTGTTTCGGGATCCAGATCGGTGCGCCGGATCGCAAAACCGAGCAACCCGTTGCGCAGGGCCGGGTCGTCAAATGTCCAGCCGATGACTGCAGAATGGGTGCCGACCAGCGCAACACCCCGATAAGGACCGCTCGCGGCATGAACAATGGGGTGATAAATAATTGCCATGGGAGATTCCTTTCTATGAGCTTTGCAGCCGAGAGCCACAAAAGCCAGCTACCGACCAAAAGGTCCCTCGATCAGGAAGCTGGCTATCAAAGCTTCATAGTACCCTCCTCAACTGGCTGTGGCTGCGACGAG
The DNA here is from genome assembly GCA_016929205.1 of Anaerolineae bacterium. Next base: position 6,723 of record JAFGJF010000063.1, read on the forward strand.
GGCTGTGACAATTTCAAACTGCTTTATGTATCTATCATACCACAGATCGAGGTGAAACTCAATACCGTGTCCCTTTCCTTTTTTTCGCAATGGCTCTGGCGACAGCCAGAGAATTTCCTGTGCCTGAGAAATAATAGATGCTGGCGCGCATACGAGCGATTCTTTTTTTCCTCCCCCCCCTCAATCCCTCCCAACGGGGGGGAGGCTCGTTGGTTTCTTCGATGAAGGGAGCCAAGGGAGGAAGAAAGTGAATTTGTTCAGGCGATGGCCAACGCGGAAGGACGGAATTTATAGCCATAGACAATAATCCCATCCTCGCCGAATTCGCGCATTTTGCGGGTGACCATTTCCACCGGCATGCCGATCTGGACCTCGTCGGGGTTGACGTCGGTCAACTGCGCGGTGACCATCGGCCCTTCTTCCAGCTTGACCATGGCCACGGCGTAGGGCACATAGTCCTCGTACCCCAGCGGCGCATTGTAGACGGTGGTGTGAGAATAGACCTCGCCCTTGCCACTAAAAGTGTACGGCTCGTAGGCGGGTTTGGCGCATTCCGGGCACACGTCGCGCGGCGGAAAGATCTTGCTGCCGCAGGTGTTGCATATTTCACCGGTCAGTTGATAGGTTTGTTGTTGTAGTCTCCAGTATTGTGGGATTCCCATGTTCTACCTTTCTATGAATGTATTATTCCATTGCCTGCAATATATGTGTGATCACTGTGGCCCCGCTGCCGCCGATGTTTTGGGTCATGCCGTAGCGCGCGGAGGGCAGTTGGTTGGCTCCGCATTCGCCGCGCAGTTGCTGCACCGCTTCGACGATTTGATAGACGCCCGTTGCGCCGACCGGGTGTCCCCGGCCTTTGAGTCCGCCCATCGTCGCGGTTGGCAGCCGCCCGTCGATAAAGATCGCCCCTTCCCTGGCTAACCGCGTTCCTCTGCCCGGTTCGGCAAAGCCGCTGGCTTCCAGGGAGAGGGCCGCCATAATGGTGAACGCGTCGTGGTATTCGAAAAAGTCAATATCTGCCGGACCGACCCCGGCCTGAAAATACGCCTTGCGCGCCGAGTGTTCGGCGGCCTGCAATTGCAGCGGGTTTTTGCGATCGTGCAGCGACAAGCAGTCTGTGGCGACGGCAGAAGCGACGATGCGCACCGCCTTGGTCGTAAACAGGTGCGCCTGTTCGGTAGGACACAGAATGACGGCGGCTGCGCCATCACCGATCGGCGACGAATCCATCAGACTGATCGGGTCGCAAATCATCGGCGCGCTGGCGAAACTCTCTGCGGTCAGCGGGGCGTGAAAGCGTGCATTGGGATTATTGACCGCATTTCGATGGGCATTGATCGCAAAATTGGCAAAATCCTCGCGTTGGATGCCATATTCGTACAGATAACGCTGCATCAGCATGGCATTGATCGCCACAAAAGAAAGCCCGTGCGGCACCTCAAAGTCGCCGTCGGCCGCCAGCGCCAGCCCGCCGGTCACGACGTCGCCCGTTTCGTCGGTCATTTTTTCCACGCCAAGGGCGATGACCACGTCGGCTAACCCGCCGGCGACGGCGATATACCCCATACGTACCGCTGCCGCGCCGGACGCGCAGGCGGCTTCGATCTTGACTGCTTCGATGCCGCGTAGCCCTACAAAATCAGCAACCAGGGCCCCGAGATGTTCCTGCCCGGCGATTTCGCCGGAGAGCATGTTCCCCACGTACAGCATATCGGCGCGATCGATATTGGCGTCGCGCATCGCCGCCAATACCGCATCGGCGGCCAGGTGGCGCAGTGATTTTTCCCAGTTTTCGAGAATCGGCGTCTGTCCGATTCCGATGATGCTTACGTCTCGCATACTATCTCCACTCGCTCCAGGCGAGTCTCCAACGTTTGATGGTCTTTGGCTCTTTCTTATTGTACCTCAAATGTGTGAAACGTGGTGTAAAATTTGCGTGAAAATGAGCAAATTGGGACACATGTCTAGTGTGCATAAAGTTTCTTGCGGTACCTGACGTACGTTCCATATGTGATCGGCTGGCGGCGGGCGATGTAATCCTGGGTCTTGGGTGCCGCAGACTGCCGTTCGGGCAGTTTGTCAGTCATTGTCCAGATAAAGGTATCGCTGCCGGCGCCAGAACCATAGGAGGCAACCAGCACCCGGTCGCCTGCTTTGGCGATGTCGAGCACGGCACTCAAGCCGATGAGCGCCGATCCAGCATAGGTGTTGCCGATGACAGGCGAAAGCAGCCCCGGCGTGTATTGGGCAGGGGAAAACCCGAGCTGCCGGGCAACACGACCCGGAAATTTGGCGTTGGGCTGGTGAAAAATGACATACGCGAAATCGGCCGGTGTGGTGCCTGTTTGTTCGAGAATGGTTTCCACCGAGGCCGTGATGTGCCTAAAGTAGGCGGGATCGCCTGTAAAACGGCTGCCGTGCTGTGGAAAATGTTGGTAGGGACGCCGCCAAAAGTCGGGCGTGTCGGTGACAAACGAGAACGATCCTTCAAATACGGCCAGCGCCTCATCGGCCGGACCGAGGATGTAGGCTGCGCCGCCGGCCGCGGCGGTATATTCGAGCGCATCGCCGGGACGCCCCTGGGCTGTGTCGACTCCGGCTGCCAGGGCATAGCTGCCCATGCCGGACCCAACCAGGGCAATGGCCATCTGCATGGCTTCGCTGCCTGCCTTGCAGGCGAACTCGAGATCGGCGCTCAAGGTATCAGGGACGGCGCCAATGGCTTCGGCAACAACCGTACCGGTGGGTTTGACCGCATAGGGGTGCGATTCGCTGCCAACCCACACCGCGCGGATGGCGCGCGGGTCGAGGCTGCCGCTGCGAGACAATGCATTGCGGGCGGCTTCAATGCACATGGTGATCGTGTCTTCGTCGGGTCCAGGAACACTCTTTTCCTTGATCGGCGTGCCGCCAGAGCCGTCGGTCCACACCTGGTTGATCTCCTGGGCTGGAATGCGATAGCGTGGGACATATGCGCCGTAGCCGATAATCCCGACGGGAGAGGTTGGCTTCATGATCTTGAATCCGGTCACTGTGGCTCGCTTCCTAGTTCTTCCAAGATGGCGGCTGCACGGTCGGGGCGAATCGTTTTTTCCTCAATCATACGCCGGACGACGATGTCAATCTGACTTGCTTTGGCTCCAGCGGCAATGGCAACCTGCCTGGCGTGAAGCTGCATGTGCCCGCGCTGGATGCCTTCGGTAGCCAGGGCGCGGATAGCAGCCAGGTTCTGGGCCAGGCCGACGGCGACGATGATCTGGGCCAATTCTCGGGCCGTTTTGACCCCCAGGATTTTGACCGCCAGTTTGGCTGTTGGGTGAACGCGCGTCGCGCCGCCCACCAGGCCAACGGCCATCGGCATTTCTAGTGTGCCTGCCAGATCGCCGTCCTTATTCTTGGCCCAATGCGATAGAGAGGTATAGCTGCCATTGCGAGCCGCGTAGGCATGCGCGCCTGCTTCGACGGCGCGCCAATCGTTTCCGGTGGCGACGACAACGGCGTCGATGCCGTTCATGATCCCCTTGTTGTGTGTCGCCGCACGGTAGGGGGTAGCGGCGGCAAAGGCATAGGCTTCGACGATGCGGTCGACGACGGTCTCGCCTGCCAGTTCATTGAGTTCGAGTGCGGATGCGGGCACCACGCAGTGGGCGCGGACCAATCTCCGGTCGGCGAGGTTGGAAAGAATACGCAGGTGCGTTCTTGCGCCAGTGATACGGGCGATATGCGGCGCGATGGCTTCGGCGGCTGTGTTGACCGTGTTGGCGCCCATCGCATCCAGACAGTCATAGATCAGGTGTACGTCCAGCATTGTGCCGGCGGGCGAATCCTCGATCACGTATACCTGGAGATCACGCGCGCCGCCGCCAAGCCCAACAATGACGGGATCGCTCTTGTTGGCCAGAGTAAGCAGTTCGTCTCGGTGTGCCAGGAGCTCGAAACGTGCCGACCAGGGATCGACAATGTCCAGCACCTGGATCTGAGCGATCATTTCTGCCGGCGTGCTGTGTGTTCTAAAACCTCCTCCGGCGCGTACCAGTTTGGCGGCATAGCTCGCGCCAGCGACGACAGATGGCTCTTCGATGGCCATTGGGATCAAATAGTCTTGGCCATCGATCAGAAAATTGACGGCGATGCCCAGTGGCAAGTTGTGGGTCCCGATCGCGTTTTCAATCATGTGATCGGCTTGTCCGGAACCCAGCCCGGCGGTGTCTAGCGCTGCCGCTTCTTCTGTGCTTAATTCCGCCCATTCGACGATGCGGGCAATTCTTTGTGCTGAAGACAGCCGGTAAAACCCAGAGAATTGAGACGTTTTGCTCACTGGTTCACGTTCCTCTTTTCGTGCTTGTGCAAAAACAAAACCCCAATCCAATTGGGGTGATTTCTTCGAGTATACACCATTTGCCCTGCCAAAACCTATCAAATCTGCCAGATCCGGCCGGGATGAACGGCCAAGATTTGACAAATCGATGGATTTGCAGTATGCTCTCCCCCATCTCGACATGGAGGAGCTAGGTTGAATCGGTCATTCATCGTTCGCATTGTGTTGTCTTTGTTGCTCATTGGGCTCGCGTTGTTTAGTGCTCTTTTTAGTACCGGCTGTAGTGCCAAACCATCCCCAACGTCCACTCCGACCAAGACACCGACGATTGTTCCAACATCCACACCAACTGTTTTTGTTCCTACACCTACGTTTACATTTACGCCGATGGTCGTATCAAGTACGTCTACGCCCACGAGTGAGCCGACTCCGGTACAGATTGCGGCGGCGCCACCTACATCTACACCTACGGCGACAAGGACGCCTGTTCTGCCAACGCCTACGATGACGGCGACTTTGACGCCTACGGTGGTGATAGAGCCGCCGGCAAGTGCCAAGGTTGTCGCAGTGATGCCAACGTCTACGCCAGCACCGGCTCCTCCCTCGGGTCAAATGCCAGCACCTGTCGCGATAGGGGGGGATGTGAATCCGCTGACTGGATTGAAAGTGAATCCGGCCAACTTGAACCGCCGTCCGCTGGGGATCAAGGTTCCCAATTTCCCGATTGTGGCGCGCCCGCAGTCAGGGCTGAGCCTGGCAGATGTCGTGGTTGAGCACGAGGCTGAGGCATTTCTGACGCGATTCACGGCGATCTTTTATGGAAATGACGTTGGCCTATTGGGCCCGATTCGCAGTTTGCGCCTTCCGGATGGCGAATTGATGCCCATCTTTAAGGCGGCACTGGTGGCGTCAGGCGGGCATCCGGCTGTCAAGATTCGGATTACACAGGGCAAGGAATGGGCTGTGGGCTACAAGCGTGTCATCTGCCCCGAGGAGCCGTTTACGGATGGCGGCGCCGAGTATCGTATGCCCGACAAAAAATCTCGCTACGAACTGACGATGTATAGCGATACGGCTCGTTTGTGGGGCGTGCTCTCGGCGCGCGGCGTGAATCAACGCCAGGATTTCCACAATATGTTTGTTTTCAGTGAGACGCCACCAGGAGGAGGTCGGGATGCAACTCACCTCAGAATCGTTTACAAGCCCACGTATTCTATTGCTGAATATCGGTACGACGGAGCGACGCGCACCTATAAACGGTTCGATCTCGGTGTGGCAACGATGGACGAGTTGACCGGCCAGCAAATTTCACCATCGAACGTCATCGTGTTGTATGCCAACCATTATAACAGTGATATCCTGGCGGATGCTCACGACCCGAACAATCTCTATTACTCGGTTGTTGTCGAGTTGTGGGGACAGGGCACGGCCAAGCTGATGCGAGATGGCAAAGTCTACGACGTGCGTTGGATTCGCGAAAACCCGCAGCAAGCCGGCGATCGCTTGATTTTTGTTGATGGCCAGGGCAATCAGGTCCCATTCCGACCTGGGTCAACGTGGATCCAGTTGGTGCGACCAGATGCCGACTTGGTTATTGACTGATTGACGATAGTGTGATTTGACAGATGGGACACGTGCAAGCGTGACCCATCTGTTTGATCATGCCAAGGTACCTCAATCTGCCCGGACGTATTTCCTATTGGCGCAAGGGGTCGGCTGTGGTACAATGGGTTACGATCAAAAACAAGGAGGTTTTTGAGATGATCGAGTTGGATGGTCAATGGACGACTGACTGGGGGTCTTGCCTGTCTGAACGTATGCAAAATGTGAGCAGTTCTATCATTCGTGAGCTGCTCAAAATAACCCAGCAGCCTGGTGTTATTTCGTTTGCTGGTGGGCTTCCAGCGCCAGAGATGTTTCCCGTTCGTGAGTTTCGCGAAGCGTGCGATTTCATACTGCAAGAGGTACCAGAACGGGCTTTGCAGTATGGGTTGACACAAGGCTATATCAAACTGCGCGAATATCTGGATGAGACGGTAAAAAAGTACGGCGTCCCGGCCGTGCCGGATAACATTCTGATTACCAACGGCTCTCAGCAAGCGCTCGACTTGATTGGGCGGACCTTTATCAACGCAGGCGATATCGTTGTGACCGAGTGCCCAACATATCTGGGTGCAATACAGGCCTGGCGTCCTTTTGCTCCGCGTTTCGTCACCGTACCGATCGATGACGATGGGATGCAGGTCGACCGTTTGGAAGACGAACTCGAACGGGCTGGTGCCAAATTCATCTATGTCCTTCCGAATTTCCATAATCCCGCCGGGACGACATTGTCGATCGAGCGAAGAGAAAAGCTGGTCGAACTTGCGGCCAAGTATCACGCCTTTATTGTCGAAGACGATCCCTATGGCGAACTTCGCTTCGAGGGCCGCGATCTCCCTCCCATCATCTCTTACCACAAAGAGAACGTCATCTATTTGTCCACTTTTTCCAAGACATTGGCACCGGGCATCCGCCTGGGTTGGATCATTGCGCCGGAGAGGGTTATCGACAAACTTGTCCTGGTTAAACAAGGTGCTGACCTGCATACCGGCACGTTTGTGCAACACGTGGCGAATGACATTTGCCAACGCGGTATTTTGAAACGGCATGTACAAAAGATCCGTGTTGAATATCACAAGCGCCGCGATGTGATGTTGGCGGCGATGGAGGAATCGTTTCCCAAAGAAGCTGTATGGACACGGCCTCAAGGGGGACTCTTTTTGTGGGTACGTTTGCCCGAGCACATTGACACTGAAAAGTTGTTCTACAGCGCACTAGAAGAAAAAGTCGCGTTTGTACCGGGGCATGTGTTCTTTCCCAACGGTGGCGGACACAATACCATGCGCCTCAACTTTTCGTGTATGGGGCCGGACAACACCCGAGAGGGCATACGGCGTTTGGGGAATGCTCTCAAACGTGAAATGGCATAATCGCAGTACCGGTGTCCCTGAGAGGGAATGCTTATGACTGGCAAAGCATCGATTGGCAAAGGATCGGATGGCAGATTGTCTTCTGGTGAAGCGTCATCGGGTAGCGCGCCGCAAGACAATGCGTCGTCCGATCAGGCCTTTCCTGACAGGGGATCGCGATCAGACAGGATCGCTCGCCGAGATTTCCTCAAGCGTTCTTCGTTGGCTGCTGGCGGTGTGCTCATTCAAGCGTGTAGAGCGCCGGGCACAACGGAGACGCCAACAGTTGTGACCAGCACCCCGGCAGATCCGGTGGGCGAGTCAACACCTGTTCTTGAACGTACACCAGATCATCCCGATATTGTCCTGACCTTGCTGCATACCAACGATACGCACGGCCACCTGGCCCCGTTCCGTTTGTTGGACTATCCTAATCCGGTAGGTGGCATAGCCAGGCGGGCGGCATTAGTCAAACAGATCCGCCAGCAAGCCGACCACGTGCTGTTGGTTGATGCTGGAGACGTACACCAAGGTTGCTTGATGGCCGACGCATTTGAGGGCGAGCCAGATATCGCCTTGATGAACGAGTTAGGTTATGTGGCGATGGGGTTGGGCAACCACGATTTGGATTATGGCTGGGAATCGCTGTTTCAACGTCGCGCCGACGCCTTTTTTCCCATTCTGTGTGCCAATTTGCAGAGTGCGAGCAGCGGTGAACATTTGCTCGACACGTACGCCATTGTTCAGGAAGGTGGGGTCCGAATTGCATTTACCAGTTTTGCCGGCCCCGAATGGCCGCACATTGTTGATGCCGAGCATTTGCAGGATGTCGTGCTCATTGACCCAATCGAGGCTGCACGTGAGTTGATCCCCAAGATCGGTCAGGAGGCCGATGTTGTGATTGTTTTGGGACACCAATATCTCAAGGACGATTACGCATTGGCGAATGCCGTGCCCGGGATTGACATCATTATTGGCGCACACGAGCACGCAAAACTGACGACAGCGGTGCAAATGGGCGGTACATTGATTGTCGAGGCCTATCAGTGGGGGGCATACCTGGGACGACTCGACGTGGCGATCAGCAATGGACGGGTGACGAGCTATGCCTACGACTTGGTTCCGCTTACGGGAGACGTACCATCTGATCCGGACATTGAGGCGCACGTTGGTATGCTAGAGCACGAGATGCGCCGGTTGTACCCGGAAAGGTTTGATCTGATTGGTTCGGCAGCGATTGACATCTCGGATGAGAACATTCGCTTCCAGGAGGCAGCGCTTGGCGACCTGGTATGCGACATCTTGCGGCAGAGGGCCGACGCTGACGTGGCTTTTATGCCATCGCTGACCGTCTTGAACGCGTTGTTCAAGGGACCGCTGGTGGTGCAAGATATCTATGATGCTTTGCCATACCCAAACCAAATTCTTTGCTTGCGTATGACCGGAGAACAGATCCAGGACGTGCTCGATCTCAGTGCGTCGAGCGGGGGCACGGGCAATTTTGTTCAGGTCAGCGGCGTTCGCTTTCGTATCGTCGGCGGTGTCGCTGTGAATGTCATGGTGGATGGCGTTCCCCTTGACCGGCAAAAAGAGTATGTCGTTGCTAGCACAGATTACCAGGTCAAGCACGCGGTCGATTATCGGCCTCTTTTTGCCGCTGCGCAGGATGTGAAAGGCATCGGGGTGACAGTCAAAGAAGCACTGGTAGACTATATCCGTGCCAACAGCCCGATTGAGGCACATACAGATGGGCGGATCGTGATCGGGAAAGATGTCAGCGTAGATCAGGCTCACCGGGTCGCGTCGAGCCCTGAATACCGGGTCCGAGTGCGGGAGAGCGTGGCATAGTAGATTTGGCAGATAACTCATTTGGCGGCCTGACAATTTGACAAAGCCAACGTTTTGTCATATACTTGCACAAAACAAGATTGGACAAGATGAATGAATTTGCAGAGACCATTTTCTTTTGAAAGTCGACGACGAACCCAGCCTGGTTAAGTGCCGCGTCTGGGCGATTGTGTTTTATAGATCATCAAGTAAACCAAACAGCTCTCCAGACCGGAGGGCTGTTTTTTTGTTATCTGCACGATGGGAATGAATAGAAATGTGTCTGCCAAAGGAGGACGCTGTGTCTGCGACATATCAGTTTGACGTGATGATAAAACAAACCCAGGATGGTCAGTTCTTGGCGGCGATCCCCGTCCTGCCAGGCTGCTTTAGCACCGGCAAAACGGTTGAGGAGGCCAAGGGCAAAGCCATCGCCGCAGCCAAGTGCTATTGCTGGAATATGATCGAAAACGGCGCGCCCGTGCCCCAGGTCGTTTCCGGAGCGCCGGTCGTTGTTAAAAAGATTTCGGTTCAACTTTAGGAGGAGTATAAATGGGAGATATCAAAAAGATCGTTTTGGCTTATTCAGGTGGGTTGGACACATCGGTGATCGCACATTGGCTCAAGCAGAATTTCAAGTCCGACATTGTCACGTTTACGGCTGATTTGGGACAGGAGGAAGAACTGTCTGGTCTAGATGCCAAGGCCAGGGCTAGCGGCGCGTCCGCAGTATACATTGAGGACATTCGTGCCGAGTTTCTGACCGAGTATGCGTTTCCGACGCTGATGACCGGGGCGATCTATGAGCGGCAGTATCTGCTGGGCACCTCTTTTGCGCGGCCAATCACGGCCAAAAAGCTGGTTGAGATTGCCAACAAGGAAGGGGCGGATGCGATCGCACACGGATGCACCGGCAAGGGCAACGACCAGGTTCGCTTTGAATTGGCCGTCAAGGCGCTGAACCCAAGGCTCAAAGTTATTGCACCCTGGCGCGAATGGGATATCCGTTCTCGCGAGGACGCGCTCGATTATTGCTCCACGCACAATATTCCAGTCAAGTCGAGCCGCAAATCGATCTATAGCCGCGACCGCAACATCTGGCACATGAGCCATGAAGGCGGACCACTAGAAGACCCTTCGCAGCCACCACCGGAAGACGTATATGTCCTCACTGTGGCCTCGGAAAAGGCCCCTGATGAGGCCGCTTATGTGTCCATTGCGTTTGAGCGGGGTTTTCCGGTAGGATTGGATGGGGTCAAGCTGGATCCGGTAACGTTGCTGACCAAACTCAACAAGCTGGGCGGCGCGCACGGCGTGGGCCGGCTGGATATGGTCGAGAACCGGCTGGTGGGCATGAAGTCACGCGGGATCTATGAAACGCCAGGTGGGACGATTCTCTACACGGCCCACCGCGCCCTGGAAACGCTGTGCCTGGATCGCGATACGATGCATTACAAGCATCTTGTTGCCGATCGTTTTGCCGAACTGGTTTACTTTGGCCAATGGTTTACGCCGCTTCGCGAAGCCATCTGGGCATTTGTGCAAAAAACCCAAGAGCCGGTCACCGGTACGGTCAAGGTGAAACTGTTCAAGGGCAGTTGTACCTCTGTGGGCATCGAGTCGCCCAATTCGTTATACCGCGAGGATTTTGCGACGTTTGGCCAGGACGAGGTGTACAAGCAAAGCGATGCAGAAGGGTTTATCAATCTCTTTGGATTGCCGTTGACGGTACGGGCGATGGCCAGGATTGAAAAAGAAAACCAATCTGGAACCAGTGTTTGAGGAGCGTATGCATGGGTAAACTGTGGGGCGGGCGATTCGGGGTCGAAATGACCAAGTTGATGGCGCAGTTTAATGCCTCGATCGGTTTCGATTGGCGGCTGTACAAAGCAGACGTGCGCGGCAGCCAGGCCTATGCACGGGCGCTGGTAAACGTTGGTGTGCTGACCAAACAGGAAAGTGAGCGCATTGTCGCCGGATTGGATCAAGTGTTGCAAGAGTTTGACAGCCAGGCATTTGCATTTTTGCCCGACGATGAGGACATCCATACGGCCGTCGAGCGCCGCCTGGGGGAGTTGATCGGCTCTGTAGCTGGTAAATTGCATACCGGTCGAAGCCGAAATGACCAAGTTGCCACCGATATGCGCCTGTATGTGCTTGAGAAAATCGACGAGCTGTGCAAGGGACTAGACTCGGTGCAGGCAGCCGTGATCGAGCAGTCCGAGACCCAAGTCGATCTGTTGATGCCGGGCTACACACATTTGCAGCCAGCGCAGCCCGTGTTGTTCAGTCACTGGCTGATGTCGTATTTCTGGATGCTGCAGCGCGACCGGCAGCGGTTGGATGAGATCAAAAAGCGAGTTGCAGTGCTGCCGCTGGGGGCATCAGCCTTGGCAGGAAATGCTTTTCCCATCGACTGCAACGCACTGGCCCAGGACTTGGGTTTTTTGTCCATTGCTCAAAACAGCATCGATGCGGTAAGCGACCGAGACTTTGTCGCCGAGTTTTTGTTTTGGGCGGCGCTGCTGCAGACACATCTGAGCCGGCTGGCTGAAGACCTGGTTTTGTGGTCTAATCCAACCTTTGGCTTTGTTACCGTGGATGAACGTTATTCGACCGGGTCGAGCATCATGCCCCAGAAAAGGAATCCCGATTCTTTGGAACTGATAAGGGCCAAGACAGGGCGGATCAATGGGGCTCTGGTATCCATTTTGACGTTGCTGAAAGGGCTTCCGTCGTCTTATGATAAGGATTTGCAAGAGGACAAGGAGCCACTTTTTGACGTCATTGATACCCTGTCGATGGTTTTGCCCATTGCGGCTGGTGTGATTTCAACGTTGCAGGTTCATTCTGATCGGTTGTTGGCGGCTCTGGATCAAGGTTTATTGGCTACTGAACTAGCCGACTATTTGGTGGCTCAGGGGCTGCCTTTTCGCAAATGCCATAGCCTGGTGGGGCAGGCTGTGCGCATGGCCGAGGAGAGCGGGTGCACGCTGGCTGAGTTGTCCCCGGAGAGCTACCAGTCAATAGACACCCATTTCAAGTCCGACTTGTACGATGTTCTGGATTTTCGCCGCGCGGTGGAGAGGCGTTCTGTATTTTGCGGTACAGCCACAAAAGCGGTGCAGGCACAGATCGGACGGGCAAAAGCACTGCTGGGTAAAACATCATGAGCGATGCTTGTTAGGAAAACTTGGGAAAACAATGCGTGCCAACCGGGCACGCATTGTTTTGTGACAGGAAGCCCTACGCGTTTTGTTCTTTCATATGTTGTTCGATGTAAGCGACGGCATTGCCGACGGTCAGGATGTTTTTTACATCCTCGTCGGGGATTTGCGAGCCAAATTCATCTTCAAATGCCATCAACAACTCGACCAGGTCAAGCGAGTCTGCTTCCAGGTCCTCTTTGAAAGTCGCATCGGCTGTGACTTGTTCTGGATCTACATCCAGCAATTCGACAACAATATCCTTTACCTGTCCAAAAACGTCCATTGTTTTCCTCCCTAGGTCCAATTGTGTGAAATGATTGCCTATTGTACCAATCTTTGCCATTCTGTCAACATCAGGCTGTTGTGTTCTTGCCGGGATGTACTGGCATTTGACATGCGTGTCTATCCCTGATAAGATCATGAAAACATAACACCTGATGTATTGTGAGGTTGCGACTTTTTAGGGGTGCTGGATTGTAGGAGATTGCGCGATGACTTTTCAAGCCTACCTGGATCGGTATTTGCCTTTGCTGGAAAAAGAGCTCAAGGCGACTCTGGCGGTGCCGGACGATGTATTGGCCCCGTTTTATGGCATGATGGGGTATCATATGGGCTGGGTTGATGCACAACTGGATGATACCTACGCACCACAGGGAAAAAGGCTGCGGCCTGTGTTCTGTCTGTTGACCTGTGAGGCCGTTGGAGGGCAGATGGAGCAAGCTTTACCGGCGGCAACAGCAGTTGAACTGCTGCACAATTTTTCCTTGATCCATGACGATATCGAGGATAACAGCTCGACGCGCCGGCACCGGACAACGCTGTGGAGAGTGTGGGGGCTGCCGCATGGCATCAACTGTGGCGATGCACTATTTGCCATCTCTTTTCGTACGATGGATACACTGCGGGAACGGGGCGTGACGGCCGAGATTGTGCTGAATGCCCAACGCATGTTTGCCGATACGTGCATCTTGTTGACCGAAGGCCAGTACATGGATATGATTTTTGAGAAGCAAATGGACATAGAAGTAGATGACTATTTGCGAATGGTTCGTAACAAAACCGCCGTCTTGATTGCCTGCTCGATGCATCTTGGCGCACTCATCGGCGGGGCAGACGAGGGCACCAGGTCCAAGTACGCGTACTTTGGCGAAAACCTGGGGATGGCTTTCCAGGTTGTCGACGACATTCTGGGAATATGGGGCCAAGAGTCCAAGACGGGCAAATCGGCGTCGTCTGACATCCTGACGCGCAAAAAGACGCTGCCTGTTGTGTACGCGTTGGGGAATGCGGAACTGCGCGCGATTTATGAGCAAGACGATTTGCATGAGCACGATGCGGTGCGTGCTGTTCAGATCTTGGATGAGCTCGGCGCACGCCAATATGCGGAATGGGTGGCCCAAGATTATGCCGAAAAGGCGATGGCTTGCCTGGACGATGTGGATCGTGGATCGCCTGCCCACCGGGCGATCCACGATCTCGGACGGTGGCTACTGCAAAGAGATCACTAAGCGCTTGGCGCAAACGTAAATTTGACACGTCACCGGTTCTGTGATACACTCTTTTTTCAGGAGTATTTGCTATGATGGAATTTTCACACACATTGCGACGACGAAGGGCGATCAGCTAGGGTATCCAAGCTGGATTGTTGTCCTTGTGTGCGTCAATGTGGATCGCTACAAGCGGCCCTCCTTCTTGGAGGGTCGCTTTTTTGTTTGTATCAGGAGGCGGGTAGATGCTTCAAGTAGGTATCATAGGCGCCACCGGTTATACCGGTTACGAGTTAGTCAAGATATTTCAGAATCATCCGCAAGCAAAAATCGCTTTTGCGACGTCACAGAGCAGCGCCGGGCAATTGATTAGCGATCTGTATCCGTGCCCGTTCGATTTGCCCTTGATCGCGCTTCAAGATGCGGATCTTGGGGTGGTTGACGTCCTGTTCCTGTGCTTGCCGCACGGGGAGTCGATGTCGGTGGTCAAACGCGCGCGTCAAGAGGGTGTGCGCACGATCGATCTGTCGGCAGATTTTCGCCTGCAGGATGTGAATGACTATCAGCAGTGGTACAAAACGGAACATATCGCACCTGAGTTGTTGCCGGAAGCTGTGTATGGTTTGCCGGAGGTGTATCGTGAGCGGATTGTTTCTGCCGGTTTGGTGGCCTGTCCCGGCTGCTATCCGACCAGCGCATTGTTGGCCCTGTATCCCCTGGCAAAAAACCGCATTCTGGGTAGCTCGCGGATCATCATCGATTCAAAGTCGGGCGTGTCCGGCGCGGGGCGCAAGCTTACCCTGAGTTCGCTTTTTGTCGAAGCGAACGAGAATTTTGTGCCATATAGCATTGGCCACTCGCACCGGCACCTGAGTGAGATGGAGCAAGAGCTGAACAAGTGGGGAGAAACAGCAGTGCGGCTTACCTTTTCGCCGCACTTGTTGCCCGTAGATCGAGGCATTTTGTCGACCATTTATGTGACGCTCAAGCCGGGTTGGTCGGTCGACCGGCTGATCGATCTGTACAGCAGTGCTTATGCCGGCGAGCCGTTTCTCCACGTGTTGCCGGCCGGCAAGCTGTCGTCGCTGGCTTTTGTCACTCACAGCAACAGTTGTGTGATTTCGTTTGCTCGGGCCAACGGTGACGACTTTATCATCGTCTCGGCCATCGATAATTTGCTCAAGGGCGCGTCGGGGCAGGCCGTACAAAATATGAACTTGATGTTTGGCCTGGATGAGACAACTGGATTGGTCACGTAGGCGTCGCGATAGGGAATTGGGGTATGGCAGTCAGGTGAAGTCATTAGAGGATCGGCTGACCGATATTGTAGCCAATGCGTTTTCATCATGTGGCTTCGATCAAAAGCACGGACAGGTGGCCATCTCAAAACGGCCCGATTTGTGCCAGTTTCAATGTAATGGGGCGATGGCCGCAGCCAAGCAATACAAGGTCACCCCTCGCCAAATTGCTCGACGGGTTGTCGATGCGCTGGCCCAATCAGAAGCGTTTGCGCAAGTTGCGTTGGCCGGCCCAGGCTTCATCAACCTGACCGTAAGCGATGCCTTCTTGTCTGCGTATTTGCGCGAGATGGCGCTTGATGATCGCCTGGGCTGTGCAAAACAAATGCCTATCAAAGTGATCGTTGACTATGGAGGCGCCAACATTGCCAAGCCGTTGCACGTTGGGCACCTGAGGGCGGCGATCATTGGCGAAAGCCTCAAGCGGCTGGCGCGGTTTATGGGTCACGAGGTGTTGGGTGATGTGCATTTGGGTGATTGGGGACTGCAGATGGGGATGATTATTTCCGAGTTGGAACGCCGCCAGCCGGATCTGCCCTATTTTGATCCCACGTACAGCGGTCCCTATCCTGACGTATCGCCAGTGACGGTGCCCGATCTGGAAGAAATGTATCCAGCCGCCAGCGCGCGGGTGAAACGGGAACCCGAGATAATGAAAGCCGCGCGGCAGGCGACTTTTGCTTTACAGCAGGGACATGCTGGATATCGCGCCCTGTGGCAACACATCTTTGATGTGTCTGTAGCCGACCTCAAGACGGATTACGCCAAGCTGGCTATCGAATTCGATCTGTGGCTGGGGGAAAGCGACACCCAAGAGCGAATCTCAAGTTTGAT
Source organism: Anaerolineae bacterium (assembly GCA_016929205.1). The sequence goes on from JAFGJF010000063.1 coordinate 22,650, forward strand.
CCAGCGGCTGCAAGATGCGGGGTGGGCTTGTGAGAGCCAGGGGGCATTGGTGATTGACGTCACCGAGCCGGAGGATACCAAAGAGATCCCGCCGCTGCTGCTGGTCAAATCGGATGGCGCAGTTCTCTATGGCACGACCGATCTGGCAACGATCGAGCAGCGTGTCCAGGATTTCGATCCCGAGATCATTTTGTACGTGGTTGACAAGCGCCAGAGCGATCATTTTTGCCAGGTCTTTCGTGGTGCGTACAAAACGGGTATCGCACCCGAGGCACTTGCTCTGGAGCACATTGGTTTTGGGACGATGAACGGCTTCGATGGCAAACCGTTCAAAACGCGCGCCGGCGGCGTGATGAAGCTCAAAGACTTGATCGAGATGGTGACGAAAAAGGCATTGGACCGGATGGCCGAGCATAAGGATGGGCGCGATTACGATCCAGTGGAAAAGTGCGAGATCGCACATCTGGTTGGCGTGGCCACGCTCAAGTTTGCAGATCTGGTGAACCACTATGTCAAGGACTATGTTTTTGATCTGGATCGTTTTTCTTTGTTCAAAGGGCGCACCGGTCCTTATCTGTTGTATATGGCCGTTCGCGCCAAATCGATTCTGGACAAGGCATCGGCACAAGGTATCGACATCGGCGTCGTTCAATCGCCAGCCAGCGATATCGAGCGGGAGATGATGCTCAAGATTGCGGATCTGCCCGACGTTTTGGCCACCGCATGGCAGCTGCGTTCGCCTAATCATCTGTGTGAATACGCTTTCTCCCTGGCCATACTTTTTAGTCGTTTCTATGACCAGTCTCATGTTTTGCACGAGGAGGACGATGCCCGTCAGGCGGCGTGGTTGGGCCTGGTCCGGTTGTTTATGCAGACGTTGATGCTAGTCCTCGATCTTTTGGGGATTCAAGTTCCAGAGCAAATGTAGGAGGGTGGGATGAGGTCAATTGTGCTCAAGATTGGCGGCAGCGAACTTGAAACAATCGCCTATGCGGGGAGCGATACTGCTGTTGATGATTTTGTTGCCGGGTTGATCGACGCGGTGTGCAAATTGCAACAGGACTATGCGGTTGCGCTAGTTCATGGTGGTGGCAAGACGATTGCTAACTGGCAGGCACAGATCGGGCTGGAACCACGTTTCGTGGACGGACTGCGCGTCACAGACGATGTTTCGCTCGACATTGCCGAGATGGTCCTATCAGGATTGCTCAACAAGCGGCTGGTGGCGCGGTTTATCTCGGCAGGGATTCCTGCTGCCGGTTTGAGTGGCGTGGATGGCGGGCTTTTTCGCGTCAATCGGCTACAGCATCGTTCTGGCGATCTTGGTTGGGTGGGTAACATTGTGGAGACACATCCTACTCTGGCTGCATCTCTGCTGGATATAGGCGTGCTCCCGGTTATCTCACCGATCTCGCTAGGCGTTGATGGGCATACCTATAATGTCAATGCCGATCACGCTGCAACGGCGTTGGCCTGTGCCATTGGCGCTACAGAGTTAGTTTTTGTCAGTAATGTGCTTGGCGTTTTAATCGGCCGGGACGGGGATCCAGCTTGTGAGGAAAAAGAGTGCGCTGGGATGCTCACCGCCAGTGAGGTCCACACATTGATTCACTCGGGGCAGATCAGCGGTGGTATGGTACCCAAGGTGCACTCTGCGCTAACCGCATTGGATAGCGGCGTACCTCGTGTACGGATCACCAATCTGGAAGGGGTGTGCATTGGTGGCGGGACGTGTTTGCAGTAATCTTGATGCGTGTAGCCATCGTTGGGGTCTTTTCTTCTGGTTGTTTATTGGCCTGCAATTTTGTAATAAGGAGCGTGTAAAATGAATGCACAAGAAATCATTGCCTTGGAACAGCAGTACGTCGTTCAAACCTATCGACGGCCCGAGTTTGTCCTCGAACGAGGGGAAGGAATGGTGGTTTATGACACTGAGGGCAAAGCCTACCTCGATTTTTTGGCCGGTATTGCCGTCAACGCGCTAGGGCATTGCCATCCGGCGATTGTCGAGGCCATCAAGGCGCAAGCGGACCAATTATTGCACGTCTGCAACTTGTACCATACGGCACCGCAGGCACTTTTGGCTCGTGACCTGGCCGAAAGTACACCGGCTGCCGATCGTGTTTACTTTTGCAACTCGGGCTCGGAGGCCGTTGAAACGTGCATCAAGTTTGCGCGCAAGTGGGGCAAAGCACATGGTGGCAAGACCACTTTTGTGGCCTTTGAACACTCTTTTCACGGCCGGACAATGGGGGCGTTGGCGCTCACAGCCAAGGCCAAGTACCAGGAGCCATTCCAACCATTGATGCCTGGCGTGTACTTTGTGCCGTTCAACGATCTGGTCGCGGCACAAGAGCTGATCGCTGAAGTGCAGCCGTGTGGTGTTATCGTGGAGGCAATACAAGGCGAGGGAGGCATTTATCCGGCTGCGCCCGAATTCTTGCAAGGCCTGCGCGCTGCCTGTGATGAACACGATGCACTATTGATCTGCGACGAGATCCAATGCGGCATGGGGCGTAGCGGCACGCTATGGGGGTTTGAACCAAGTGGAGTGCTGCCCGACCTGATCGCGGTTGCCAAACCGTTGGGGGGTGGCCTGCCGATCGGCGCGGCGCTGGCGGCGGAAAAGGTGGCTTGTTTGATGGAACCAGGCGATCACGGCAGTACCTTTGCCGCTAACCCTTTGATCTGTGCTGTGGCACGAGCAGTGATGGGCGTTATCAATACGCCTGAATTTCTGTCCAGCATCTGCGAAAAAGGCGATTATATGGGGGAGGCCTTGAGCGATTTGGCAGCCAAGCACACGTCTGTCACGGAGGTCCGTGGACGGGGTTTGATGTGGGGTGTCGATACCTCGCTGCAGACTAAAGACGTCCTTGCCGCCGGGTACGAGAATGGGATTCTTTTGGGTGCATCGGGCGAGCACGTTGTGCGTTTGTTGCCGCCTTTTACGGTTGAAAAGCGGGATATCGACAAGGCCGTGAACATACTGGATGGGATGTTTAGCAAGCTAGAAGCGTGACAGGCATCATATATGGGAGGCATTGAATGTCGGAACTGATTGTCCACCGTGCAACGCTAGGCGATGTAGAAGAGATGCACCGCTTGATCAACTACTTTGCCAGCAAAGAGTTGATGCTGCCCAAGTCGCGCAACAGTTTGTATCAGCACATTCGAGACTTTTTCGTTATCAAAAAGGACGACACGTTTGCTGGATGCGGGGCGTTGCACGTTCTTTGGTCTGATCTGGGCGAGATCCGTTCGTTGGCCGTCGACGAACGGTATCAGGGCAACGGCGTAGGGCGCAAGATCGTCAAGGCCTTGTTGCGGGATGCGGCCGATCTGCGGCTGCCGCGCGTCTTTGCGTTGACGTATCAAGAGGCGTTTTTTGAACGGCTGGGTTTTGTTCAAGTCGAGAAAGAGACGATGCCGCGCAAGGTGTGGGGCGAGTGCATGGACTGTCCCAAGTTCCCCAACTGCGATGAAATCGCGGTGGTTATGGATGCGCCCTTTGTTTTGATGGGAGAGAGCTGATGGAATCGTTGCTCGTCTTAGAGGATGGAACTGTGTTTCGAGGACGCTCCTTTGGCGCGTTGGGAGAGTGTGTGGGAGAAGTGGTGTTCAATACCGGGATCACCGGTTACCAAGAGATCATCACCGATCCTTCCTATCGCGGGCAGATGGTGACAATGACCTATCCGCACATTGGCAACACGGGGATCAATGACGACGATGGCGAGTCCGTACAACCACATCTGAGGGCACTGATTGTGCGCGATGCGAGCTTGCGCGAAAGCAACTGGCGCGCTCGCCAAACGCTTACTCGCTACCTGCAAACGCACGATATTATGGCCCTCACCGACGTGGATACGCGCACGTTGACGCGTCATATCCGCAAATTCGGTGCGTTGCGTGGTACGATCTCGACTATCGATCTCGATCCGGGATCGTTGCGACAAAAAGCGCTCGCCGCTCCTACAACCTCTGACGAAGATCTGGTGGCTAAAGTGACGTGTACAGAACCATACACATGGACGGAAGCGCTAGCGGAAGAGTGGCAAACGGCGAACAGCAAAACAGATAACGCAGCGGGTGTGAAATGCAATGTGCGATCTGGAACGTGCGATTTGCACGTTGTGGCCTATGATTGTGGCATCAAGCGCAACATTCTGCGGCAGTTGGCAGTCGCCGGCTGCCGGGTGACGGTTGTCCCGGCGCAGACTCTGGCAGATGACGTCCTGGCTATGGAGCCCGACGGGATATTTCTCTCCAATGGTCCAGGCGATCCGGAAAACGTGCCCTATACGATCGCGGCTGTGAAGGAACTTTTGGGCAAAGTGCCGATTTTTGGTATTTGTCTGGGGCACCAGGTGCTGGGGCTGGCATATGGCGGGAAAAAGTACAAACTCAAGTTTGGCCATCACGGCAGCAATCACCCGGTCAAAGACTCGCGCAGCGGCCAAATCGCGATCACGGCACAGAATCACAACTTTGCTATTGCCATCGATTCGCTACCGGCAGATGTCGAGGTAACGCATCTGAATCTGTACGATGGCACACTGGAGGGCATGCGCCATACAACCTGGCCGGCCTTCAGCGTACAATACCACCCGGAGGCCGCGCCGGGGCCACACGATGCGAATCCGCTGTTTGATGACTTTGTGAGATTGATGCGTGAGACGTGAGACGTCATTCGCCAACCGTCAGGTGTGGAAAGGAATTCTCATTTATGCCTAAACGAACCGACATCGACTCGATCTTGATTATTGGCTCCGGCCCAATTGTCATCGGACAGGCGTGCGAGTTTGACTATTCGGGCACGCAGGCGTGCAAAGCGCTCAGAGAAGAGGGTTATCGTGTTGTTCTGGTCAATTCGAATCCGGCGACAATTATGACCGATCCAGAGATGGCCGATCGCACCTACGTGGAACCGTTGACTGTGCCTGTCTTGGAGCAGATCATCGCGCGCGAATGCCGCGAATCTTCCGGCCGGATGGCGATCCTGTCCACGGTTGGTGGGCAGACCGGCCTGAACCTTTCTTCCGATCTTGCCGAACAAGGGATCCTCGACCGTTACAACGTAGAGTTGATCGGCGCCAAGTGGGAGGCGATCCGCGTCGCCGAAGATCGCCAGATGTTCAAAGATGCAATGATCGAGATCGGCCTCGACGTGCCTCGCAGCGGGACGGCGCACTCGATCGTCGAGGCAGAAGAAATCGCTCGTCAGACCGGTTTCCCGGCGATCATTCGCCCTTCGTTTACTCTGGGCGGTACGGGAGGGGGTATCGCTTATAACGTCGAGGAATTCCGCGAGATTGTCCACCGCGGCCTGGATGCCAGCCCGGTCAATCAGGTGCTTGTCGAAGAGTCGGTGATCGGATGGAAAGAGTTCGAGCTGGAGGTGATGCGCGATCTGGCCGACAATTTTGTTGTCATCTGTTCGATCGAGAATCTGGATCCGATGGGCATCCACACCGGTGACAGCATAACTGTCGCCCCGGCGCAAACGCTGACCGATCGCGAATACCAGCGTTTGCGTGATATGTCAGCGCGCATCATCCGCCGTATCGGCGTTGAAACGGGTGGATCGAATATCCAGTTCGCTGTTAATCCGCAGGATGGCCGGGTGATGGTCATCGAGATGAATCCGCGTGTCTCTCGTTCCTCTGCCTTGGCCAGCAAAGCGACAGGATTTCCCATCGCCAAAATTGCAGCCAAGCTGGCCGTGGGCTATACGCTGGACGAGATTCCAAACGATATTACCCGCGAAACGCCGGCCTCCTTTGAGCCGACGATCGATTACGTCGTGGTCAAAGTGCCGCGCTGGGCCTTTGAAAAATTTCCCGGCGCCGATCCCACATTGGGTACCCAGATGAAGTCGGTCGGCGAGGCGATGGCCATTGGACGTACTTTTCAGGAAGCGCTGCAAAAGGGATTGCGCTCGCTAGAAATCGGCCGCTATGGCCTGGGAGCGGACGGGTATGATCAGATCGAACCTGAGCGGCTGCGCGAAAAATTGATTACGCCCAGCCAGGAGCGCATTTTTTACGTGCGTTATGCATTGCAGACGGGTATGTCGGTCGAGCGAATCTCGGCGCTCACTCATATCGATCCCTGGTTCCTGGCCCAGATCGAAGACTTGATCCATCTTGAGGGACGGATCCGGGCTTTTACGCTGGACGCGATTCCCGAGGCATTGTTGTGGCGTGCCAAGCGTGCCGGTTTTTCTGACCAACAGTTGGCGCATTTGCTGGGTGTTGTCGCGCCGAATACCATTCCCGAACTATTGGTGCGCGAAAGGCGTCACACGTTTGGGATCAAGGCGGTCTATAACTGCGTCGATACTTGCGCCGCCGAGTTTGAGGCCTACACGCCCTATCTTTATTCAACCTACGAAACGGTTTGTGAAGCGAACCCGACCGATCGTCGCAAGGTGATGATTCTTGGCGGCGGGCCGAATCGCATCGGCCAGGGCATCGAGTTTGACTATTGCTGCTGTCACGCCGCCTTTGCGCTCAGTGATATGGGTATTGAGACGATCATGGTCAACTGCAATCCCGAGACGGTCTCGACTGACTATGATACTTCTGACCGGTTGTACTTTGAGCCGTTAACGTTCGAAGATGTGCTGGACATTGTCGATGTAGAGCAGCCCGACGGCGTGTTGGTGCAGTTTGGCGGGCAGACGCCGCTCAAATTGGCGCGCGCGCTGGAGGCAGCAGGCGTGCCCATCTGGGGCACCTCTCCGGACAGTATTGACCTGGCCGAGGACCGGGGGCGCTTTGGGGCGTTGCTGGACGAGCTTGGCATTCTTCAACCGGAGAACGGTACCGCGTTTTCTTTGGAAGAGGCGCGCGAGGTGGCTGTTCGGATCGGTTACCCGGTACTGGTTCGTCCTTCATACGTCCTCGGCGGACGGGCGATGGCTATCGTACACAGTGAAGACGATCTGGATCGGTACATCCGTGAGGCCGTGCAGGTGACGCCCGATGCGCCGGTGTTGATCGATCGTTTTCTGGAGGATGCTTTCGAGATGGACGTAGATGCCGTTGCCGACCGGGAAGGTAACGTCGTCATTGGCGGGATTATGGAGCAGATCGAGTTGGCAGGCGTTCATTCCGGCGATTCGGCTTGTGTTATTCCTACTTATATGGTCGCCCCGGAGCACATTGTAACGATGCGCAAGTATACGCACCAATTGGCCCGCGCGCTCAAGGTCTGCGGGTTGATGAACGTGCAATACGCCATGAGAGATGGCATCGTTTATGTGCTGGAGGTCAATCCTCGCGCTTCGCGAACCGTGCCTTTTGTGAGCAAGGCTACGGGGGTGCCATTGGCCAAGATCGCGGCACAGGTGATGGCCGGCCGGACGTTGCCCGAGTTGGGCCTGGTGGCAGAGCCTCCGGTACCAGGCTTTTTTGTCAAAGAGGTGGCGCTGCCCTTTTCCAAGTTCCCCGGTGTGGATACGCTGCTCGGGCCGGAGATGAAAAGTACCGGCGAAAGTATGGGTGTCGCCGCCGATTTTGGGTGGGCTTTTGCCAAGGCGCAGAGCGGGGTTGGTGGGGAACTGCCTCTGGCAGGGGCAGTGTTTTTGTCGGTAAACGATAACGACAAGCCGACGCTGCTGCCTATTGCCAAAGAGTTGCATGAACTCGGCTTCAAGTTGCTGGGTACCTCAGGTACGGCGGTCTATATGAATGCACAGGGTCTGCCTGTGCGAACGGTGTTCAAGGTGAATGAGGGGCGGCCCAATGCGGCTGATTACATTGTCAACGGCGAGATCGCATTGGTGATCAACACGCCATTGGGCAAGCGATCATTCTTTGACGAAGGGGCGTTGCGTCGCGCGGCGGTGACTCACGGCGTACCTTATACTACCACGCTTTCTGCTGCTTCGGCGGCAGTGGAGGCAATACGTGCTATGCGAGAGAGCGAGGTGAGCGTGCGCAGCCTGCAAGAGTGGCAAGGGCAGGATTGAGACGGGATTTACAGGTGGTCCCCGGATAATTCCAGGGACCACCTGTATTTATAGCCCGACGCTGCACGGCGTAGCCTATTGCGTCCAACTTGGGTTTGTGTCGGTGAATTCAAATTGCTCGTTCTCGCGGTTATAGCGCATCAGCGGTTGCAAAATGTAGCGGCCGTCTTTTAATCCGCTGATAATTGTCCTGGGGCAGTGCACGCTCATAGGCACGGACCTGTTCGGTGATGAGTTTTAGGGTATCAATGAGGGCAATGAGCTGGGGGAGAGAATGGTCGTTTTCCATCCCGGTTTGTAGTACCGTTCGGTTTCTTATTTCATCCACAGGGCATTCCATTCTATGCTGTGTTCCTGGGCAGCGTTGGTTTCCTCCCATGTTAGCACATTGCTGTGTCACCGAC
>JAFGJF010000449.1 GCA_016929205.1 Anaerolineae bacterium
AAATAGGCCAGGTACGCACTCAACGCCAGGTGCTCACCCGCCGGCGGGATGCTCTGCCCTTGATCATAGTCGACGCGCACCAGCACGCGCAGTCCCCTGCCCGTGGCTTGTTGAACGCGGAAAGCCAGATCGTCGATCCCCCAGAACTCGGTCTCGGCCAGCCGGGCGTACGTCAGCTCGACATCCCAGCCGCTGCGACCGTGCCAGTCCCGCTCGGGATCGGCAAAAACAACGCCCAGCTTGGTCGGCAGCAGCGACGTCGGCGCTACCTCGGACAGCTCGTCCAGGGCAAACCGCCCGCGCTCGACACAGCCGGTATGGCAATCGTGGTAAAAGGCGAGCCTCGCCGGCACATCGGGATCGAGTGCATCGCGCTTCCACGTCCAAGTCCACAACCCGTCCACACGCTGGCCCCACTCCAAAGGCGACGCCGCACGCCCGTTCACGGTCAGCAAGACGTATGTCCAGGGTTGTGTGTCGATGATCTGGAGCACAACACGGTCTCCTGTATGGGTCAGATCGGGATCGATACGCAACTGCGGCCAGGCACCCATTCGCGTGGTACCGGTCTCGATCACGACTCGTCCCGAAATCGGCAGGAGCCAGTAACCGCCCAACACGACGGCAGCCAGCGCGCCCCACCACCACCGTTTTAGCCAGGCCCGGATGCGGATCATGATATCTGCTCCTCATCACCGGGCAGAATGGGCAGCGAAAAACGCACGCAGGTGCCAGTCTCGTCGCCTTCGGCTTTGCTTTCAATCTCCAAGTTGCTTTGGTGATGCTCCAGGATTTCCTTGACCAGAGCCAGACCCAGACCGCTGCCGCCGCTGCCCTCGGGGACACCCCGGTAAAATCGTTTGGTGACGTGAGGCAGATGCCGGGCCGGGATGCCGGGCGCATTATCGCTGACAGCGCACAGTACATCTTGTTGGCGCTGGCGCAGCGTGACCACCACACGATCTCGAGAGCGAACGTATTTGAGGGCATTGTCGAGCAGATTCAAAAAGACCTGTTTGAGTCGTTCGGCATCGCCAATGACGAGCTCTAGCGGCGCGTCCGACTCGAGCTCTAGCGCCACGTTTTTTTCCCGTGCCAGCGGCATCATTTGGGTCACGATTTCCTGGACTAGCGGAAGCAAATCCACCGGACGGCGTTCGATATTGCCGCTGACTTGCAGACGGCCCAATTCCAGCAAGGCGTTGGACATACGTGACATACGTCTGGCCTCGACCTGCACCAGGTTCAACGATTGTTCTCTCATATCATCCACCAGGTCCGGCAGGCGAAGCACTTGCAGGTGAGTCAAGATCGTGGCGATGGGGGTTCGTAACTCGTGAGCAAGATCGCTGAACAGATCTCGGGCCATCTGTTCGGCATGCTGCTGGGCCGTGGCGTCCAGGACAAACATCGCAAAAGCCGGATGATTGTCTCCCTCGGCTTCGTGCCACGCGGTCACCCACCACCGTACATATCGTTTCTCCCCCAGGGCAATACCGCGATAACGTCCCGCAGTCATCGATTCATCTTGCGCTGCAGCGCAATCTTGGGCGAGTGTCTCCGTCCAATTGTCGAGGGGCAGTGTTCCCGGTGACGCTGACAATCCAAGCAGCCGCTGTGCATAGGGATTGGCGTAACGATGACGACCTGGATCGTCGAGCAAAACAAGCCCAAAAGGCGCACGTTCAAAAATGGTATGAACGTTCTCCGCAAAGGGCAAAGCACCATCCTGGCTGTGATGAGGGCGATGCGCTAGCCAGACAACCAGGCCGGTGATGGCAAACCCGAGGACGAGTATTCCAAACAGGGCCCAGCGCAAGTCCACAACCAGCATCTCTACACTCCCCGTCGGTCGAATCAGGGCAAACACGCACATGATATCGTACATGCTGCTATTTGGCAAAACGGATATGAGCCAGGATAGATGCGCCTCCGGATATGCTCGACACTTACAGTGGCGAACACTCTGAAAGGGCTGTGGTCACTGTTTGAGTGAGGAGTGATGCAATACAATTGGCAGATAAAGACGATAACTATTGTTCTCTTGCATACTGAACCAGATATCGAGAGGCCCGTGTACCGTCCGCCGGCCGGTCACACCGACATCGACGAGCCAATACCAATACCGCCGCTCAGGCGCAGCACCTCGATCCAGATAGCTGTACTGCCGTCCGGTTCCCGTGCCTTGCCCCGGCACAAAGGTGATCCAGGTTGCCGTTCCCAGGTAGGGCAGATCATTGCGATACAGTTCGAATCCATAGTTCTCGATCTCGACTGCCGTTTCCCAGGACAACAGGACGCCCTCCCGGCTCTCGGCCTCAAAACGGAGCAACTCGATTGCCGTTCCGTGATCGTTAATTGTCACCGGTGCGGTGGCTAATGCGCCCAGCCGGTTTCCAAAATCGTCCTCAGCATCCTCGACAAACGCGCTGTTGATTGTCTCAGGCGTCGCTTCCGTCGCAGTCATCACCAATTGGATCTCGATTGACTCGCCCGGTGGCAGCGGTCCAAAATGGTTGGACAGGTCATCCCAAAACACCCAGCCCATCTCTCTATTCGCGACTTCTTGAACATCGTCGGGGATGGGAATGGCACGAACAAAGTTGAGATGGGCAGTGCTATAGGTATCGGCCACTGGAATCGAAATCAAAGTTGTACGGCCGGTATTGACGACGCGCAGCGTAAAGGTGATCAATTCACCCTTGAGGGCCGGATTCTGGCTTGTAACCCTCTTTGTCAGCTCGATGCCGGGAGGTTGACTCACCGGCGTGATCGTCGGATCACCGACCGGCGGTGTATCCGGATCGTCCGTTGGCAGTGTCGGCAATTCGTCGCTCCGCACCAAGCCCTGATTCGCCACCTGTGTCACCCCGATCGGCAACGGGTCGTTCACCCTGACCGAAAAACGGATAGTGACGCTGCCGCCTAGCCTGGGCAATGTGCCCACATTCACTCGCACAGCTGTATCGCCGGCATTGTTTCCACGGGTCACCGTGCCCTGCGAC
>JAFGJF010000450.1 GCA_016929205.1 Anaerolineae bacterium
AGCCAGGAAATGTTGGCTGCCGACCTGGTCAAAGTGACGATCGCCAAGTGTGAAGCGGAACGAGCGGCCTGGGGCGTACTGGATAGCATTTCGTCGTAAAGCTGGTCGTCGATGAGCATTCTCTTGACATTTCCAAAGTTTAATTATATAATTAGTCGACTTGATATTTAAGTAAAATTAACTATTTTCAAAAAAGACACCTTTGGGCTCTCAGTCGCCTGCCATTTCGTCAACATATTAGGATACAAGCACTGGGAGTATCTACTCAAAAAGTAAGGGGTGGAGCAAGTCGGAATGTCATTCCGACCTACATTCCCCCAGATTCTTGAGAGGATACCACAGAGAGACGAAAAACAATGAAAACGGTTTTTGCATTTACGTCAACTGAATTGCCTCATCTGGCTCAGGTTGGCGGTAAAGCTTTGGCCTTGATCACGATGACCAGAGAAGGACTGCCTGTCCCACCCGGGTTTGTATTAACCGTGGCGTTTTTCGAACCATGGATGGTGGCTTTGCAGGCGACTCTGGATTGGAAAGCCGTGCAGAGGGCTGCGGCGGATGAACTCGGTCAAGCGACTCAAGCACTCCAGTCTTTGTGCCGCGATCTCGAGTTTACTCCCTATCAGCAACAGGAACTTGATCGGATGCTTGGAACTTTTCAAGCGTCTTGTGACGTACCTCTCTTTGCTGTCCGTTCCTCATCGCCAGAAGAGGACCTTGAGGGGGCTTCTTTTGCCGGTGGTTACGAAACAACACTTGGGGTGACGGTTGAAAAAATCAAGGCAGCTATTCTCCATTCATTTGCTTCCAGTTTTGACGAGAGAGTACTTGTTTATAAAAAGGAGCATGGTTTTCCTACAAATCAATCACGGATAGCGGTTATTGTCCAGCAGCAGATTGATGCCGACAGTGCCGGCGTGGCCTTTTCATTGAACCCTCTGAACAACTGCTATGACGAAGCCGTGATCAATGCGAACTATGGATTGGGCGAATCGGTTGTCGCGGGCGAGGTGGATCCGGATGTGTTCGTCGTGGACAAGCTCAATCGCACGATCATAGACACGCAGATTGGGGCCAAAGGAACCATGATCACCCTCAATTCTGATGGGGGAACGACGCAGTCAGCACGACCGTGCGATCAGCAAACGTGCATGACATCCACCCAGGTTTTGGAACTCACAGATCTGCTTAATCGTGTGGAAGCCTACTATCACAAGCCAGTTGACATCGAGTGGGCTATTTCCCAGAACAAGCTGTATCTGCTCCAGGTTCGCCCGATCACGACGTATCTCCCATTACCGGAGGAAATGATCACAGCCCCTGGTGCTCCCAAGTATCTCTATGCCGATTCGACGCTCATCGAACAAGGGATTCAAGAGCCACTGTCTGTGTTAGGTACGGATTTTGTTGGTTATATCCTACACGTAATGGGTGGGCCTCTTGGCGGGGACGTGATGGGGATTGATGGAATCGCCTTTACGGCGGGCGGGCGGTATTATATGAATTTGTCCCATTCTATGAAAATGATGGGGCGCAATGCATCCCTGGCCCCCGGAAGCTATGGGGACGAGAGCGTGATGGGAATCCTCGACAGCATTGATATCGACTCCTATCTTGCTGAAAAGCTCCCCCCGAAACTGGAAGCCTCCAAACGCAAGAGCCTGATAAAAATGCTTCCCATCATGTTGCCGGTCATAAAAGCCCTCGTGAGGCCGGAAGCATTTTTGCAGAAATACCAAAAGAACCTTCCCGGCCACTTGCGACGCTTTGAAAGCGTGATGGATAATAGCTTATCACTGGCTCAACAAGCCACCAATCTGACCGCTCTATTAAAGTTCTTTTTTATGGATTATGGCCCGCCGATAATGTTTGCCCCACAATTTGCCCAACGTCGGATCAAGCAGATTTTTGCGCAAGATGCAGATCTGGTGAATGAGCATCTTTTGAGTTTGGGTATATCGCTGCCTGGGAATCAAACCGCAGAAATGGGCGCATGGATGGTTGAACTCGCGTCATACGATACAATCAAGACACATTCATCTGCGGAAACGTTTGTCGCCCAATTGGAACAAAGAAACCTCGACTCCGAGTTCCTGCAAGCATGGGATCGATTTATGGCGGAATTTGGAGCCAGGTGTCCTCGGGAAATCGACGTCGCCACCCCGCGCCCCAACGAACAGCCAGCCTTGCTTTTCGAGCAACTCAAGAGTATGTGTTTGGCAATTGATGCTCAAAAGGGAACCCAATCGATTTTTGAAAAAGCGCGCACCAAGCGTAAAGTGGCTTATGAAGCTTTATATAAACTCGCACTGCAAAAGGGAAAACGCAAAGCGAGGATCCTGGCCAAGCACTACAAAACGTGGATCACGCTGGGTGGCTACCGGGAAACCGGCAAACATTATGCGATCAAGGTGGTTGACCTGTTTAGAAAGCGTGTGCTCGACATCGCACAAGCTTTTGTCGATGCGGGCCGCCTGGATGATGCGGAGCAAATCTTTGATCTGACAGTAGATGACATTGACCACGCTCTAGCCAACGCGACGCTCGATTTACGGGCGCTGGCAAAAGAGCGTACAGTCTTGATCAACAAGATTAAGAGAAGCCATCTCGTCGCGCGCGTGATTGATTCGCGGGGCAAAACCTACACTCCGCCCCGCAAAGCGGCTCAGGAAGGCGAGTTAGCAGGTGTGTCCATCTCTCCCGGCGTTGTGCAGGGTAAAGTCAAAGTGCTGCATCGCGCCGATGAAAAACCGCTGCTTTCTGGTGAGATTTTAGTAACCAGGGCAACCGATCCTGGATGGACTCCGCTGTTTATCCATGCCGGCGGCATCATCCTGGAAATTGGCGGCGCGTTACAGCACGGTGCAGTCGTGGCCAGAGAATACGGGATTCCCTGTGTTTCCGGGCTAGATGGCGCAACCGACAGGCTGAAGGACGGGCAATTGGTTGAAGTGGATGGTACGAACGGCATTGTTCGCATTGTGGACTAGCCCTAGACCTGACAGGTTTCCAAAACCTGTCAGGTCTGGTAAATCTATATTTGAGTGAGATTAACTGTTTAGGTGGACTGATGCCAAACTCGACGGATGTGTTGATCGCGACGCTTCAGGAATGGGCGGGAGTCTTTCTGCGTCGTTCGATGCACAATTTCATCCTGTATGCCAAGGGAAACAACCTCTCTATGTCTCAAATGGGGGCGTTGTTCCAAATTCACCGGAAAGGCGTGTGCGGCGTCTCGGATATTGGCGATGACCTGAGCATCACGAGCGCGGCTGCCAGCCAGATGTTGGAACGCCTGGTGCAGCAGTCGTTGATCGAGCGCACCGAAGACCCCAACGACCGCCGCGCCAAACAAATCTTCTTGACCGACAAGGGCCGCCAGATGCTTCAAGAGGGCATCCGTGCTCATCAGAACTGGCTCAGTGAGTTGGCGCGCACGCTGCCTCCCGCTGAACAAGCGCAAGTCGCTGCTGCACTGCGCCTCCTGCTCGACCGCGCACACCAACTTGGTGCCCCAGAAGCAGAAAATACGTGATTCGTAACTCGTAAAAGGAGCAAACGTTTTCTATGACCCGATTAACTCGATACTTAAAACCCTATCTGCCGATGGTCCTGCTGGCTGTCGTGCTGCTGTTTGTACAGGCGAACGCCGATCTGGCGCTGCCGGATTATCTATCCAAGATTGTCAACATCGGCATCCAGCAGAGCGGCGTGGAACGCGTGCTGCCTGTCGCCATCCGCCAGAGCGAGATGGCGCGGCTGGCGATTTTCCTGAACGCCGATGACCGGGCCGACCTTTTGAATCAGTACACGTTGGTCACTGAGGATGCAGCCGACTATGCCAAGTTTGTCGAGCTGTATCCCGCCCTGGAAAAAGAGCCGGTTTACGTCGCCGGTGTGATTGACAAGGCGACGATCGACCAACTGGGCCCGGCGCTGGGCCGGGCGTGGATGGCCGTTTCCGGCATCGAGCAGATGATCGCCGACCCTACCAAGGCTGCCGAGATGGGCGCTGCGACCGGCTTTGATTTGACCAAGATTCCGCCGGGGATGGACGTGTTCACGCTGCTGGGCCAGATGCCGGCGGCGCAGTTGGCGCAGATGACCGAGGCGATGAGCGGGCGGTTTGCCGCGTTGGGTGACAGCATGATCACCCAAGCCGCCATCCGTGCGGTCAAAGCAGAATATGA
>JAFGJF010000451.1 GCA_016929205.1 Anaerolineae bacterium
AAAAGCGTTGCCGAAGCAATGCATCCAAAAAGCGTTGCCGAAGCAATGCATCCAAAAAGCGTTGCCGAAGCAATGCATCCAAAAAGCATTGCCGTTGCCCTAAGTGGTGGTATAGACAGTGCAATGGCTGCCGCGCTTCTGATCGAAAAAGGACATCGCGTCATTGGTATCACAATGCGTACTTGGCAAGAACCGCCAGAAGGTGAGTTGCATGCCCTCTCAGATCCAGCTGCAAGTGCGCAGCGAGTGGCGAATGCATTGCGCATTCCTTTGCACATCGTCGACGCCGTCCAACCATTCAAACATCAGGTAGTCGAGCGGTTTATTTCCGAGTATAGTGCAGCGCGCACGCCCAACCCCTGCCTGTACTGCAACCGGCACATCAAATTCGGATATTTGCTTCAACAGGCACTGCATCTTGGCGCAGAAAAATTTGCTACAGGGCATTATGCTCGTATCCAATTAGCGTCTGACGGAAGAACGTGGCAGTTATCAAAAGGCATAGATGGACGCAAAGATCAGTCCTATGTGCTCTATATGCTCGGGCAAAAAGAGCTGGGACGCGTCCTTTTTCCGCTCGGAAACTTGACCAAAGATCGCGTGCGCGAGATGGCTGTGGAACGACAGTTGCCCGTTGCACACGTAGAAGAAAGCCAAGACCTATGTTTTGTGTGCGACAATGACTATCGACGCTTTTTGCAGCGCTTTGCGCCCCAATCACTAAAGTCCGGTCCGATTCTGGATAGCACAGGACATCAAGTCGGACAACACAAAGGGTTGGCAGCATACACCGTTGGGCAACGAAGCGGCCTGGGCATTTCAGCGCCACAAGCACTATATGTTCTACGACTCGACGCAGGCCGCAACGCGCTTATCGTTGGCCCTAAAAGTGAACTGGGGTGCGATCGCTTGCTGGCACATGAGGTGCATTGGGTAAACGAACGCCCTCCAATCAAAGCACTTGACGTAATGGCCAAAATTCGCTACAAAGCTCGTCCGGCGCGGGCTGTCGTTACGCCGTTGGTTGGCAATCGTGCCCAAGTGCAGTTTGCCGGGCCTCTGCGTGACATTACCCCCGGGCAGGGTGTCGTCTTTTATGGCCTATCTGCCCAAGCAAACGTCGTGCTTGGCGGCGGTCTGATCGAATCATAGAGGTGAACATGTTTCCAATCGCTCCCCCAATTTTGCTCTCTCTTGTCATTGCCAGTGCATATGCGGCGATCTTTAATTTGTGGCGCAATGGCTCGCCTCGCGATCTGGCCTTTTATCTGATCGCCGGATGGGCAGGATTTGCCATTGGGCAGGCGGGGGGATGGTTAATTCACTTGAATTGGGGAATGATCGGCAGTGTGTATCTGATCGAAGGGACTGTTTTTTGTTGGTTGTTGTTATTTCTAATGCAGTGGGTGCGTATGCCTCATGACGACAAGTCCCATTGAAAGGATATTTCGATCAATGAACGACCTGCAACCGCGACAATACCGCCTGCAAATCATCAGGCAATCTTGATTCAAAAAACAGCCACTCACTGCTGCGGGGATGCCAAAAACCGAGTTGGTGAGCATGGAGGAATTGGCGTGGGCTGGCAATACGTTGTTTGCGCCGGCCATACACCCGATCGCCGACTAGTGGATGGCCAATGTGGGAAAAATGCACGCGGATCTGATGGGTTCGACCGGTCAAAAGATGCACTTTTGCCAACGTGCAAGGTTCGGGAGCACCAAAAGGTACATCAAGAAACTGTAGCACCTCATACTCGGTAACAGCCTGACGCCCTTCTGGCACAACAGCCATTCGTTTTCTGTTGCGAGGATCGCGTCCCATCATAGTAACTATTCGCCCCGTCGACTCGCCAAGTCGGCCATATACCAAAGCCAGGTATACTTTGGTAACTTGGCGAGTTTTGAACTGGTGTTGCAGCGCTTTTCGAGCTCCTTGATTCTGAGCGATGACGAGCAGCCCCGATGTATCTTTGTCCAACCGGTGCACAATACCTGGTCTGAGGCCTTCGACTGTGGTCAAGTCAACCATTTCAGTCATTTTGGGAAATCGGGCGAGCAGGGCATTAACTAATGTATCCTGGCGATAGCTGGTTGCCGGGTGCACAACCAGTCCGGCCGGTTTATCGATCACAACACAATCCGGATCCTCGTGCACAACACACAAAGGGTGCTCCCAAGGTTCAAGTGCCTGCGGCACTCGTTGCGGTAACGTGATATAGACAACATCGCCTTTCGCTAGTTTGTATCCTGGCTTAGCTTGGCGATCGTTCACGATAACGCTGCCTGCCCGGATCCATTTTTCCACTTGAGAACGGGAAAACGATCCGAGGCTTTGGGTTACGAATTGATCCAACCGGCATCCATCGTCTTCGGACACCAACTCTATGCGGTCCACGCTAACATCCCATTTGAATAAAAAAAAGCCGCGTCATTGTGACGCAGCTTGGCCCTCAAAGCAAAATGCGCCGCACCTCAGATGCGTTCGCCCACCTTTTCACTTGTCCGTGCTTCTTTCCTCTCCTGCCAATCTTCTCTCAAAAGCAAAAGAGCGAGCAAGATGGCGCCACATACAACCGACATATCAGCGATATTGAACACTGGCCAGATATACAAATCCACAAAGTCAACGACATATCCCAGCAAAAGCCGGTCAATCAGATTTCCCAGCGCGCCACCCAATTGTAATGCAAGACTAAATCGAACCAGTGATTGGCCATCTGGAAGAAACAAATAGTAAAGCAGAATAGCCAGTGAGACGACGATCGAGACCACCGCAAAAAACGGCGCACCATTTTGAAACAACCCAAAAACCGCACCCGTATTGGCTACGTAATGAATCCTGAGCCAGTTTGCCCATTCTGGAATCGGCGCCCATACCTCGTACAATTTCAGCCTTGAAGTGACGGCATACTTGCTGGCCTGATCACCGGCCAACACGACAATCGTCATCACCGGCAGAATCCACCATCCTTTTTTGAACACCACTCTTCCACCCAAGATAAATCAATAATGACCAGTCTCGAATCGCGTTTTCAACTGACCGTTCATTATTGCCTGAAATCAACCTTTTCCTTGCACTTCATACACAGCTTTGCATGCGGTTTGGCTTCCAATCGCGCCCAGTCTATTTTTTGTTCACATGATTCACACACACCATACGTCCCGGAATCAAACTTTTGCAGAGCTTCCTGAACGCTCTTTAGTGTATCTTGAAGCCGAGTGCGCATAGACTGATCTTTTGCCTGCTCAAAAGCCTCTGTGCCATCGTCCGCCATATGGGTTCCATATCCCATGTGATCGTTTGCCCAAGAGGTCTCGTGGCCCAGTTGTGCCAGCAAACGTTCATGCTCTCTGAGCAACATTTGCTGAAACTCTTGGAGATTTTGAACAACCATATTACCTCCTTGCCTCACAGCACTCAAACTGACTCATCCGCTAGAACAGCTTGAAAATAATCAAGTTCATTGAACCAAAAGCCGTGCGTAAAGTCTGTCTGGAGACTATCAAGCAAAATTATACCCTTATCTCGCCTCAAATGCAAAAACAACCAGGCTGCGAAACGGCTCATCTCCCGCCAGAGTTCTTGGATGCCTCCAAATAACGCACCTTGGCAGATTCCGACAACTCTGACGCCAAAGGCATGCCAACCCAACAACCATATGAATGATGATATTTATACATCTCTTGATCGAATGCGACCTGCTTGGCTTCTTGAGACGAACTGGCTAGGATCAACACATCAACACTGGTCATTCCGTCTTCGCCATAGTCACAGTCAAGATGCAGGCATTCGTTTGCTTTGAGACACCAAGCACAATCACCCACATCAGTCCACTCGATAGTACCACAGACATGATAGAGTTGCATCGGCCTAACCGCCTCCAAGTGCCATCAGGAAAAAAAGACACCCACCCTTACGAGTGGGCGTCCCTCAGCCAAACAGAACGTGCTAAACCAATCCTTACTGCAACAACTTATCCCCATTATAACCTGACTATTGAGTTTGTCAAGGGGGAAACGGCCTTAACCTTACTTGGCCTTGGCCCTTGCATAGACAATACCACTTTTTTTCTTCCAGAAGCCGCTAGTTGATCCACATTGCGCGCACCAATGATTGGTTCAGTCAAAGCGGGATTTGACATCACCCACGCTACAGCCAACACCGCAGGTTGATACCGGCATCGCGACAGCGATGAAACATTTTAGCCGACATAGCTTCATCGGCATCGCCACCAAAAGACATCGTCCCAAAACATAGGCTGGATACTAAAACTCCAGTCTTGCCCAACATACGGTATTCCATCTTGCGTTCTCCTCCCCAGTCAAATTGCGCGCATACTTGCGCGCATACTTGCGCAATCACGTCATCTATGATAAAAACACCAAGTCATTGTTTACGAAAACGCCTCACAAAAAAGGAGTTGTTTGGATGCTTATCGTAGGTCTTATGTCTGGCACCTCTGCAGATGGCATAGACGCCGCTGTAGTGAAATTTAGCCAGGAAAGAGAGCTGGTACGCATAAAAATCCTTGCCTGTATTGAATTGCCGCACCTCGCTCAAGTACGCCGCCAGATTCTCAACCTCTTTCCGCCAAACCGCGGCAGCGCTAGAGCGATCTGTGAAACGAACGTGGCGATTGGCGATGCGTTTGCGATAGCAGCGCTAAAGGCCATAGAAACGGCGGGACTAACGCCCAGCCAAGTCGATCTAGTTGCCTCACATGGCCAAACCATCTATCATCAAGTAGAGCCGGGACACCTTCGTTCCACACTGCAAATTGGCGAACCAGCCGTCATTGCCGAAAAAACAGGTATTACTACCATCTCGAATTTTCGGCCGCGCGATATTGCCGCCGGTGGGCAAGGTGCACCATTAGTCAGTTACATCGATTATTTGCTCTTCCACAAACCCGGACACACGCGCGCCATTCAGAATATCGGTGGCATTGGCAATGTCACTGTTCTGAGCGACACTGTTTTTGCTTTTGACACCGGACCTGGCAATGCGCTCATTGACCATGCAGCATCACGTTTGTCTGGCGAAAAACTGGTGTGCGATCTAGATGGAAAATGGGCAGCTCGGGGCACAATCCACCAAGGCATTTTGAGCAAACTATTGGCTCACCCCTATCTGAAACAACCACCACCCAAAACAACCGGGCGCGAACTCTTTGGCGCGACCTTTGCCAATCAGGTGATCGATGATGCACTAACAATCAAACTATCACCCTATGATATTCTGGCTACACTAACCGCATTCACTGCAGATTCGATCGCTCGGGCATATGCTGATTTCATAGCGAGCAGCGTAAACGAGGTCATCTTGAGTGGCGGTGGACAACGCAACCCTACGTTGGTGCAAATGTTGAAACAAAAGCTTGGACCTCAAATCCCTGTGCGTATGGCTGACACCTTTGGTATACCCAGCGATGGTAAAGAATCGATCTCATTCGCCGTGCTTGGCTATCTGACTATACACGGATGGACAGGCACACTAGCTACCTGTACCGGCGCAAACCATGCATCCATTTTGGGCACCATAACACCCGGCGCGAACTATCGTCACCTGTTGGCTCAAGTGCTTGCAACCACAGAGCAGCCACCTATCCAACTTGGCCTCGAACAAGACGTACCAGCGTCTAGACTAACCTAGTCTATTGTGTCGTGCTTCCTTGCGTATGGCATACCACAAACCAATCGCGAGCAAACCCAATCCCAAGGGTACCCATCCTAACCAGGAGAGCGCCTGTTGGCCTGTTACAGGAAGGAGCGGATCTGGAATCGTAATCGTCACCGGAGGTGATGAGTCGTTTCCGCCATTAGGAGAATTCAGTACAGCCACATTTTCCAGCCTTAACGGTGCGGGGGCATCTTGTTGCAAACGCGTTTGAATGACGATTTCTACAACAAAGCCCGGCCCTACAATGCCGACCTGGACAGTAACCACTTGGCCATCAACTGTCACAGTTCCCTGAGTTGTCGTGACCTCTAGAATATCAAAATATTCTGACACCTCATCGGTGACAACCACATCCACCGCCGCATACTGACCATTGTTTGTCACTTCAATCGTGAATGTCACCTCTTCACCCGGGTAAGCTGAAGAAGGATCGCCTCGCTTGGTGATAGCAGGATCGGCTTTGCCAATTTGAGGTGTAGGTGTAGATTCGGTATGAAAAGGTGTGTTGGTTGGCGCCGGCGTCGACGTCGGCGTAAAACCCAACAAAGGCGCAGAGGGAGGCGCCGCTCTGACCGCTTGCGCCTGAAGAAACAGTCCGCCGAGCAAGAGCAAAGCAAACAACGCTGGCCACTTGATCCAAACACAAGTATTTGATTCTTTATACATTGATCATCCTCCTGAAGCATTCTTTTCAGCTAACGGTATATAAATCGAATAGGGCCAGGGACGAATCGTAAGATTGAATGCCATCGCCGGATCACCAAAAAGGTGATACGTATCTAGCAAGTCGTTATAGATTGGTGTCTGGCTGTACAAATACAGCTTGGCTGCCAATGCTGCAGCCCCAACTCGTGTTTCATTGTTCTCGAAAACAGCCTGATAGAATCCCCGGTGCAAATACTGATGTCCAGTGTTGATTCCCAAACCACTAGGCGACCATGTCGCAACCGCGCCACCTCTATCAGAACGCAACAATAATTCATCCAGCGTGCCGTATTCCGGATGATGAAAAAACCCGGTAAAACAGGTCATCGAAAGCAAGACAGGCAATCGCGATCCGTTCTCAAGATCAGGTATGTCGTGAATGTCCAGCAAATTCTCGTGTGCCCACTGATGCCAAGAGCTATGCCCCACAAAGCTCACCAGCAGAGCCCCCTGGTTCCAGGTCGACAAGGTTTTCTGCCGGGCAATTTCTACGCTCAACGCATCAAGGTAAACCTTGTCTCCAGCCCACGGATCGGTTACAAAACGATTGTACACAGCATCAGCAGCAGTGCCAAAGTTGCCCGCCGTATCTGTATTGTCGGCGACAAAAACGTGGCGAGCATTCCAATTCCCCAGCCACGGCGATTGTTCATAATCCAAGATTTTCTGCACGACGATTTTTGCCTCAGCAACCGAGTTCACAGGCAATCGTCCCAACAATACATCTGGGATCAGATCTGCTCCGCTGATGGCAGCATACCGGTTATCGGCTGCCGTTTCGCCCCACTTGGGATCGACCATTCCAAGATACGGCGGAATATAGTTGGCTGAATCATAGCCAAAATGGTTGAGAAAATCGTAATGACCATCGCCCACAAGCAGCACAAAAGTCAGAGCTGGAGGCGTCCAATGTGCGTAAACATACCTTACAAAGTCACGAATTGCGTTTGGATCGAACAAGCCGCCATTGAACTCGTCATATACGTCCTGAACGTCCACAGTCACAACACGAAGCCCTTGAGCCCGGCGATAAGCAACCAAAGGCCGTACAGCGCCAGAAAAATCGGCATGGGTGATCACTAAATAGTCTGCTCGATTGTCAACATTGTGCAGATCGGAAGGCGTATCAGCCTCAATTGCAATTGGCTGGCGAATAAGCGAACTGCCTAGAGCAAAATAGCGCCGTGCTTCCGGCGCATTGTCACTAAACAAAAGCACGTCATCGCCACCATCATTGGCTGTATGCCCCTGAAGCAACACCGGCTGCAATGGGTTTATTACATCATATAACCAAACACTATGATTGGCAAATCCACTCAATTGGTAAAGTCGATCGCCACTCTGCCCAGAAAAAGTTGCCTCGCCATCGGTTACCGATTGAAAAGCATAATCGATCTCGACACCATCGAGCCAAGCTGCTTCACCAAATGCACCTGTATCGCCTGGCACAAAAACATCCACGGTATTGGTCCCGGCATGCAAAACGCTGCGATTCAGCGGGAGCGTCGCCGTAACCACCTTTGTGCCATCCCATAACCATTCACCCACAGGATGTCCATTCACGCTCAAGAGCACGTGATGATCAGGCTGTACGGTGAGATCGCTGGTGTCTCCAACCAACAGAACCCGCAACGTTGACGTAGAAACGCTTGTTGCCAAAGGCATCAAGTCAAGCACTGCCGTATAACACTCTTCAGGCATCAACTTGGCAGCATACCAATGATCGCCATCTGCTGCAGAACGATTCGAGTCGTAAAAAAGGTTCTCCTCATAGCGCGCCGTACTCCAGGCGAGACCGCCTGGCTGAACGCCAGGTGACACATCACGTGTGCCCATCCGCAGCCCCTTCGCATCGCCGTAACGGAGCCAATAGACATTGCGCTTCGTATACCGGCTGCGTGAGGCTGTCCCATAGAAAAATAGCTTGTCGGTGGGATCAAAAACACCATCTGCCTGGCCTGTCACACGAACAGCAACTTCTTGTCCCTGATAGAATAACTGCAGTTTGCGCGGATCAAGTGATTGTGCCGGCAAACCGGCAGACTGTAGATCGGCAAAAGTCAACTCGTAAAGGCCGTCGTCCTCTATCATAACCTTGTAACTATTTGCCAGTGTAGCTGGAGCATTCCACACCTCATTGGACAAAGGCATCAAAGAAGAGGTTTTCCACTGGCGAGCCGTCTCATAGTTCAATAACGACGATTGTAGCACATTGTCAAAGAGCGAAGGCGTGCCTGACGCATCCATTAATACTTGATCTTGGGAATGAAACTTGACCTCTATCACAATACGCTGAATGATATCCAACTCGGCGCGAACCGGATGATACCGAACAGGCCAAAACTGTACCAGACCAATCCGATGATCCCTTAGCCAGCCATCCGCGCTGATGGCCGCAGGCATTTGGGGATAAAAGTCATCCAGTGCATAGACATCTCGATCAAATGCAAACACGTCAGAAGGTGCAGTGACTTGATCAACATCGATCAGGTCACCGCCAACCGGGATTGGCACGGGTGCAGGGTACACAGGATGTTCCAAATGCACGGTTGAGCGTTCAATATCCAAAACATGTATGCTTGGTATACTCGTTGCAGGCAAGCCGATCCACGCACCAGTCTGCAAGAGTTGGGGCTTTCCTGGCTCGCCGGTCCGAGCCAGACCAGGCATATTGACCTGGGTAAAAGTCTGTTCCCCAACAACTATGTTGGTCAGTGTGTGAGCGGGCGCGACAAATTCCAGCACGACGCTTTCCACAGAACTGCTGACCAGTCTGAACGCACCTGTGGTCTCGCCTACTATGGCACTGTCAATCTCGATCGGATGAAACGAGATAAAAAGCAAACAGCTTAACAGACCTGGTAAAAGGAACCGGCCCAACCCAGACATACGCAAGTACCACCCATCTTTTGGCATAAAGTGCTCTTACCGCAACCGCGAGATGATCGGCATAAAGATGCGATAAGGCAACTCTGCCAGCGATACCGAGAGTGAACCATGCACCGTCCGCTGGCCGTTTGTGTTCACATCTACCAACCAATACGTGTACCAAACGCCAGATTGTGCACTCATATCTTTGAACCGGTAGGTTGCACCGCCACCTCGTTTGTATCCGGCGGCAGGAATAAAGGCAATCGTGACCCCGTGCGCCAGGACTTGATCGGTGCTTCGAAGCAGGTAGAAGCCATAGTTGTCCACTTCGGCGGCTGTTGCCCACTCCAATAACACGGCGTCGAACAATCGCGTCGCTTCAAAGTAAACGAGTTCGACGGACGTTCTTGCATCGACAATGACTTCATTATCCTCCGCATCATTTGCAGGATTGCCGTACTCATCAATAACATCGCTAACAGCCGCAACGTTGGTTGTCCTGTCGATGTCGCGTATAACGGCAAAAACCGTCGTAATCGTAAATTGTTCTCCCGGCGCCAGATTCGAATCAAAGCCGTTAACTGAGGCTGTCAAGTC
The DNA here is from genome assembly GCA_016929205.1 of Anaerolineae bacterium. The sequence continues at coordinate 9,856 of JAFGJF010000451.1, forward strand.
ATACCAATCCAGCCGGCCATCATCTGCTGGCTCATTGGGCATTGGATCGGCACTAATAAAGCTCAAGTAGCTTTGATCATAGTCATCTGAGAGCGGCAACACGTCCAACGCACTTGGCCCGTTATTGATCACAACAATCGTAAACGTGACAAGACCGATATTCGGATCGTACACAGACGTCGCCAGAGACTTGATGAGGTCCACGCGGGGCACAGCAACCTCAACGACAGCATCATCCGTATCGGTGACAACACCACCAGGATACTCACCCGCGCCAATGACCGTGTTGGTATACGTACCGGTGATCCCTGTTCCCACATCGACCACCACCCGAAACGTGATCGTCAAACTGGCCCTTGGGGCCAACCCCGCGCCGCCCGTAATGTCGTTCCAAACTTGCGTTTGCCCCATGATACTATCCGGCTCTGCAGGAACAGCGTGATCGTTGTACAAAAGCTCGGGTGGCAGTGTATCGGTCAATGCCACAGCGTTCAACATGATACCGCCACTGTTGCTGACAACCAACGTATAGGTCACCGTTTGACCATGAGCAGCCCTGGCTGGGCGCACCGATTTGATGACAGTTATGCCGGGCACCGGGGGCGCGGTGGGCTCATCGTCTCGGTTGTTGTCCCGATCCGGATCTGGCGTTGTACTGGTTATGGTAACGCTGTTTGTAATTACATCGCTGACATCGATCCCGACCGTAACGGTAAAGACGAAGCGTCCCGAAGCGCCAGCCGCCAGCGTGGGTGTGTACCAGCTTAGCGTCGCCGGGGGGCCTGCATAATAGACGGGGGGATTGCTCCACCCCGGCGGCTGGCTCACGACACCGCCATAGGTCACGCTCAGCGGCAGTGTGTCGGTAATGTATACCTCCTGCGCATCCGAAGGTCCAGCATTTGTGTAAACCAGGGTATAAAAAAGCGTTCCGCCCGCTATCGCTGGATCCGGCGAGTCGGACTTGGCAATGAGCACGTCCGCTTGCGGCGGATCAATGTCAGTAGGTTCGTCATCTTGATCCGAAACCCCGCTGTCATCGCTGATATAAGCTGTATTCAAAATTGGCCCCACTGTCAAGCTCGGATCGACCCGTATTACCAGGGTCACGACGCCAGTTTGATACGTTATTCCACTGCCTGCAGCAAGCAACGTCCCCAAATGCCAGGTCACGATCCCTGTGCCGCCCACTGGTGGTGCATCGATCCTGAGACCACCATACGCAGCAAAAAAGGTTCCCTGGGCCTGCACCAGGTCAGTGATGATCACATTGGGAGCGGGCCCGTCGCCTTCGGCAACATAGGCCAGTGTATAGGTCAGCAAGCTGCCGGGCACCACCGGATCGGGCATATCTGTTTTGGTTATCGTTAGCACGTGGCTGCTCAAAATCTGGATAGGTGCTTCGCTACACCCAGCATCGGCATTGGTGGAAGAAAAGCAAGCCGTATTGGTCAGGATCAATCCATTGGTTAGCGGAATAGTGGCACGCGCCTGAAAAGTTACTGTGAGAACCGATCCTGGCGGCATCCGCAATCCCTGTGTGATCACCATCAAACCGTTAACCGGGCCATAGACAGGATCGCCGCCGACAGACGTGACGTAGGTCAGAACGGTCGATTCCCAAATAAGCGTTTTGGTCACAACGCGTTCGGGACTGGACTCGTAAATCGCCATGTTATCCAATCGGTAGGATTCACCCGTGTCCAGAGCGCCAGTTACGGTAAGGACAAGTGGTGCTACCACATAGCCTGCGGCAAGAGCAAGATCGTGCTCACGCAATGTGTACGGGCCATTGTATTCTCCACGGAATACAAAGCCTCCCGGTGCCCTCACGCTGTAAAAGTCAGTCGTGTCGCTGTCGATCGTACCGGATATATAGTAGCGCAGCGTGGGACTGATAAACTGGCCGAGATCCACCGTACGCTGCAGCCCTACATCGCCTGCTCCCCCTGGATACTGTATCAAGAGATAGGCCGGCGGGTTGATCGTGTTGGCCGGTTCTGTTTCCACCTGAACGGCACCGGTACCAGAATTGCCATCGTCCAGAATCTCGATCCAATCTGTCGACCAATCCAAAGTGCCATCGGTGCCGGTGTATCCTGTAGATTGAACTGCATCGAGATCGAAATCGTCAGCATAATATCCCTGAAAGTTGGAGGTGTGCGTGACGACGCGCGACACCACCTCGACCACAGCGACAGGCCAGGTCATATTCAGTGTGCCAGGAACGTAATCGAGACCAGAAGGAAGGACGTCGGAAAGAACGACATCCAGCGCTACGCCGCTCCCGACATTGCTCACAACAACCGTATAGGTCACCACACCATCGGGGCGAATGGTACTTGGAACAACCCGTTTTTCAATAGTCAGCAAAGGATGCCCAATATCCGTATCGGTATCGGGGTCAAACGGATCGTTTGGATCTTCGGACTGGCGAGGCGGAGTCTCATCCGAACTCGCAACGGCCTGGTTCGTCACTTGCGTAACTGTCACGGGAATGTCATCGTCAAGCTTGACAAGAAAAGTCATCGTTACCGTCTGCCGCGGCCCAATGGTATCCCAACCAATGCGAAAGGCGTGTGCGTCGGAAGTGGCTGTGGTGCTCCATCCGCTGCCGTCATTGTACTCGACCAGGGAAGGAGGTGTAGTGACCTGAAAACTGCCAACCACAAAACTGGTATAGGTATACGGCAGCGTGTCCGTCAGGACCATATTGTTCAAAGATCCAAGACCATTGTTATAAAGAACGAGCGTGTACGTAATTGTATCGCCTGGCGATACATTCCCCGTCAAATCCGCATCGACGGCCAACTCGCTTATCTTGGCAAGACTGGGAATGGGGCTGGGTAAAATTGTGTACCCCAGGTCGAGAAACGGTGAGAGATTATTTGCCCGGCAGGGATCCTGGCCCCAGGCGACGACGATCCTGTCGCTCATGTCGATCGTATAGATGATCGCTCCCGTCAATTCGGAATCGACAGGGTCGCCGACGCGCAATACCTGGCCGGCCAAAAGCGGCACACCCAAAGCCGAAAGCGGTTCATCCCACTCTGGCACAGCAAACACATCAACGGTCAAGATATCGCCATCGCCATCCATATCAAACGGATCGGGCAGGCCATCTTGGTTCAGATCGACATAGATGATGGTATCGGTGACAGCCGTCACAAAAGCAATGTTTCCATTAGCCGGATTCCCCGGAACGTCATCGTTTCCCGGCGCATACCCGACGATAACCTGCGAGCTCAATCTGGATTCCGGAATCAAAGAGTAGCCCCAGTCAAAATCCTCGGAAAACGACGACTGATTCGTAGAAGAATCTATGACAACGACGCCCCAAAAGACATCGTCTGAAAAGAGGCTGGTGCCAAAATTGCCGCCGCCAAGATCGGCCCACCCCGTCGAGTCCAGCACGCTCGCCGTGCTCATCGGCTGAACGGTAATACTCACGATGTTTGAGTTGCTGACGATGGTGATGCTAATTGCATAGGTGTGATGATTATGCACATAAATGTCTGTATCAGCATTGAGAGAATGCCTAGGTTGACCGCAAGTCGCTTCAAACCCAGGCACCGGCGCCCAATAGGCATCATCCCAAACATCGACCGGCTGCAACGTGTAACCATGCGCCGAAAAAACGCCACCGCAAGCACCGGTCATCATCTGCACCTGGATCGGCGCAGTAGACGTGATCACGTCGTCGCTGTTCACGCCTCCATCCATAAAATAAACGTCACCCGGTCCAAATGTGCCCGGCAACAACGATCCGTTGTAATAGATCTCTGTGCCGGGCTGCCAGGCCATCACTTCAAGCCCGGTATAATCGTGATCGTCCACCCACCCAGCGCCGTTAAAGTCAAGGTCTTGGCCGACTGTTGCGACGTACTCTGTTCCCCAATCGGCTGCTTCGGGTACTTCCCAGGCTGCCGCCAGGCGCACACCAGGCGTAGCCGGATAGGCCAACCTGACGACAGCAGCACTTTCTCCAACGAGGGTAATGCGATCCCGGCCATCATAATAGAGGGTAACCGTACTTCCCACCTGGCTGGTGAAAATATCGCTTTGAAAGATCTTGGTCACACCGGTGTCCACGATGCCCAATTCAGTCGTTGAGCCGGGGTTGAGCGGATCGGCATCGTAGCCATCTTCCCAATGGTCATAATAATAGACCGTCCCGTCCGATCCAGACGTCAAAAAAACGTAGGAAATCAGAGGCAGTGCCGGAGTCGGATTGCCGGTATGGCATTGGTCCTTCTCGAAAAAAAGTGTCCACAAGTCCAAATCGCTAAACGGCACAAAATACTGGTGCGACGTCGGGTCTATGACGCGAATGCCGGCAAGCCCAGCTTCGACCTCGCTTTGCTGCCCATCCCCGTCGACATCCACAAAGACGACGCCGCTGATGTCGCCGCTTTCGCTATCGTACTTGGCCGTCAAACGAACCCCCGAAACAAGCGGCTCCGAAGTCAATGTCTGTCCGGGATTGATCCATAGGACGGGAACAGTCTCTCCATCTGCCGGCTGCAGATGCAAAGGAAGCGTAGTGGGATCCAACGTTATTTTATGAGTGCCGTGGGACAGTCCGGCAAAGACATAACGACCTTCATCACTGGTGAGCGTTTCAGTGTCCGCGGTTTGTTTTGAGCTTTGCGCGGCTGGCTTGACATCAAGAGACGATATCATCTCGGACAAACCGCGATCAATCACATAGTCCGCTTCAAGGTTCGAGGAAAACCACGCGGGCAAACTAGTGGCAAGAGAGACTGCAGGCGATTCTTTGGCGCCTGCAGGTAAAATCTGCCCCAGGCTAAATGCCCAAAAAGGAAATACAAGCTGGACAACAAGAAATCGGATCAGCAAAGAGCGTACCATTTTATTACCCCCTTGAACGCGTTTGACTGTGTTTTGTCCGCCAAGAATTTGAGCAAGTGCAGTCAAACACCCCAAAATACGACTTGCGTATGAAAAACGACAGGAAAAAGCGGGTTGACAAACCCACCTAATATAGAGTATACTAGAAACAGAGAGAAAAGTAAATTCTCCCGGAGAGAAAATGGCATGCGATTTGATTCAACTCCCAATCGTTTTGTAGACACCAGACACAATTGTGTCCTGGTGTCTTTTTTTTGCCGCCAGTGAGTAGTATCCGTTTTGAAACAGCCGCCGGGAAGCCGGCTCGCCTTTAAGGAGAATGTGTAATGGATTCGGGAATGATCGGCAAGATTCTCAAAGCCAAGCAATATGCAGAAGAACGCGATCGAATTACGTTCACTCAGCTTTCTGTCATCATTCACGGTGAGAACAACGATCACAAAGTCCGATATCAGGATGGAGCGTGGACGTGTACATGCACATTTTTCGCCTCGCACGATGTGTGCAGTCATACCATGGCGATGGAACGCATTCTGGGCGAGATGATCCAACCCGCCCAGGAATCTGCCGAAAAATTGACACTAGAAGTGGCCTAATCCGCCTCTGCAATCTGTCACACAAACAGAACACTCGGAGGATACCAAGTTGGTATCCTCCGCTTTTGTACAGCCAGAATCTCGAGCAGTCTCAACTGTCTTTACACATAAATATACCGTGCCCCCACGCGACACGGCAAATCCGTCGCACAATACGAGCCTTTATCCTCTGTAGATAATTTGCTTAATCCGATCAACAATGAGTTTCTCTTGCCCATGCTTTAACGTTTGTGGGTTGACAAATATTCCGCTTCTGCCGGCCGGGGCCAATGCAATGCTCGGATCGCCAGCCCGCAACTGAGCAAGCACGTCATCTCGCATTACGCCCAGATGCGGCTCATTCAGGATAATCTCGGCTCGCGACATAGGCTGTCCAGCTTCGCTGGGAAAGCTTTTTTGTGCAGACACAAACGGCATCTCTGAACACGCATCTATGACATACTGAACCTGGCATTCATAGGTCGTCATCATGCTGTCGTGATCGAGGTTCAAATACCAGCGAACAGCAGCCCACAGCCCGATCATTTCTTCCTTGCCCACCTTCATTGGCCGGCCAATAAATGCCCGCGGACAAGCGTTAAAGGCACAAGCCTGCACGAGTTCCTTCTGCCCCAGAATGAGCCCGCTGCTCTGAGGGCCGCATAACCCCTTGCCGCCGCTAAAGAGAGCAAGATCAGCTCCCATATGTGTGAATCGCCACAAGCTATCTACTGGTGGCAGTTGGGCCGCGGCATCGACGAGCAAGGGTATGTCATGCTGTTTGGCAATTTCAATACCTTGTTCCAACGGGAGTTGTCCCTCCATCAGGGTGTTCTTGTAGAAATAGAGAATGGCTGCAGTCTTGTCGGTGATCGCTCGTTGCATATCTTGAGCTGTAGTCCCATCATCTGTGCCAATCTCGACGAGCTTGCCGCCTGCCTGCCGAACGGCAAAATCATAACTGACACGCCCGCGCCTATGGACAATGATCTCATTCTTGAGGCCATCGGTATTGGGAAGCCGAGCCCGCTTTTCAGGATCCATGCCAGTGATACATGCCGCCGTACTCAAAACCAACCCCGCTGCCGCACCACAAGAAACAAATGCTGCCTCATTCTTTGTCCATTCCGCGATCTGGGCACCAACCTTTTCTTGCAGTTCATCAATGTCAACGAAATGTTGAGCGGCTTCGGCCATTGCCGATAACACCTCGGGCGGCATAAGAGACCCCCCTAGTGAGGTCAACGTGGCATAGCCATTGATCACTTTTTTCACACCAAGTTCGTCATAGACATCCACCGTCGTTCTCCATCCTAACTTTGAAGTGCAGGAATTGCCCAATAAGATTCCGGAGCCTCGCTCCATGCAGGCATGCTTAGGCCAGAAGGATCGTACACGATCTCGCCAGCCCGGACTGTCATCACGCACTCGAGTTTTTCGTTTCCAACCAGCTTGGCGTGGCCACAGTCAACAAACCCAAAAGTCCCGCGCAAGTGCTGAAATATAGCAATGTCAGCCTCAGCACCAATACCAAGCGTTCCCAACTCAGGATGCCCTATTTCCCTTGCCGGATTCACCGTAGAACGCAGAATCACCTCCTCAAGTGGCATCCCCATACTCAAATACTTGGACATTGTGCTGACCATACTGATCACTGGTCCGTTGATATTCCCCATATGCAGATCAGTACTGATCGAGTCGGGCGGGAAGCTGCATTGCAGGGCAGGAAACGCATTACGAAACCAAAAGCTCGCCGCCCCATGCCCGAGATCAAAGATAACACCCCGGTCTCGAGCTTGAAAGAGATGATCATAAACCTGACCGATTTCATTAATGATCGGAAACTGCCGCGCGAAAACATGCGTATGCATATCTCCAGGGCGCAGCTTGTCTAGAATCAAGTCAGTATACGATCGTTCTGGCGGACGCGGCCAGAAATCGACCATCACCGGTTTGCCACAAAGTTCGCCGGCCTCTACGGCACGTTCTACAGACGTCCACGGCGGATGCTCGCTGTCCCAAGGCTCTCGAGTCCAATAGTGCGCTGACTTGATACCAACAATGATGTCTGAATATCGTTCCGCTACGGCAGCCGTGATGGCAGGATCCAAGTCGTCAAGACGTTGCTCGGAAGCTTTGTCGATCATCCCACCACTGGCGATGTTGAGAAAAGCGAGAATCCGTGTCAAGGAAGTGTCGATACACGTCTCTTTGAATTCAGCCCAGTCCTTCCAGCCGGCTGTGCCAGCGTCAACGGTCGTGGTTACGCCCGATGACAGTAAATGGGCATCCGCATTCAGGCCACCTACATAGCTGGCAGGCGTTGGCCGAAACGTGTAGACGTGTGTGTGAATGTCCAATATTCCCGGGGTAACGTAATACCCCGACACGTCCACCGTATTTGGCGCCGCGTTTGATGGGATATCTTGAGCAACACGCGCAATATGCTTCTTTGATATTCCCACATCCATTTTTGAGTCGATGCCATTCGCAGGATCGATCACATGCCCGCCTTTAAGCAGCAGGTCAAAGTTGTTTTTTGAATCCGCAGATGCGACCATTGATTCTACTCTCCCTGTAGCGCCTTTTGATAAAGCGCCGTGCCATAGAATTCATACGAAGCTGCTTTGTCCGGCACATCGACCAGATGAACGGTAAATCGAGCCGGCACACCGTTGTCGGGAAGGTAATCTCGGAAGAAATCTCGATAGGCCTCGGCATAAGCCTTGCGCAGCCGCTCTTGCTCCGCTGCATAGCCGATCGGATCCACAAATGGGTTCGGCGATTTAGGCTGGCACCCAAAGGCATGGATTTCGACAAAATCCACATTCTTGAGAGAATCGCAGATCCCCGCTTCTTGCAACCACGTCTCCCAGCATTTGAAGACGAGTGGAATCTCTTCTTTGGGCTCCATGAATACGAGTTCATCCAAACCTAACACACTTTTGGCTGAATATCCGCCCGTCAGTCCAGCAAAGCTGATCTTGAGATCGCCGTCTGGCAGTTCCTCAGTCACTAATGCAGATAAGACTGGATGATCTCCATGGTAATAGTAGGTCAACTTGCCACGCTTTTTGACATTAAAAGCCATATTTACTCACTCCTATTTTCTGGTTTTGTTTTGACAGAATTTTGACTGGAGACAATTTGGATCCGAATCAATCAGGTTCGGCTTGAGCAAGTATCCCGATGAGACATCCAATCAACAAACTACCCCTAATGTAGCCGTGTTCTCTGAAGAGACTGTGACAGTAATCGATCCCCGTCATCCTCTGTATGG
>JAFGJF010000452.1 GCA_016929205.1 Anaerolineae bacterium
CGCCTCCGGCAACTATGGCTATCTGGATCAGGTCGCGGCGTTGCGCTGGGTGCAGCAAAACATCGCTGCTTTTGGCGGCGATCCCGAGCGAGTGACCATCGCCGGCGAGTCGGCTGGCTCGATCTCAGTCTGTGCCCAGATGGTCTCGCCATTGGCAAAAGGGCTGTTTGCCGGCGCGATCGGAGAGAGTGGTGCGCTGATCCATCCTGCGCTGCCTCCCGTTCCGCTCGCCGAAGCGGAGCAGGCCGGTGTCGCGTTCGCGACCAGTGCCGGGGCGACCTCGCTGGCAGAACTCCGTGCTATGTCTGCCCCGCAGCTTCTTAAAATCACCGAGCAGCCCGGGTTCCCATTTTCCACGGCGACGGTTGATGGTTATTTTCTCCCGAAACTTGCCGTGGACATACTGGCTGCCGGTGAACAGGCTCACGTTCCTTTACTTGCTGGCTGGAACTCGGAAGAGATGAACTACCGAATGGTTATGGGCGCGGATGAGCCGACGCCGGAGAATTTCGCCAAGGTACTGCGCACGCGTTATGGCGATCTTGCTGATCAGATCCTTTCGCTGTACCCGGCTTCCACGATCGAGCAGACTATTGACTCTGCGACGGCTCTGGCCAGCGACGGATTCATTGCCTACAGCACGTGGAAATGGTGCGATCTGCACGGCAAGACCGGAGGCGAGCCGGTGTATCGTTATCTTTATGCTCACCCACGACCGCCGATGAATCCAGAAATGGGCGATGTGGCTCCCGGACTTGCCGGCGGTGTGGTGGATCAAACCGATTCGGAGGCCATTATCCTGCCGCCTGCCCGTGGCGCGGTGCACTCGGCCGAGATCGAGTACGTCATGGGCAACCTGGCGACCAACAAGGTTTATGCGTGGACGCCGGACGATTACAGGGTGTCCGAGATCGTACAGACGTATTTTGCCAATTTTATTAAAACCGGCGATCCAAATGGTTCGAACCTGCCCGAATGGCTGGCAGCCAATCGGGGCGGCAGCGTTCAGATTATGCGGTTGGATGTAGCGTCGCGCGCGGAGCCGGAACAGCATCGCACCCGCTACGAGTTCCTGGATCAATTCTATGCGCCAGCACCCGAGAACTGAAACCGTTTGCGAACAGTCATCAAGGGAGATCGGGGGACACAGGAGGCAAATAGAGTGGAACAAGAGCAAATGAGGGGTATAGTTTATCATTCGCTCATCGTGATCGTGCTTGTGGGGATGTTGGCAGCAGGATGTGGCAAGACGCAGACCGCCCCTGAAGCAACAGCGACGTTTCTTCCACCAACCAGCACCCCGGTTCCTACCTCAGTGCCTACGCTGACGTCCACCCCGACGACCGTACCCACGCCGGATATTCCGGAGCCCGAGCGCCCCCTGCTGATGGCTCATTATATGCCCTGGTACCAGACCCCATCTGTGACCGGCTATTGGGGTTGGCACTGGACGATGGACCATTTTAGCCCTTCGCGTCAAGACGAAAATGGGCGGCGGAAAATCGCCTCATACACTTATCCGCTGACCGGGCCGTATGATTCGAGCGATGATGCGCTGTTGGAATACCAGGTCTTGCTGATGCGGTTGAGTGGCATCGACGGTGTGATCGTGGATTGGTATGGCGCGGAACCTTTTTGGGACTATGCCGTGCTCAACAAGAGCACGAACAAGCTGTTCACCGCGATAAAAGAGGCTGGCCTGCGCTTTGCCATCTGCTACGAAGATCAGTCTGTGATGCACATGGTCGACAACAAGCATGTGCCGGCCAAGGACGTCTACACTCACGCTCAAGACGTGATGCGCTATTTGCAGGACACCTGGTTTCAGGACGAGGCCTACCTAAAGGTCCTCGATCAGCCGGTCTTGTTCACGTTTGGCCCACAGTATTTCAAGCGTGCCACAGATTGGGACACGTTGTTTTCCGTTCTGGATACTCGGCCTGCTTTTATCACCCTGGACGGCCACACCGAGTCGGCCGGCCTGTCGAGCTATCCCTGGCCGCCGATGTGGGCCAGCAAAAACGGCGTGTTGAGCCAGGAAGCATTGGAGAGTTACTTGGTCACGTTCTACAGGAGAGCTGTGCGGTGGGATTATCTGGTGGCAGGCGCGTTTCCCGGTTTTCAGGACATCTATCAAGAAACAGGTATCTCGACCGAGTCGCGGTACCTGGATCCACGGGGCGGCGAAACGTTTCGTTATACCCTGCAAATGGCGCTCGACCAGATCCCCGACGTGATCCAGTTGATCACCTGGAACGATTATGGCGAGAGCACCAGCATCGAACCGACCGAGGAGTTTGGCTACCAATACCTGGAAATGGTTCAAGAGGCACGGCGGGCGACCGATAAAGCCGGGTTTGTCTTTACCGCAGATGATTTGCGGCTGCCGTTCCAGTTGTTCACGCTGCGGAACCAATATGCCAGGGACGCCGAGGTCAATACGCACTTGGACCAGGTTCTCGATGCCGTCTTGGCCGGCGATCTCGATCGGGCGCGCAGCATCCTTGCCGATTATCCAATTGAGCCGTAATCGTTATCTATCATAGGAGCGCAAGATATGATCCTTTCTCAAAATACAGCGGATAGCTATCAGCATTTCAACGTCGCCATCTATGCTCGTATGTATGAGGTACAGCAAATGGCTGACCTGGACTGGCTCAGGACGCGCTTTGAGGTGATGAGCCGATACATCAAGGTGGACAAGGTTTACCTCGAAACGCACCGGGATACAATCGTCGCAGATGAGGAAACGCTTGTCCGGGCACGGCAGTTCTTTGCTGACCGGGGCATCCAAACCTCAGGTGGGATCACGCTCACTGTCAACGAACGAAACCGTTTCGAGACGTATTGTTACACCAAACCTGAACACCGGCGAAAGGTGCAAGAGATTGTCACCTACACGGCCCGGCTCTTTGACGAAGTTATTTTGGACGACTTTTTCTTTACCAACTGCAAGTGTACATCTTGCATTGAAACCAAAGGCGATCAGAGCTGGACCGATTTCCGGCTGGCGTTGATGGCTGAAGCGGCGCAAAACCTGGTTTTGGGGCCTGCCAAAGCAGCGAACCCGCAAGTCAAGGTCGTGATCAAGTATCCCAACTGGTACGAACATTTTCAGGGACTTGGGTTTAACCTGGAGGCTGAACCACCCATCTTTGATGGCCTCTATACCGGTACCGAAACCCGCGATCCGGTTTACAGCAACCAACACTTGCAGCCGTATCACGGGTACTCTATTTTCCGCTATTTCGAGAACATCAAGCCGGGCGGCAACGGCGGCGGCTGGGTGGACACGGGCGGGATGCGCACCCTGGACCGTTACGCGGAGCAGTTGTGGCTGACGCTGTTTGCCAAAGCACCCGAGATCACGCTTTTTGATTTCCGCCAGTTGCAGCGGCCTATCGAAGCATCACATCGTGCCGAGTGGCAAGGCAAAGGCGCTAAGGACAGCGCCGCTAAGGACAGCGCCGCTGAAGACGGCGGGATCGGTGTCGATTTTGATGCACTGATTGCGCCGGTCCGCCAGGATGACGGCACATGGCCGGCGGAGGCGACGATCGCCCTCGCCGCCGGATATGCATTCGAGCAGGTCGACTCCGTTCTGGGCATGTTGGGCAAACCGGTCGGCGTCAAGAGCTACAGACCCTATCATGCCACCGGCGAAGATTTTCTTCCTAGTTACCTGGGTATGCTTGGTATCCCCATCGACCTCGTGCCCGAATTTCCGGCGGAGGCGAGGACGATCTTGCTGACCGAATCGGCCAAATCAGATCCCTGTATTGTCGGCAAAATCAAAAAGCAGTTGATGGACGGCAAGATCGTGGTCGTCACCTCTGGTTTGTTCAAGGCGCTTCAAGACAAGGGCATGCGAGAGATCGTCGAACTCTCGGTGACGGACCGTAAGGCCAGCGTGCAGGATTTCCTGATCGGCTGGTTCCAGGTTTATCACTCGGAATCCCCTTTGCTTGTTCCGCACATTGACTATTTGACCAATGATTCCTGGGAAGAGATCTCTGGCCTGACGCGCACCACTGGGCATCCGCTGTTGCATTCGGCGTCCTATGCCAATGGCATGCTCTATATCCTGACCATCCCCGACAATTTCGACGATCTCTATAAACTGCCATCCGAGGTGCTGGCGCGGATCAGAGACGTTGTGATGGGCGATTTTAAAGTGCGGGTCGACGGCCCGCCGCATGTCACGCTGTTTGTTTATGATGCGGATGAACGCCATCCGAACAACGCCATGCTCGTTGAATCTTTTTTGCCAGAAATGGCCGAGATACACATTGTCACCGACGGCCGGATCAGCGCGCTTTGCGACGCGCTTTCTGGCGAAACACTCTCTGGAGAGCCTATCCTGGACTGGCGTGGGCAGAGCACGGGCAAGAGCCGTTTCGCAACCACGATCAACCCTCATTCGTTCCGTGTGTTTCGTTTCGAGTGAATCGTGTGTCCCCCGTAATGGCCATGCCGCTTGCGGGGCATCTAGATTTTAAGAGGAGGCCAACTATGGTAGAGAGCCATCAAGAGACGCTCAAGCTGTCGGCGCTTCGCGTTCGCGACCCGTTTATTCTGGCCGATCCGGACACACAGACCTATTATCTGTGCATGTCGCTCTATCCTGACGACAAACGCCAGCGCTCCGGTGTAGGTGTTTACACCAGCCATGACCTGGAGCGATGGGAAGGGCCGATCACGGTTTTTGAAACGCCCGGTGATTTCTGGGCTCAGGGTCCCATCTGGGCCCCCGAGCTGCACCTCTATCAAGAAAAGTACTACCTGTTCCTGACCTTCAATACCGACAAGCCTCTGCCCGAGTCGGCAGCACGACCGGGCGGATACACGACATCCGGCGGATATACGACATCCGAGGGTGACTTGCCGCCCGACTGGGCCCCGCTGGTACAGCGCAGTGTGCAAGTGCTGGTGGCCGAATCGCCGCTGGGACCGTTCCGTCCCTTTCGCGATCGCGCCCACCTTCCTGCCGATCTGATGACGCTCGACGGCACGCTGTGGGTTGAAGATGGCGTGCCGTACATGGTCTACTGCCACGAATGGGTTCAGACTCAAGATGGCACGATCGACCTGGTGTGCCTAAAGGGCGATCTCTCCGACGTGGAGGGCGAACCGGTCACGTTGTTCAAGGGCAGCGATGCACCCTGGGTGCGCCCAGGAGGGGATCGTTACGTCACCGACGGGCCGTTCCTGTACAGGACCAAAACCGGCAAGCTGCTGATGCTGTGGTCCACGTTCGGCTGGTTCGGTTATATGACCCTCGTCGCGGCTTCCGAGTCTGGCAGTATTCATGGTCCGTGGGTGCAGCAACCCCGCCCGTTGTTTATGCAAGACGGCGGCCATGGGATGATCTTTCATCGCTTCGACGGCACGCCGATGGTCGTACTGCACCAGCCTAACCGCAGTCCCAACGAGCGCGCGCTGCTCTTTGAACTGGAAGACGAAGGTGATACGCTTTCTATCGTTCACAAACTATCCACCGAACATCCTTTCGCCAATCCCGATCTACCAATGGAGGCGCGGGTGGATAATCTTTTATCATTGATGACCCTGGACGAAAAGATCGCCTGCTTGGGCACCGAGCCGAACGTGCCGCGCCTGGGTGTCTGGGGCACGGGCCATGTGGAGGGGTTGCACGGGTTGGCGATGGGCGGACCGCCGGGGAACTGGGGGCGTCCGTCGCCCGTGCCGACG
>JAFGJF010000453.1 GCA_016929205.1 Anaerolineae bacterium
CACAGCCGTAGGCCGCCAAAAAGCGCGGGGCGAGCACGGCCAACGCCGCCAAATGCGCGCCGGACGACTGCCCGCCGACAAAAACCCGCCCCGGATCGCCGCCGTATCCGGCGACGTTCTCCAGCGTCCAACTGACCGCCGCCGCCACCTCGCCGGCCATCTGTTCACCATCGGCGGCCGGGTAAGGGGTGTGGTCGGGCATCACCACGACCATGCTTTCGGTCAGCAGCCGTTTGGCGACCGGGGCAAAGCGCGCCTTGTCGAAATGCTGCCACGAGCCGCCGTGGACAAAGAGCAGGACGGGGTGGTCGCTACCCGTGGGTGGTGAATAGACGTCCAGCCTCGGCCTGAGATCTGGGTGAAAGGGGACGTCCTTGACCAGGTGCTCGTACCGGGCGTAGAAGCGCTTTCCGATCCGGCTGGCACGGCGCAGGCGGGCATGAAAAACGATCTTGGCAACTAGATCTTGGATCCAGGTCATTCCGTCTACATATTTGTCTCTACCGAAAACAATTCCACCGCCAAGGTCGCAAGTAGTGCAGTTCACTGCAACGCAAAGAAAAACCCAAGCACTGCAAATCACTTTCAAACCTAGAATCTTTGCCTGGTCTTGACGTCCTCGGCGCCTTGGCGATAAGCTGATACCGTCACGCCCTGGCAAACTCTTCCAGCAGCACGGCGATGTGCTTGACCCCCTCGATAAAGTCGGCGATGCGAATGTTTTCGTTGGGGGCGTGCGACTTGCTGTCATAGTACCCGGTGCCCGCCCCGGCAGAGGGGATGCCCAGCTCGCCGCACAGGGTGTGGCCCGGACCGCTGCCGGCCATGGTCGGCACCACCGCCGGTGGTTTGGCATAGACCTTTTCCGCGGCGGCAACGGTGGCCCGCACGATCGGGTTGCGTGGATCGGTGCGATTGGCCCAGTCGGCGTCGAGGGTGACGATCTCGATGTCGCTCAGCCCCTGGGCGTCGAGATGGGCGCGCAGCGCGGCCAGGATTTTGTGCGGATCCTGGTCGGGCACGAGGCGAAAGTCGATCTTGCACATGGCCGCGTTGGGCATCACGGTCTTGAGTCCCTCGCCAATATAGCCGGCATAGAGGCCGCAGATGTTGCACGTCGGCTCGAGCAAATACTTTTTCTTGAGCCCCATACCAGTCAGGCCGAGTAAAAAGGAATCGATGCCGACGCTGGCCTTCCAGTTTTCTTCGCCCAGATCGAGTTTTTCCAGCAGCTCGATCTCGAGCGGCGTCGACGAGCGCACGTCGTCGTAAAAGCCGGGGATCAGCACCCGCTCGTTCTTACCCTTGAGGCTGTTCAGCGCCCAGACCAGCCGCCACACCGGGCTGGGAATCACCGCCGCGTTGGCCGAGTGGACGTCGGTATTGGCCCCCCGGGCGTGCAGTTCGATATACAGGATCCCTTTGAGGCCCAGCGAAATCGATAGCTGCTCGTTGTGATTCTTGTAGCCCGATTCCCAGATCAGCCCATCGCAGGCGATCAGATCGCGGTGGGCGTGGGCAAATTCCTTGAGGTGGACGCTGCCGATCTCTTCTTCTCCCTCGACGATAAACTTGACGTTGAGCGGCAGATCGCCCTTGATTTTTTGGTAGGCCTCGATCGCGCACACCCTGGACACAAAATTGGCCTTGTTGTCGGCCACACCCCGGGCATAGAGGTGTCCATCGCGGATCTCGGCGGCAAAGGGTTCGCTCTCCCACAGATCCAAGGGCTCGGGCGGCTGCACGTCATAGTGGTTGTAAAAGCCCAGCGTCCTGACCGCACCCGGCGCGTCGATCCGGCCAAAGACGACCGGATAGCCCGAGGTCGCCACCTGGCGGGCGTCAGCGCCGATCTGGCGCAGCAGGTCGACGACCATTCCCGCCGTTTCGGCCATCCCTACGTTTTGCGCGGCAATGCTCGGCTGCCGGCACAATGTCTGCACGCGGGCGATAAACTCGCCGGCGTGCTCGTCAATATACTGCAATACGCGATCCATGGCTTTTTCCTTTCAAAAAAAGATGACAGGATTCACGCGATTTCGTACTGCGTATTGCGCCACGGTCGTTTATCATGTTCATCCTGTCCATCCGCCAATCCTGTATTTCTTTTCTTCAAATCCACGTGCACGGCACCAGGCAGTCCTGATCGCTGTCGGAACCGTGCCCGCCTCGGAGCCCGCCGGGCTGCGGGTCGGGGATATCGTGCTGTCCGTGGTCGGAGAGGATAATCACCATGTATCCTGCCGGCTTGAGTGTTTCGACCAGCCGTTTCAAACGGGCGTCGGTATCGCGCAGCATGGGCACTGTAAAGTTCGTGATAAGCGGTACAATCACCTCAAGTTTCAAACGGGCGTCGGTATCGCGCAGCATGGGCACGACCTCGGGCGACGACGGACCGTAGCGATGGAAAACGTCGTCGACCACACCGAGCTGGGCGATCAGGAAGACAGGCCGGTGCCCCTCAACGATCTCGATCACCGTATCGGCCACGGCGTCATCCGACCGCACCTGCGCCACGCCGGCAAGGTCGGCGAACCGGGCCAGCAGTCTTTCGCCGGTATAGCCGGCGATGCCGATCCCGGCGCTTTGTCCGCCCGCCGCGCGCACCACGTCGAACAGCGTCTGGCAGGTGAAATCATCGTCGTAGGTGCGCACACCATGGCCGGTCAAATCGTTCCCAGCAACCATCGTCGCAAAATTGACCGGCGTGATCGAAGGCAGCACCGAGCGCAAAATGAGACTATGTTGGGCGTGCAGCGACCTGAGATAGGGCATCTCGCCCTGCCACAAGCCCCAGGCATACTCGCCAAACGCATCGGTAGCCAGGATGGCAACCCGGTCCACATCCCGCACACCGGCGACCATCTCGGCGATCGCCGTGCCAGTTGCCTGCGCGGGCACGGGCAGATCCAACAGCGTGCTGACTGTCGGTGCAACGCAGGTCATCGAATAGATGTTTAGCATCATGAGTGTCTCCTTGTGGCCGCGGGGAATGGCATCTGTGATGATCGGACCCATCCCCAGTATAGCACAACGCCCGAGGCTGTCAAACGCAAATTGACAATTTGCGCGCTTGGGCTTACAATCAGCTTTGGGAACCGGCTCAGGCCGGGTGAACCAGTCGAAGGAAGGAATCGCGCGCCACAAAATTTTAGCATCATCAACCAACTAGAACGGATCCTTTCCGTCGACACAGTGTTGTAGCATGTGAGAGTGGAACGGGCTGGTACGCCAACCGGCATTGGCAGATCCCTGATGAGACACACTGTGCGGGGGAGATCTCTCGGATAGCCGGTCAGTGAGGGGTAGAAAACGAAGTTTAGCGTAGAGAAGTAAAAGA
>JAFGJF010000454.1 GCA_016929205.1 Anaerolineae bacterium
CGGCGGCAGTTGGTTGCCCTATCGCGCAAAATGCCTGTAAATCTCTGCATCCGTCGGCTCCCGCGCCGGCACCATCAATGCCTCGGCAGATTGGTCGGTCGCCGTGACGGCGATCCGCCGCCGCGCTATCTTGCGTGCTGGCCGTCCCGCGCCGGTCCCCACATCCAACGCCATCTCAACTACACCTTTCGCCCGCGCCTCAGTCAGATGTTCAACCACCAGAGGCCTGTGCACTCGGGCAGGATCACCCACTCGTTCTCGACCACCTTGTGAGCCAGTTCGTCCCCAAAGAAAAAGCGCGTCAGCGTCTCCGCTTCAGCCAGGGACACAAACCGATAGTCGTGCGGATCCATGTCGAGCCAAAGCCCTGCTCTTCCAGAAACGCATAATACTGCGACAGAATCTCATCGGGCGGATTTGGCCTCTCATGCCCCGTCCCCAACGTCTCCAGGAGAATGATCGTCCCCCCGGGACGCAGCACGCGTTTCATCTCACCCAAGGCCGCCCTCAGCACCTCCTGCCAGCAATCCTGGTTCTCGACGGCCAGGTAACCGACGCTCCACCCCGAGAGCACCATGTCTGCCGACCGATCCTCAACCGGCAGACGACGGTGATCGGCGACCTGGGCCTGCCAGTTGCGCCGGCCGCTGCGCGCCAGCTTGGCAACAGCCACGTCGAGCATGTGCTGCGAGGCATCCAGGATATGCAAATGCCCGGCCAACGGAGCCAACAAGCACGACAGTCGTCCCGTGCCGGCCCCAAGCTCGATGATGTCCAACCCTTCGAGCGAGCCGATCACCTGTAACGCTGGCAGGATGTTGTGCTGATAGTCCTCTCGTGAGACCAGTTGATCATACTGATCAGCATGCTCAGTATAGATCTCTCGATAATCAGGCATAGTTTGTCACCGGAACCTCCATATCAGATGCGGTGCTCGATCAGCATGATCTCACGCCCGCAGACAACCGCTGCCTGGCAGCGATAGGGCGGTTCTCCTGATCGGCCATTCCCGTTCATCTAGCTGCCCCCGGCAGAGTGAAACTAAAGACGCTGCCCCGTCCCGGCACGCCGTCGCTTTGCACGCTTACCTGCCCGCCCAGCTTTTCCACGATACGTCGCACGACCGACAACCCCAGCCCATTCCCCGGAGCGCGCTCCTTGTGCAGTCTTGTCAACGGCGTAAACAACTGAGCTTGCTGCTCAAGCGACAAACCAGGCCCGTTGTCGCGCACCCAAAAGCGGATCATCCCCTCCTCACTCCCCCCCTGAGGAGGAGAATCAAAGGGGGGACTCGCACCCAACTCGATACGCGGTGATCGTCCCCCATACTTGCACGCATTGCTGATCGTGTTGGCCCATACCTCTTCGACCCAGGGCCTATAGCCGATCGCCGCCGGCCAACTATCGGGAAGCACGATCTTGGCCTGATACTGTTCGATCGTGCGCGTCAAACGCTCCAGGACCTCGCTCACGATGCTCTCCATATCCAGCGGCATGATCTCGACCTCTCTATGACACGCGCCCGCCAGCAGCAAAAACGCATCAACCATGCCGCTCAACGTGCGTCCATTCTGGGCGATCACACTCAAATAGTGCTGAATCTCTTCAGCCGACATCGTGCCACTATCCGATTCCAAAATCTCTGCCAGGCCGACCATCCGGCACAGTGGACTCTTGAGATCGTGGGCTACGTTGCAGTCAAAAAGAGCCAGTTCTTCGTTACACGCCTCCAGTTCGCAGACGCGCCGATCCGATGTCTCCACTTGCCAGGCACTCGCAATCGCCATCGCCGCCAAAGCAGCCAGCGACTTGAGTAATGCCAGGTCGGCCAGATCAAAACGATTGGTCTGCCCGTGTCTGACCTCTAGTGCGCCGATTGTATGTCCATTGGCCCGCAACGGGATGCAAAGGATCGAACGTAACATCGAACTGGATGCCAGGTACCCACTTCCAACATCCTCGCGGCTACACTCCTTCGCCTGTGTATCCGACACGATCGCACTCTCCCCGGTATGCACCACCCAGCCAACAACCCCTTCTTCTCGTGCCAGGCGCCGGCCGCGCATGCCCTTGCTTTGAGAACCGGTCGCCTGTTGGCAGACCAGCTCACCGCTTTCCATGTCAGCAAGCCAGATGGCACAGGTGACCCTGGGCAACAGGGCGCGGACCTTGTCCAGGACAGTGACCAGCACTTGCTCCAAATGGGCGACAGGACCAGCCACCGGCATCTGACCAGGCAGGGCCAGACCTCGCTCAGGCAGCTGAGATCTCGCTGCAATTCGTTGTTCTGCCCATCCAGCGCGCACGAATGGCCGCTCGCTTGGCTTGGCAACCCTGCTCAGGCACCGGGCCGGTCGCTTGGCGTTTTTCCAAATACCACTCGGCGCAGTCGTCATCATTATGACCATGCTCTCCCCATGCTCTCATTATAGCACAATATCAGACCGATTAGAATAGTAGAGTGGCCGATCAAAACTTGGCCACTTGACCAGGATCGATAGTACTTTACATGGAAATGTTCCTTGTTTTGATGTATAATAAAGACGCATTCCCTCCGGGGCTCACGCACACCGCCCTGGTCACATTAATTTTTGCATCTATGGTACTCATTGTAGCACACGAGCGTCACGGCATCGTCACCGCAGCGTCACGGTTTGGACCTTTGAATAGCCTATGAATCATCTAAAAATTTCACTGCTCGGCCCATTTCGGGTCACCTTGAATAACGAGCCGGTCACTCAGTTTGGAGCCGACAGCGCGCGTGCCCTGCTGGCTTACCTGGCTATCCACGCCCGCATCGCCTGCCGCAGGGAGACGCTGGCCGGCCTGCTGTGGCCCGACCAGCCAGAAGCAAAAGCCCGCCACAATCTGCGCCAGGCCCTCAACCGGCTGCGCTACGCGATCAGAGATCGCACTAAAGATGGGAACGCCGACCCACCCTTCCTGCTCACCACCCGTCAGACGATCCAGCTCAATCCGGATAGCGACTATTGGCTCGATGTCGCCGCGTTTGACGATCTGCTCGCCGCGAGTGAGACGCACGAGCATCATAATTTGGGAACCTGCCCATCTTGCATCGAGTGCCTGCGAAAAGCTGTCGAGATGTACCAGGGCGACCTGCTGAGCGGCTTTTTTCTGCCCAGCGCGCTTTTTGAGGAGTGGTTGGTGGTGGAGCGAGAGCGACGTCACCGCCAGTTTCTGGATGTGCTGTACCGTTTGACAGCACACCACCTGAAAAACGGGGCGATTGAACAGGCAGAGCGCTATGCACGAAGACAGCTGGAACTGGAGCCCTGGCGTGAGAATGCCCACCGGCAGTTGATGATTGTTTTGTCCGCTTGTGGACAAAGGGCAGCCGCCCTGCACCAATACGAGGAATGCAAACGCGTGCTAAAAACGGAACTTGGGGTGCCGCCAGAAAAAAAGACGACCCGGCTCTACCAGGCTATCGTAAACGGCTCTGCAAGGACAGCAACTGATTCACGATCAAAGGGAATCCCTTCCGCCAGATCGACGATTGAGGTGCTAGATGGCATCCAAGCTGGCCCTGAACGAAGCCCCTTGCCCGTCTCGCTGACACCTTTTGTGGGGCGAGAACCAGAGATGACAACAATCGCTGCATACCTGCACGATCCAGACTGCCGCCTGGTGACCCTGGTCGGCCCCGGCGGCATCGGCAAGACGCGCTTGGCAATGGAAGCGAGCAAAGTGCAAGAGAATGCCTTTGAGCACGGCGTCTTGTTAACCTCATTGGCGCCGCTGCAATCCGTGGATGCCATCATACCGACGATGGCTCAATCGCTCGGGCTTTCCTTGCATAAAGCAAGCGATCCACAACAGCAATTGCTCGATTATCTGCGCCAGAGGAATATGCTCCTCTTGCTGGACAACTTTGAGCATCTGCTTTCTCCGCCAGAAAACCGCGCAGTGGAACGGATAGAAGGAATAAACCTGGTCGCCAGTATTCTCGGGACAGCACAGGGCATCAAAATCCTGGTGACTTCGCAACAGAGACTAAACATCCAAGGTGAACACCTCCTTCCCATCACAGGAATGAACTATAGCCAAGAGGTCTCCCCGGCATCCGGAGAAAAACCGGGGATACCCTCTGCCCTCAAGCTCTTTCTGCACTGCGCACGCCGGGTGCAGCCAGGTTTCAACCTGACGGACGATAATTGGGCAGATATCGTCCAGATCTGTCGACTGATGGAGGGAATGCCATTGGGCATTCTGCTGGCTGCATCCTGGATAGACATACTGACACCCAAAGAAATGGCCAGTGAACTCAGGCAGAGCCTCGACTCTTTCGAGTCCGATCTATGCGACCTGCCCCCCCGACAGCACAGCATACGTGCCGCCGTCGATCACTCTTGGAAACTGCTAACGGAACGAGAAGTAGGTATAATGCAAGCCCTATCGGTCTTTCGTGGTGGCTTTACTCGCCCAGCAGCGCAACGCGTTGTTGGCGCAACGCTGCACGATCTGATGAGCTTGATCCACAAGTCACTGCTGCACCGTACCGCCGATGGGCGATATGACGTGGTGCACGAACTGCTACGACAATATGCAGCCGAAAGACTGGCACTTGACCCCGATGCAGACCAAGCGATACATGATCGACACTGCGCATACTATGTCGCCGCCTTACAGCAGTACCTGGCGAGCACAAAAAGCAGCCACCAAGATGCAATCTTGGACGAAATGGGAAAAGAGATCGAGAACACGCGTGCGGCCTGGGATTGGGCAGTGAACCAAAAGCAATTCGAACGCCTGGACCAGGCCATCAGCGGCATGTGCCGTCTCTACGAACGGCTGGGACGCTATCAAGAAGGAGGAGAAGTGTGCCGGGCCGCGGCCGCCAAACTGGCGCCAGCGGTAGAGCAAATACCATTAGCCGTGTCTAGCAACGAGTTACGCGTGCTGGCCAAGATCCGGGCCTGGCAGGGGGCCATTAGCCCGCTGATCGAGTATACCGAAACTGCAGGGCAACTGTTTCGTCAAGGCCTGGCTTTGTTAGATACACTGCCGCCAGCCGGCCAGAAACACGACACGAACCTGTCACAGGATGCTCGCGCAGACAAAGCACTCCTCCTCACTGAACTGGGATTTGTTGCCTTTGAATCCGATTACGAGCAGGCCAAGCAACTGTTTACACAAAGCCTGGCATTGTATCGGGAACTCGATGATCGATGGGGCATCACTCGGGCATTATATGGTTTGGGCAGAGTAGCCTGGTTCCTGGGCGACTATGCCAAGGCCAAACAAGTGGCAGAGGAAAGCCTGACACTTCGACGCGCGCAGGGAGACAAAAGAGGCGTCTCGGATTCACTTTTTTTGCTGGGCATCGTCGCCGGGCTCCAGGGGCAGATTGAGGAGGCCGAACGCCTGGCGCGAGAAGATCTGGCCATTCGCCGGGAAATGGGAGATCGCGCCGAGATCGCCGTCGGCCTAAATATATTGAGTGAACCGCTTCGTTTTGCCGGCAGGTATGCCGAGGCCGAATCATTGCTCGAGGAGAGCATATCGGCTTGCCACACACAGGGAATGCTCGTCTGTATGGTCATTTCACAAATCCGTCTGGGGACGGTCTATTTGCATCAAGGCCGCTACGAACAAGCGCGCGATCAATGCCGACAAGCACTTACATACAAGAAAAAGATCGGTATGCGGCGATTTGTTGGGCGCGCGCTCTCGGTACAAGCTCAGGCGGCGCTGGCAGAAAACGCAGGCGAGACGGCAAAAAACCTATTGTGCGAAAGCATTGCTGCAGACCAAAAGACCGGCCAACCCTACCAACTGGCACTGGCATTGGCTGCCGCAGGATATATAGAACGGGCACTGGGCCGGTTCACCGAGGCAAGGCAGCACCTCTATCAATCACTGCGAACAGCAAATGAAATTGGCGCTTTTGAACCGACGATGGCTGCACTGCCCGCAGCAGCCCTATTGCTGGCCGAGCAAGGTGAAACGGAGCGAGCGATAGAACTCTATGCCCTCGCATCGTGCTATCCGTGCGTCGCCAACTCGCTCTGGTTTGACGATGTTGCTGGAAAGCACATCACTGCAATCGCCGCTACCCTACCACTGGACATCGTCACCGCAGCACAGGAACGAGGCCGGACGCGACACCTGGATACGACAGTGAAGGAACTGCTGGCCGAGTTGAAAGGGTGGCAAAACAAGAGCTAGATGTCACGTCAAAATTCTCCAGATCAACTTGATACCCCGGGTGGGCCAACGCCTGCTGGCTGCTTCGATTATTGGCTACACGAAACAGATGTCAATTGTCTCAGTCATCTGCCGGCGTCAGACCGGATCAAGGCGGCGCATGCCCTGAACGGTGCGAGCATCACCGCATTCTTTACCGGTCATTATACCGACGCTGAACGTTGCAGCCGAGAGGCAAACACTATCTACGCCAAGCTGAACTGCCAGACGGGAATCGCCCAAAGTAGCGCCATCCTGTCTGCGTTAACCTTTCTTCGAGGCGAGTTTGCCACAGCAAGAACGCTCCTTGCACAAGCCTTGGCCATTGTCACAGAGACGGGCGACGGACAGATGCGCCAATCCTGGCCCTTTAGATGCAACATCCAGATAGTCCTCAACAAACTGTGTGAGCACACGACAAACAAAAGCCTTGATGAGAACACACACCGTTGTGGAGAAAAAGCAGATTGCGTAGCCAAAACCAATATCCCGACAAGAATCGACAGGTTCCGGATAAAATGGCAGCTCGGTGCCGGCGATCTGGTCACCGTCTACCTGGCCTACGACCCGGATAGCGGGCGTGACGTAGCCCTGAGATTGGTGAATCCAGCTTATATCGATCTCGAAGCCGAAACACGATCAGCCGAGTTGAGCGTCAAACTGGCGCATCCGGCCATCCCCGAATGTTATGGTTACTATGAAACGCCAAGGTACACCTATACCGTGGTCGAGTTCATTGACGGCCAGGATCTGGAAACCATGCTCTGGCAACACAAGGGATTCTTGGCCGAACAGGACGTGATCGAATGGGCCGTTCAGATATGCGGTGCCCTGGCCTATCTACACCGCCAGGAACCCCACCCGCTCATCTTTCGCGATATGAAACCATCGAGCGTGATGGTCGATCGTCATGGGAAAGTACATCTGACCGACTTTAACCTCATGGAACCCTGCCAGGCTGGTCGGGAGCAAGCATGCTTTGGCACAGTGGGCTATACGCCGCCGGAACAATACCTGGGATACGCCGACGCTCGCAGCGACGTCTTTGCTCTCGGAGCGACGCTGCACTACCTGCTCACGCGCCGCGACCCGCGCCAAGAGAGGCCTTTTTCTTTCCACGACGCGCCGCCGCGATCCCTCAACCCGGCGATTTCGGTCACACTGGGAAACGTGATCCTGAAAGCAGTCGAACAACATCCAGAGGATCGCTATCAGAGTGTCAACGAAATGAGGGCAGCCTTGTTGGCTTGCCCGTGAAAGAGCATCGACGCCAAGATGCTCCTATCCTACTCAACCACCGACAAAAATGTGTCCAGCGCCTCTGTGAACACAGATTGTATATCCTGATACTGGTTGATAGCCGCCATCACTCCATCGTCCCCTTTCATTTTCTTCCCAGGCTCTGTTATCCTACCACATTCTACCTGACATCTACTGTCAGGATTTCACTGGAATCTCGCTCACACTAAAGTCTGATTTCCCAATACGAGGAATATCGTATAGACAACTGTGCAACAATATGATAGGCTATACCATATGCGTATCACACAATAGCGTGTTTTTCCACCTTTTGGAGTCACACCACTTATGGGGACTGATCACAAGCGCCCTGCCGGAATGCCCGCCTTTGTCATCATCTGGATCGGACAGATTGTCTCGCTGCTAGGTACTGCAATGAGCCAATTCGCGCTGACGCTGTGGACCTACGAAACAACGGGCAAAGCGACGCCGTTGGCGATGGTAGCGTTTTTCTTTGTCGTTCCTCAAGTGGTTCTGGGCCCCCTGGTCGGCGTGTTGGTAGATCGCAGCAATCGCAAGTTGATGATGCTGCTCAGCGATCTCGCTGCGGGCCTGGTCACTGATGGTGAAAGGAGCATCTTGTAAATTTGTCAAATCGGGGATAAGGAATGGTGAACAGGCAGGGGGCAGCAAGCGCGTCAAAAATGCGTTTTTTGAAA
>JAFGJF010000455.1 GCA_016929205.1 Anaerolineae bacterium
GCAAATGACTCAAAACGCCGAACGGATTCGCGCCCTGGTAGAGGGCGTTTCGGATACACAAGCGCGCTGGAAACCCGACCCGGAGGCCTGGTCGATCCTGGAAGTCGTTAACCATCTTTATGACGAAGAACGGGAGGACTTTCGCGCCCGGCTCGATCACGTGCTCCACCGTCCGGACCAGACCTGGCCGGGCATCGATCCGCAGGGTTGGGTCACGGCGCGGCGTTACAACGAACGGGAGTTGGATTCTTCCCTGGACCAGTTTCTGTCCGAACGCGAAAAATCGATCGCCTGGCTGCACACCCTGCCCGATCCAGATTGGCAAGCAAGCTATGAAGCGCCGTGGGGGTCCATCACTGCCGGGGACGTGATGGCCTCCTGGATCGCCCACGACCTGCTGCACATGCGCCAGCTCGTCAAGCTGCATTTTCTATTTGTCACGGCTGAACTGGCGCCGCACAATACGCGCTATGCGGGCACGTGGTGATATGACGAACCGGCTCAGCGCAATTTTTAATCAAACACCGCTGGATTACGATGCCGTTCGCCCCGGATACCCCGCCGAGTTGGTAGACGACATCATTTCGCTCTCGGCGATCCCCGAGGGAGGCAGCATCCTCGAGATCGGCTGCGGGACGGGACAGGCGACGATCCCTTTTGCCAGGCACGGTTATACGATGCTCTGCCTGGACATTGGCAAGGATCTGGCTGCTATCGCAGCGCAAAAGTGCCGTCCATACCCTCCAGTCAAGTTTCAGATGACGTCGTTCGAAGACTGGCATCCCGAGGGGCAGACGTTCGACCTGGTGATATCGGCCACAGCATTCCATTGGATCCCGCCGCAAATCGGATACCCCAAAATCGCACAAATTCTCGAGTTTCGCGGCACAATGGCCCTGTTTTGGAACCTTCACCCTCCACCTTACACCGGCTTTTTTTCCGCGGTGCAGCAGGTGTATCGACGCGTGGTACCGGAATGGGGCGATCCTCGCAATGGTCCTTCTACCGAAGAACGGATCAGGTCGAGAGAAACGACGATCAACGAAAGCGGCTTGTTTGAACCGGTTCTGGTCAGACGCTACCCCTGGACAGAAACCTATTCCACAGAATCCTATCTCCGGCTCTTGAACACGTACTCGGATCACCTCGCCCTCGACGAGAGCAGACGACAAAAGCTGTTTGAGGGAATTGGGGACTTGATCGAGCGCGAATATAATGGGGTTGTCACCAGGCCTTATCTGTCCGTATTGTACATCGCCAAAAAGGCCAATTGAGTAAAAAGGGACAAAATCGTCCCTTTTTTCTTCGAAACTGAACTCTGGTCTAGAACAGATGTGTTCTATGCGGCTAACACGTGTTCTTTATCATTCACAGATGGAATGCGCTTTGGAGGAAAGGAAACCTTTTTTCGCTGGCTTTGGATTTCTTGTTCCTTTAGTGCCTTGTAAATCATATTCAGATCAAAGTTGAATTGCTCCGCATGCGCCTCACGCACCTGTCGCACTTCTTTGACAATTGGATCTTGCCACATAATCTATTCCTCCAGCAGTTCCTGCGGCGTGCAGATGATGGGTGGTTCATACCCAGCACTGCGACAAACCCGCTCAATCCTGTACCGCATTGCTGCATTTGCAATGTGCTTGAAATTCCACGTGAGCAAATAGTCCATGCCGTTAACCGTTGCAACCGCGATATGCAGAGCATCCTCAACGGCGTTTGCTGGCAACCGTACCCCCACACGGTCAGCGGCTTGTCCGCCGGCGTATCGAGATAAGCCCTGATCCGCCCCCGGGTCAGTTCTGAAGATAACCCGTTTTCCTCCGCACTCTGCAACTCGGTCTCTCCCGAGGCACTGACCAGCATCACCCGGTACCAATGAACAATGGTCTCGTTGTCATCCTCATCTATCCTGACCTCGGTCTTGTGCTCGACGTAGACATCCTCCAGGTCCGGTACCGGGATTTTTCGAACGGGTATCACCCAAATGATATGCTGCGTGAGCTGGCAATCCACCTGCCTTGGTTCGACAGTGCGGCAGGTCAAGGCCGGCAGTGGCTTTACGAATAACAGAGTGAGACCAAAAACAACAAACGCAGCCAAGAATGCGAGACCCACGGGCCGGCTGATCGCCGTCCGCACCTTGCTGTCGTATTCCTTTACGGTTGGCCGGAGCAATGCCCCCAGCACCTGGACCAAGGTCTTGGTATGTTTGCCGATCTCGCCGCCTCCAATGACACCTGGACCGCGTTCAACCAGCGATGCAAACGATGCATGGCGTCCCTTAACCTATCGATCATCCTGGCCTGCTCCATTTCAAGCACATCCTCTCCTGGCATAGCCACGGAACACTCCAGCGTGATTGAGCGCAGAACCGAAAAGTCAAGCACGCGAAACAAGCTCGTAAAATCAAGGTCGCCCTCACCGATGAACACGTGTGTTTGGCCATCCACATAGTCGCCGAGATGAATGGTTCGTATCTTTTTTCCGAGTATGCAAGCCGCTTGCACGATATCTATCCCGATCTGAGCATAATGCGTCGTGTCCAGCGTTACCCCCAGTTCGGTCTCTGCCACAAAGGCCATCAGTGCGGCAGGGTCAGTGAGCGGAACGGTATAACCATCGAAAAACGGCATGTTTTCGATGGTCACAACCGTTTCATCGCTTTTGTAGCGTTCCGCGGCCGCCAGGACGTCGTCCGATATCGTTTGCCACCATCGCTCACCATAATTTCCTTTGATGTGCGGCGTATGAAATACGATACAGCCGGGCGCATAGCCAAGCCGGTCCAGGTATGCATCCAGTTGGGGGTTGATGAATCCCCGAATAGAGTGCGGATCCTCCATGACGCCGCCACCGTCGTGGATGCTGGAAACCTTGAGGCCCGACCGGCTAACTGCCTGTATGACCTCTCGCACCGGCCAATCCTTCAGGTGCTGGGCCATCGCCCACGTGCCTCTTTGCCAGTACAGATCGAGTTCGATATATTCGAATCCCGCCCCGGCAATGATCTCCAGAGTTTGTTCAAAAGGCATAAAGTAGAAATTGGCCGTCGCTACAGAAATGTGCACGTCGCCTAGATTCCTCAAGAGGATGTTCTTGGCCAAAGGCGCTTCGTCTCAACCCGCAAGGCCAACAGCGTCTTTATGTCCCGAATGTCCTCCGCCGACTTGACAGGAATAAACAGCCATCGCCCTTCTGGATACGGATGAGCCCGAGCAATCACGCCCTGTACATTTTCGCCAAGCTTCATCTTTTGAGCTTGCTCAACGGCCGTTTGGCTGAGGTTGATCTGAACGGTGAACCCCCCTTCGGTCGGATAGAGCGACGTCAAAAGCTGTCCACGGATGCGAAATCGCTGTGCCCATCCATACTTTTTGCCATACAGGAATTTAAAATCCTCGTCAGATGGATAGGTCTCCCGAATGAACTGAACCAGCTCGTGCCAGGCCGACAATCTCGGGCCAATGACCTCGAACATCTCTTCCTCTGCCGGCCGAACGTTTTTGTCCGTAAATGCGCCGATGCCCATCGTCGGTCTCCTGTTCACCCCAGTCTGATCGCCAACGTCTGCCCGATACTCAACGCCAAGACGTCCTCAAACACCGCCGCGCCATCCACCCACCTGGCCGGTATCGTTTGTCCATCCACACTGGCTGTCATCGCCCCGCCGCCTTTCACGCTGCCCAATCCCAATTCTTTCAACACCAACGTCCCATAGACCACCGACAGTTCAACTTTGCATCCATCCACGCCCACCGTCTGTGCAAAGCTGCCCCACCCCGAATCGAGCGACCAGAAGCAGCGTGCGATGGTATTGCCATCGCCATCCTCAACCCGGAAACGCGGCGCAAACCCGATCCGCCCGTTCGGCACGTCAAATTCAAATCCCGACAGCGCCGTGATCAGCCCCCAGGAGGCCATCGAGCGCGCGTAGTGGCTGCCGCATTCGAACTCGTTCCAGGGGTTGCGCCGCTCGCCATCGTGCCGGTCGCGCACGCCCTTGACGATGCGCAGCCCTTGCTCGACAAACCCTTCATAGATCAGGTGGCTGGCGACCTGGTACTCGATCCCGCACCACACCTCGTCCGAATAGACAAAGGGCAGTTCGGGCCGCCC
>JAFGJF010000456.1 GCA_016929205.1 Anaerolineae bacterium
CACCGGCAGCGTCGAATATGCACCCGATATGTGTCCCAACACGCTCGATATCCTGGCCCGCACGGTGGCGATTGCGACGAGTCCGTTCTGGACCGACAAAAAAGTTGGCGACCTGGTCGAGCACCTGCTGGGGGCGGCAGAGGAGTTGTGAGGTGTGAAGCGTCAGCCGTCAGTGATCAGGCGACAAAGGTGATGGAGAAAAACGATGTTCTTTTTTGATTGCAACGTTTCTTTTGGCGTGGCGCCCACGCCGGCGTTGAGTTATGCCAAGACAGCCGGTGCATTGTTGGCCGAGATGGATTGGAACGGCATTGACGAGGCGATAGTGACTTGTGCCGCGCAGCATTTCGATTCACCATTGGTTGGCAACCCACTGTTGATTGAGCGTCTCGCCGGTTGCCCGCGCCTGCATCCCGCCTGGGCGATCTTGCCATCTCAGACGGGCGAGATGGAGGTAGATGCATTGCTGGATGGGATGCGCGCGAATGACGTGCGTGCGCTGTGGGCTTGGCCATCAGAGCATCACTATCTATTAGATGCGCTGACGATGGGACCTTTGCTGGAAGAGCTGGTTGCGCGGCGCATCCCGCTCTTTTTGCCGCTGCCCGAATATGGCGGGCGGGCAAGCGGTTGGACCGCGGTCGGCGCGCTGCTGCGCGACTTTCCCGAACTGACGTTGGTGGCGACCGATCAGTCCGTGTGGGGAGAGGATCGTTATTTCCGCCCCCTCGTTGAGCGGTATCCCAACTTTTACATCGAGACATCACACTATGAACTGGCCCATGGTTTGCGAGACCTGGTTAAAAGGTACGGTGCGGAGCGGTGGCTGTTTGCCACCGGATATCCGATCCGGTATATGGGCGGCGCGGTGATGCAGCTGTTGCATGCCGACATCCCACCTGCGGCGGTGGAGGCGATCGCTGCCGGCAATGTGCGCCGTTTGCTAAAGGAGGTGCGGCTATGATACCGCCAAGCCGGTCCCCGTTGACGTATGCTTTTTGGGAATACGGGCGCGTCGATGACTGTCCTATTTTTGACACACATGCCCATTACGGCCCCTTTTCGGGTATCTATTTTCCCGATCGCGGCGAGGTAGATGCCATGTTGGCCGTTATGGAACGAGTTGGTATCCGCATTGCCCTGGTCAGCGGGCATGCGGCGTTGATCGATCCTGCTCGTGGCAACGAGATCGTCGCCGGCCTTGTGGCCGCACATCCAGGCCGTTTTCGCGGTTATCTTGTTGCCAACCCCAATTATCCACAACAGATTGCCCGCGACTTGGGCGATTTTGCCCAATGGCAGGCACGCGGCTTTGTCGGTTTCAAGATCCATCCCAGCAGCCACAAGTATAGCTTGACCGGCGACAATTACCGGCCTTTGTTCGAGTTTGCCAACGCGCGGCGCATTCCGCTGCTCTCGCACACCTGGGGGGCGGATGGTCTCTGTGGAACCAAGCAGGTGCGCGAGATCGTCAGTACGTATCGTTCAATGCCCTTTCTGGCAGGACACGCCTGTTATGACGATTGGGATGCGGCGATTGCCCTCGCTGCCAGGCACGATAATCTGTACCTGGAATTGACTGCCGCCTATGCCTACAACGGCCTGCTGGAACGGATGGTCGCTGGCATGGGCGCACACAAGATTATGTTTGGCAATGATCTGCCGTGGTTCGATTCTATGTATGCCGTGGGATGCGTGCTCTCAGCGCGGATCACCGACGATGACCGGCGCGCGATTTTGTATCGCAACGCGGAGCAGTTGTTTGGGCTGTAAACACAGCGCCGGTTCCCGTTTTCCAAGGGAGACAGAAATGAATAACGCGTTGGTCTTTAACGGCGTCAACGGCGCAACCGGGGAATATGGTTTGCCGCCGATGACGAGCGAACAACTGGCAGAGCATATTTCGGGCAGCACGGCTCAGCGGGTGGATGTACACCAGGGGCTCGCTCTGGGATACGACCGTACGGCCAAGATCGCGGCGATCGTACGGATACTGGCCGAGAGCAGCATTGAGGTGGGAGAACGAAATGCGTGCTGGTTTGAGGCC
This sequence comes from Anaerolineae bacterium, assembly GCA_016929205.1. The sequence continues at coordinate 2,048 of JAFGJF010000456.1, forward strand.
TGGCTTGACCAACTGGCGGCAGCGCTGGCACAAATGCTGCTGCAGCAAGATGTCACCGGGAGAACCAAGCTGGAGGCGCTCAAAGAGAGGCTTCGATGGCACACTGTAGACAAGCTTGTCGAGATTGTCGATTCGCTCGTCCGGGGTAAAGAGAAAGAGCTGGCCGAGCTGCTGCTGATGGATCAGGATGAAGCAGATGACGACCGGGGCATGCTCGGCGCCAAGCTGAAACCGGATATCAACAGGCGGTTCGACGAACTGCAAGCCGATCTGCGCGCGGCTATGATCAAGCAGCACCTGGTCCGGGATGGCGTCCTCCAGAACGTGTGGCTGGACACGTTGATCGCACGCCTGCGATTGGTGCCGGTCAGGGCCTGGAATGCATTCAACCGCAGCAGCTCAGCAATGCAGGTGAGGGCGCTCGACCCATTGATCAGGACATTGGATAAAGCGGCTGCGGATGGCAGTTTGTCGAGCCGGTGGGTTGAGACGCTGCGGGCGGGTCTCAAAGAGATAAAGGCCGAATCGCCGTACGCATCGTGGGATGATGTGCTCGACGCTTTGCACGACGGCTTGAGGGCGCGACCGGCGGATCAACATGAGGCTGGATCCTGGAACGCACTGCTCACAATGCTGAACCGGTGGATCGAGACGACGCGTATGAGCAGTCCGTTGACCGACCGTATGGTCAAACAAGGCGTGGATTCTCAAGACCTGGCACAGGCGGGGTGGGGGATCCTTTTTGCCCACGAGGATCCAAGGCGTCCTGAACGTGTGCCGGGGATCAAAGCGGCGCTTGCCCCGTTGATCGATTTGCGCCGTAAGCAGGCCGGCAAACGCTTTAGCATCTATGAAGGTAAGGATGGATACCGGTATAACGACACGGCAGATTCATTCCTGATCCGGCACGGCGCGGCGGCAAGCAGTCCAGCCGATCCGGACCGGGTGCCTTACTATTTGCTGATCGTGGGCAGCCCGGACGAGATCCCTTTTCACTTTCAGTACCAGCTTGACGTCCAGTATGCCGTCGGGCGGATCGATTTTGGCGACGATTTGGACGCCTATCAAAGCTACGCGCGGAGCGTGGTCGACGCCGAAGCGAGAGATGCTGCCTCGACTCCAAGGGCTACTTTTTTTGGCCCGGCCAACCCGGGCGATCGATCCACCCGGCTGAGTTCCGAACACCTGGTTGGGCCGCTGTACGAACGGCTCAAGAAGCGTCTATCCGGCTGGCGGTTCGATGCTGTTTTGCAGGATAAGGCGACGCGCGCACGTTTGTTAGCGAGCATGGGCGGCGACGAAACGCCGGATCTGCTTTTCGTGGCCTGTCACGGTGTTGAGTTTGACCAAAACGATCCACAGGGACGCCAGGTGCCATACCAGGGTGCACTGCTGTGCCAGGAATGGCGTGGTCCCGGGCAGGGCGAGGTCCAACGTCAAACTTTTCTGAGTGGTGAGGATCTGGACGGCGAGGCAAGCATGCTGGGCACGATCGCCTTTTTTTTCGCCTGTTACAGCGCCGGAACGCCGCGCTTTGACGAGTTCTACAAACAAGCGTTCAAGGATAGCGGCAGGACGATCGCCCACCAACCTTTCGTCGCTGCCCTGCCCAAGGCAATGCTCAAGTTATCCAAGGGCGGCGCGCTGTCTGTCGTCGGGCACGTCGAACGGGTGTGGAGCAGCTCGTTCCTGGATGCCAAAGACAATGAGCAGTGTCTCGTTTTTGAAAGCGCGTTGGAACATCTGCTCAAGGGGTACCGCATTGGCTCGGCGATGGAGTATTTCAACGTTCGCTATGCGGCGCTGTCGACAGAACTCACCGCCGCGTTCAGCTATCGTGCCGGCAGGCAAGAGATCGATCCTTACCAACTGGCTGCGATGTGGACGGCGAACAATGATGCGCGAGGCTATGTCGTGATCGGCGATCCGGCGGTGCGCCTGTCTGTGAAAGCGGGCACCTAGACGGGTTTTGGTAGCTCTAATGTCCTGGGATAGGAGCAGGTCTCGTGCCGGCCTGTTGAAAAGGGACGTTTTTTGTCTGATCAACCAGGCCCGGCGTGTTGTCACCGGGCCTGGTTTTATCTATACTTATGCTGCCTTTTTGAGCAGTGTTTGCATCAGTTTGGAGCTGACCGGCGCATAGTGATTGAATTCCATCACAAACGTGCCCCGTCCCTGGGTGCGCGAGCGCAGGCTGGTGGCATAGCCAAACATCGTCGCCAGCGGCACGTGGGCGTGCACCGTCTGGGCATTGCTGCCGAGTGGTTCCATCCCCTGGATTTGCGCCCGGCGCAGGTTCAACTCGGAGATGATGTCGCCGGTGAACGTTTCCGGGGCCACGATTTGGACATTCATCACCGGTTCGAGCATCACCGGCGCGGCCTTGCGCATACCATCACGGAAGGCCATTGCTGCTGCGGTGCGAAAAGCCATGTCTGACGAGTCGACCTCGTGGTGCTTGCCGTCGATGATCGCCACTTTGACGTCGACGACGGGATGCCCAGTGAGGATGCCTTCGTTCATCGCGTCTTCGATGCCGGCTTGAATCGCCGACAGGTAGGTGCGCGGGATGCTCCCGCCGCGCAGTTGATCCTCGAACACAAAGCCCGAACCCGGTTCCAACGGCTCCATCTCGATGAGCACCTGGGCAAACTGGCCGTGCCCGCCGGTTTGCTTGACCAGGCGGCCCTCGCTGCGCACGGCGCGGGTAATCGTTTCACAGTAGGCTACTTGCGGCGCGCCCACCTCGGCCCCAACGGTAAATTCGCGCCGGAGGCGGTCGACGATCACTTCGAGATGCAGCTCGCCCATCCCGGCAATGACCGTCTCGTTGGTCTGTCCATCGTGACGCACACGCAGGGTAGGGTCTTCTTCTACCAGGCGATGTAGGGCCAGCCCCAGCTTGTCCTGGTCGGCCTTGGTCGTCGGCGAGATCGACAACTCGACGACCGGTGCCGGGAATGAGATGCGTTCCAGTGCGACCGGGCGTTCGGGAGACGAGATTGTTTCCCCGGTGGTGATCGTCTTGAGACCCAGTACCGCACCAATGTCACCGGCGCGGACCTCTTCTACTTCCTCACGGTGATCGGCGTGCATACGCACCAGACGGCCGATACGCTCTTTGTCGCCGGTTAAGGCATTGACCACGTTCTGCCCGCGGCGAACTGTGCCCGAGTAGACACGAAAATAGACCAGCCGCCCAACGTAGGGATCAGTGGTGATTTTAAAGACCATAGCCACCGGCGGATCGTCGACGTTCACCGGGCAGATTACGTCCATGTTTGTTTTCGGATCGATGCCCTGCGTGGCGGGCCGGTCGATTGGCGATGGCAAATAGTCGAGCACGCCGTCGAGCAGCAACTGCACTCCCTTGTTCTTGAGCGAAGAGCCCAGGAAAACGGGGATCAGGTCGTTGTTCAGCGTGGCCTTGCGCAGCGCGGCGCGCAGTTGGCCGGCCGGGATATCTTGGTTCTCCAGGTACAGCATGGCGATTTCATCGTCCAGGTCGGCCAATTTTGCGAGCAACTGCTCGTGGCCGTGCCGGGCCTTGCCGAGCAGCTCGGCCGGGATGGCTTTGACCAGTTGTTCGCTGCCGTCCTCGTCGGCATAAAAGACGGCGTGCATCTCGATCAGGTCGACAATGCCTTGGAAATTGCGCTCCAATCCGATCGGCAGTTGCACGGCGACGGGATTGCCGCCCAGGCGATCGACGATCGTCTGGATCACGTATTCGAAATCCGCGCCGACGCGGTCCATCTTGTTCACAAAGCAGATCCGGGGCACGCCAAAGCGGTCGGCCTGCCGCCATACCGTTTCTGACTGCGGTTCCACGCCGGCCACACCGTCGAGCACGACGATGCCGCCGTCGAGCACGCGCAGTGAGCGCTGCACTTCGGCTGTAAAGTCAATGTGCCCCGGCGTGTCGATCAGGTTGATCTGGTGATCGCGCCACTGGCAGGTGATCGCCGCGGCCTGGATCGTGATTCCACGCTCTTGTTCCTGGGGCATAAAATCGGTCACCGTCGTGCCGTCATCCACGTTACCGAGACGGTGTGTGTTGCCGGTGTAAAACAGAACCCGTTCTGTGGTCGTCGTTTTGCCCGCGTCGATGTGGGCGATGATGCCGATGTTTCGGATGTGTTTCAAATCCTGCTGGATTGTTTGGGTTGTCATTAGTCCCTCTCACAAAGATAGGCGGCGGCATCTGTTCTGGTGTGCGTTCCTTGCCCTGACCGTTCAGATGCAGCCGCCTATTCGAATTGTCGCAAAAAAAGGGGCGCTGTCCAGGACACGCGCCCACGGAAAACATTGTACCATAGGTTACCGGTATTGTCAAGATCGATTTGAGGGCAATCTGTACTATTCTTTGGTAAAAATGTTCTTTTCCAAGACGTCGTCGGCGTCTGTGTACAGCACAAGTATGACTAGCCAGGTCTGGCCCTCAGTTGGAGAGGTCTGGGCAGCGATGGTCTGTTTCTATACGGCGTCCCACAATGGGAAACCCTTTCGATACTGCGCTTGATGATCTCAGCCCTGTGCTCCCTCAATCCATTCGAGAATGGACTCGTGCTCAAACTGCTCTATTCGTGTTCGTAGCTCCGCAAGCAGCGCCTGGGGACCCGGCAACTGCTCGATCAACTCGCTCATCTGCGCTATGTCGCCGATCACCAGGGCCTGGTGCATCGCCGACCTCCATTCGCCGGGCACATCCAGTAGCCGGTCCGGATCGAGCTTTGCGCTTTCCGCCGTGTTATCGTCTTTGTAGATGAAACGCACCCCCAGGTGGCGGGTCAGTGCGTCGAGAATCTGCGCCTCTCGGAAGGGCTTGCGGATGACATCGTCACCGCCCATTTCCAGCATGCGCTGCTTTTCTTCTTCAAAGGCACTGGCCGTGACTAGCACGATGACTGCGTCGGCTCCTTGCTGATCGCTTTTAATCTGCCGTGCAGCGCTTGGGCCATCTAGCACTGGCATGCTGGCATCCATCCAAATCAGATGCGGCTGCCACACCCGCCAGATCGACACCGCCTCTTGCCCGTCGCATGCCTCTTGAACATCAAAGCCTAGCGGCTCGAGCAGTTGCACCAACAATTGGCGGTTTGCTTCGTCGTCTGCCACCAGCAGGCGATAGGGGCCACCATCCGGAGCTTGTTGGCCCGGCGCTAAATCGATCGCCCGCTGTGCAGATGACATTCGAATCGTTTGTGGTTCGGTGACGACCTGCACCGGCAGATTGAAGTGAAACGTCGATCCCACGTCCACCTGGCTGTGTGCGGTCAACGTGCCACCCATCAAGCGCACGTACTCGCGGCTGATTGTCAGTCCCAGGCCGGTGCCCTGCCCGGCCTGCCAGCCACTCTCGGCCTGCACGAATGCGTCAAAGATTCGCTCCAGTTCGGCGGGGGCGATGCCAATGCCCGTATCCTCAACCTCAAACACAAGGCGTATCTCCTGGGTTGTTTCCATCTCGGGCGTGCGTGCCCCGTGCTTGACGCGCAGCGTGATCCCGCCGCGATCCGTGAACTTGGTGGCGTTGCTCAATAGGTTGATCAACACCTGGCGCAGTTTGCCTGCATCGGCATAGATGTACTGGGGTGTCCCCGATTCAAGGTCGAACACGACACTCAGTCCCTTTTGCTCGGCGCGCAGGCTAAACATCTCGCCCAGGCCAAGGATCATTTCGTGCAGATCAAAGCGTTCCGGCTGCACATCGATCTTGCCGGCTTCGATTTTCGAGAGTTCGAGCACCTGGTTGATCAAGGCCAGCAAATGCTCGCCACTGCGCCCGATGATTTCCAGGTTCTGGCGGTGCCGGTCTATCAGTCCCTTATCGCGCGCGATCAGATCGGCAAAACCCAGGATGGCATTGAGCGGCGTGCGCAGTTCGTGACTCATATTGGCCAGGAACCGGCTCTTGGCCTGGTTGGCACTTTCCGCTTCCAGTCTCGCCTGTTCGGCTGTCTGCCTGGCTTCATCGGCTGCTTCTTTGGCCTGGTGCAGTTCAGTCACATCGAACATAATGCCGATGATTGCCGTCGTTTTGCCATCTACCTGCACCGGGGCGATAATTTGCTGAAAGGCACGCTCCTGGTCTTCTTTCCAAAGCGTGTGTTCTGAATGAACGATCTCGCCATTGAACACATGCTCATCCTCGGCTTTCCATTTTGCCCGCAACGCTTCGTCGATCTCGATCTCTTCCAGGGTCAGCCCTACTTGATCGCCGACCAGTTGGCGCATCGCCGAGTTTTGCATGATGTACTTGCCATCGGTACCCTTGGCCCAAAATGCGACGGGCATATACTCGAGCAGGGTGCGCATGCGCGCTTCGCTTTCCCGGAGAGCGCGCTCGGTCTGGTGGTACTCGCCTAACAGAAATACAGACTGCAAGGCGCTGCTGATCTCTTGGGCCAAAGCCTGATAGATCAGCCCATCGCGCGGCCCGGCCTGGAACAGCGCAAACCCAAACTGCCGTCGGCCGAAATACAATGGCGTTGCCATCAATGCGTGCGCGCAGTCATCGGGCAGCAGTGCATTGGGCACCAGGTGGTGGGAACGAAACCGCCATCCTTCGGGCTCAAGGGGGATGCGCTGTCCCTCTTGAATCGCCAGGACCAACCGTGACCATTCAGGGGCAGGTTGAAGATAGGTAAAGGGCTGCGGGGTTTCGTACAAAGTTATGTAGCTGTCCAGGATTCCCAGCTCGGGCAGCCGGCGGGCAAGGATGTCGGTTAGTTGGGGAACTGTCGCGGCGTTCATCATCTGTCGGCTGATTTCAAGCAGATTTCTGGATCGATCGATAATTTGATCCGCTTTGGTCTGGATCTGGTTCAGGCTGTCATATGGCCCTGCCCAATCTTGTGCCAAGTCGATCCCGGCGTTTTGTTCACCATGACAGCCACACGCGCAGCGAATGACCAGCTCGCAGGGCATCGCGATCCGGCTCGGAACAGGGTTGCCCTCGATCAGGTCCAAGACGGCTTCGACGGCCCTGCGTCCAGACGCATAGAAAGGCTTTCGCATAACGGTTATCGGCGGATCCAGCGAGCGAGCGTCCGTCCGATCGTTGAATCCAACTATCGCAACCTGGTCGGGCACCCGGATACCACGCGCCTGCAAGACCTGCATGGTTCCCATCGCATAGTCGATCTCGGTCGCGGCGATAGCATCGAAATCGCACCCTGGCTGCAAGCCGCGCTCGTCGAGTAACAGGCCAACCATTCGCGCGCCAAATGCAATTCCCCATCCGGCCGGCGGACAAATGATGCGCGGATCGATTGGCAGCCCGTAGTGGGTCAGTGTATCCAGGTAAGCCCGGTGCCGGTCCTCACTTTCCATGTGTCCTGCCGGTCCGCGAATCAGGGCGATGTGTCGACATCCGTGCGTCTTAATCAGATGAGTGATCAGTTCGCACATCCCTTGATAGGTATCTGTTACCACGTTGGGGATGCTTGCAATGACTCCCTCATAGTTGACCACCGGCAGCGCACGATAAGACTCGATGAATTGGGCCATTTCTGTTTCGCTCAAGCGTACGCCGATCCCGACGCCGCTGCCGGCCCAGGTGATCAATCCATCCAGGCAGTCGGCATTTGCCAGATCGTAGAGAAGGCTTCCTTGGAAATCAAATGTGTAGAGGTAGGGGACGTTAATCTGGTTTGACGCCGGGAGTTCGCTACCGATAAAGCAGATCAGGTTCGCGTTTCGCTCGCGGGCAGCATCGGCGGCGCCAACCCACAGCGGTTGGTGGCGATGCACGATCGAGGTCAGCAGGCCAATTGTGGGGCGCGACGGGCGAGCGAAATGGGTGCTCATTTCACTTGGTGTTCTCGAGATGAATTCCTTTGCTCATAACTCCATTATAACGTGTGCCGCGCATACCGTCAACCAGCGAATCAAGGTAAAAGCATTTAACATTTCAGAGTCGTTTTGCTCTTGCTGGATCTCGGTGCGAAATGCCACACATTGCTCCAAGCCTCCGTCTCGGGGGCGATCCAGGATGCAATACGATATGCTAAACGCTCCGAGGGCGAGGTTGCGAGCATTTCGCACCAAAAACGAGCTGGCTCGCCGGATCCAGCGATTGTTCGTGCAAAAATTGCAAGGAACTATTGTGGCTCTTTGCGCCCTCGATCTCGCCCGCGCTGTTTGGCCTGGCGCAGCCGGGCAAACGCATCTTCGCCATCGCCTTCCGGCTGCACCGTCGGGTGGGGTAGTGGTTCTGTCGTGGCAGGTGGCTGGGGTGGTTCTGCCCGCCGCTCGGCCACAGGAGCGGGCGCAGCAGGCGTTGCTTGCACTGTTGTCTCTTTCCGCTGCCCTCGCCCGCGCGCCCGTTCTCGCGCCTGGAACAACGATCCCAGCACGCGCTCTCCGCTCACCTGCGGTCTGCGCCGGGAAGGCAGCCGTTCCCGCACCCAGGCCAGGGCTCTGTCCACGTCGCGCCGGCCGAGCATAATCCGCCGCACGGCGACGTCGAGTGGAAAGAGCAGCGCGGCGAGCAGCAGCAGCGGCTGCCACACCTCGCGCGCTCGGTCGGCGGCGGGCAGGTTGTGGGCGAATGCTGCCACCGGGTCCGGCAGTTCGCCGCCGCCGGTCAGGCGGGCCAGTGCGTCGAGCAGGGTGCGGTTCACACTGCTCGACGTGGCCTGTGCTGCCAGCGCATATTCGGGCGAATAGGGCACGACCAACCCCAGTGTCTGTTGTCCCAACACCTCATCCCCCTGGCTCACGCCGACCCGCACCAGGTACGTCCCCGGTTCGGCCAGGTCCAGCCTGGCTTCGTACTGTCCTGCGCCGACCTGAGGCAGGTCAGCCTCCAGCGTCTCCAGGTCAGGTCCGATCAGTGTCGCCGAGATGTCCAGAAAGTCGCGCGGTCGCCCGGCGTCGTCCGTCGCCTCGACGGCGATCACGGCCTGATCTTCTTCCAGCCGGGCTCGAGCTTCGATGCCCTCTACCTGTGGTGCCGGCAGTGTCCAGGCAACCAACTGGGCGGCAAAACGAGCAAAGGAGCTCCAGGCGACCCATTCGCTCGCCCACTGCCCCTTGAAATCCGACATCCAGGCCGCGGTGCGACCCAGGCCGTATTGCCACGTGGCCAGCAGCGGATCGTCATGGTGCGTGCCCAACAAGATGCGCGCCGTGCCCTTGGGTGTTGTGCCGTTGTAGCCCAGCAGGGCGGGCAGCGCCGCCACATCCAGGCCACGCAGCGCTGGGCCGGGCATCGAGGGCAACGGGTAGAACGGTTCCTCGATGATATATTGGCCCACGGCCTGGATCGTTTCCTTGAGGAAAAAGTCGGGCACGCGCAAGATATCAACTGCGGGGTAAAATCGCCCGCCGCCGG
>JAFGJF010000457.1 GCA_016929205.1 Anaerolineae bacterium
CAGGGACATGGGGAGGTCATTTTGCGCGGAGAGGTCGGCAGCCGTCTGGATGAAGGCGTGGCCTATCTGGAAAAGATTCGTGGCATAGTGAGCAAGGTCATAGCCAAAGGAAAACCAAGAGCAAGTCTCCTGGAAATCGACATCGAGTCTTGCGGTTTGTCGCGCATTCCACTGAACGGACTGGTCCAGCAATTGCACACCGCAAACCTATTGGCGCTCTACGACCGCATGGTATAAAAAAAGACCTCCAGTTTCCCCGGAGGTCTCGTCTAGCTCAACAGATCTCAAAGCTTGACAAAGTAAGCTTGTCCGGCTCTGTCAATTAGCTCCTTGCTCAGAGAAGGCTCCACTCCCATATACCGCGCGATGTCCACCAATTGATCCACAATGTCACGCGGGTGGCAGGCGCGTAGCGGGTTTTGGGTCTGGACATAGTACTCTTGTAATAAATAGCGCAGCCCCGCGTCGTCATACGGGACGTTCCTTAACTCACAGATCCGCTTAAAGATCTCCCGAAACTCTTCAAAAGTGGGATCCTTGACCTCAATCTTGTGACGAATGCGGCGCAGGAAAGCCTCGTCCACCAGGTCTCGGGGCGGCAGGTTGGTAGAAAAGACCAGCAGCACATCAAAAGGAACCTCGATCTTGCGCCCCGTATGCAGCGTTAAAAAGTCGACCCGTTTCTCCATCGGCACAATCCAGCGATTCAGCAGGTCGCGAGGACGGACCAACTGCCGCCCAAAGTCGTCGATGAGGAACATACCACCGTTGGCCTTCATTTGAAAAGGGGCTTCGTAGTATTTGTTGGTGGGATCAAAAACCAGGTCGAGGCTCTCTAGCGTCAGCTCGCCGCCGACCATGATCACCGGGCGTTGAATCTTTTCCCAGCGCGCATCCAACCCCTTGACCGGCTCGCCATGCGCCAGCCGATGATTCACGCTGTCGAACACCTTTATCGCTTGACCATCTATCTCAACCGCATAGGGCACGTACAGGGAATCGCCTAGCAACATCTTGCCGATGCTCTCGGCGATGGCGGTCTTGCCGTTGCCGGGGTGACCGAACAAAAACATAGATTTGCCCGAGTTGATCGCTGGACCAAGTTGGCTGAAAGTCGTCTCGCTGATCACCAGATGGGACAACATCTGGCGCATCGTGCGCTGCCCTACCCTCACCTGGCTCAGCGGCTGTGTGCGAATGGCGTTGGTATAAACTTGCAGTGGCACCGGCGCAGGGCCGGCATAATGGCTGCGCTCCATAGCTTCGCGCGCCCTTTCGCTGCCTTTGGCCGTGATACCATATTGATAATTCGCCTGGCTAAACCCGCCCGCCGCGCCTTTCACCTCCAGCAACTGTTCCCGCTTGAGGAATTCTACCACCTCGTCCATCACACCGGCAAAGGGCAGGCGTATACGCTCGCACCATTCAACACCTGAGAGATAACCCTCAGAATAGAGGATCTTTAAAGCCAAATCCGTCACAAATCCCAAACTCAGCCCTGTCTCTTTCAGAGAACGCGGGGCCAGGGGAAGAAATCCTTGGGGTTGATTTTGTGCTGACATTGTTTGTCTTAGCTGACCTGCACTTCTGAGTTGACCTTTTCGTTTGACTTGACCCGTACGTCCGAGTTGTCCTACACGCTTGGAGCGGCTCTGACCCATCCTGGTCCCCCCTCGTATTCTCGTTGTGTCAATCCCATTATACCATACGGCTCTGGTGACAACAAACAACTTTTGACCGAGTCTCGGCGTTATGCTAAAATGGCTCACGATACGAACCTGTCGCCAGACAGTAACACGTAGCTCTGCCGATTTTTAACTGCGGGGACGTGATTGACCAAGCCGGTGCGCATGATCTTCCCCAGACGTTGAATTTGTATAGGACAATTGGTGCATCAGGAGCGTAACAATGGCCCACTCAACCGAACTATCCCCCCAAGAAACCCACGATCAGGCGATGGCCCAAGGCATGCAACTCTTCATCGTGGTCCACCCTGACGCTTGCCCTGTTTGTGCAATGTACCGGGGCAAAATCTACTGGGCCGAAAACGCCCCCCTATTGCCTGCTGGCGGCTGCATGAAGGATGAGTGTCGCTGTGAGTATCGCCTCATCGACCCCAACGGCCCCACTCTGGAAGAGATGCTGGCTAACGGCATCGCCGCCGTCAAAGTCGGTGAAATGGAAGCAGCACAAGAATGGCTGGTAGCGCTGTTGCAGATCGACCGTTACAACGAACAGGGCTGGTTGTGGCTCAGCGGCGCAGCCGACAACGACCAGGACCGTCTGGAGTGTATTTTGGAGATACTCAAAATCAACCCCGATAACGCGGTGGCACAACGAGGATTAGCAGCGCTACGGGCCAAAGGTGTCAGCCTGCCGGAGACAAGATCCCAATGAAATACTATACCCGTAAAGGCGACGAGGGTTACACCAGCCTGTTGGGGAACGAACGCGTGCCCAAGTATGCACCTCGACCGGAAGCTTATGGCACGCTAGACGAACTCTCTTCGGCATTGGGATTGGCGCGGGCCACCGTCCACGACGAACGCAGCCGTGAGATCATTCTCGCCATCCAGCGCCAGCTCTGCCAGGTTATGACCGAATTAGCCGCTACGCCCACGGTCGCCACTCGCGTCAAAAAGACCACCGCTGATGACGTCACCGCACTGGAACGTTTTACCGATGCCCTAGGAGCCGAGGTCGAACTCCCTCAAGAGTTCATCATCCCCGGTGACACGCTGGCCGACGCG
>JAFGJF010000064.1 GCA_016929205.1 Anaerolineae bacterium
AGGCCATCGCCATGGCCGTCGACTATCCGACCATCATCGCCAACGCCATGACCAACCAGTCGGCCACCTTTGACCAGGTTCCGCGCTCGCTCATGAACCCAACGCCCGGCGAGCAGGCCATGTACGACCACGAGGCCGTGGCCGATCTGCAGTGGGCCGGCAACGACATCGAGGGCGCCAAGGCGCTTCTGGATGAAGCCGGGATCGTGGACACCGATGGCGACGGCTGGCGCGAGTACGATGGTCAGAAGCTGTCGTACGTCGCCACCTGCCCCAACGGTTGGTCCGACTGGCAGGCCGCGATCGAAGTGGTCGCTGCCGCCGGCAAAGAGATCGGCATCGAGATCACGACCAACTACCCCGAATGGTCTGTGTATCAGACCGTCGTCACCAAGTCGGATACCGATCTGCCCGAAGGCTATGACATCTTTATGATGTGGAGTGCCGGCGCCGGCCATTCCATGCCGTGGGGGCGCATCCGGAACATGATCAGCTCCGAGTTCGTGGGACAGGCGGTGAACTGGACCGGAAACTGGGGCCAGTACAGCAATCCTGAAGCGGATGCCCTGATCCAGGCCATCCCGAATGAATCCGATCCCGACAAGCTGAAAGAGATGTACACCGATCTCGTCCGGATCTACCTGACCGACATCCCCTCCTTCACGCTCATGTACCGTCCCGATCTGTTCCACGCCGTGAACGAAACGATCTGGACGGGCTTCCCGCACCAGGAGGACGGCACCGACCCGCCGGTTCCGCCCATGGTTTGTATCAGAGGTTATAGCGTCGCCTGCCTCTACAACCTGGAGCTGGTGAACCAGTAGTCGATGATTCAGAAACAGCCATGTTCCGGCGTGCCGGAACATGGCTGTTTCTTCACACTCGTGCCAGTTGTAGATAGGCCAGGCAGGTCTTTCCGGACCTTTGGGGTTTCTTGCGTTCACCAGGCAATTTTGTCGATCTCGAGGTCTGAACTCGACCGGGTACTCGCCTTAACAACAGAAACCCCAAAGGTCTGACGTCACAAGCGAGGTGGTGTTGCGTTGAAAGGATACATCAGGTATTTCGGCGGAAAGCTGGGTTGGTTCTTGATCACGCTGGTCGCTGCATTCATCCTCAATTTCTCCCTGCCCCGCCTGATGCCGGGCGATCCTGTGGCTGCCATCCTGGCAAGGGTGGCCCAGGGCATGAGCGATGCGGCCGGGGTTCAAGCAATCTATGAGCAATACACCGAGTTGTTTGGCCTCAACCTACCCATGCACGAGCAATTTCTCCGGTACGTTGGAAATGCGCTGCAGGGCGATTTTGGTCTCTCCATCAGCCAGTATCCCAGAAGTGTCGCAGATGTTATCGCCTCTTCCATTTGGTGGACGGTGATCCTACAACTGCCGGCGATCCTCGTGGGCTGGCTGATCGGCAACTTTCTTGGTGCTCTGGCGGCTTATCGCAAGGGCGGGTTCGACAAAATCCTCATGCCCGTCAGCATCTTTGTCAGCAGCTTGCCGGCCTTTGGTATGGCTGTCATTCTGCTCGTTGTGTTTGCAGTCACTCTGGAATGGCTGCCAACCTCTGGTGGCTACGGGTTTGACCTGATTCCCAATCTTAGCTGGGACTTTATCAAGTCCGTGATTGTCCACTACCAATTGCCATTCTGGTCGCTCGTGTTGATCATCATCGGCGGCCAGGCGATTGGTATGCGCTCCATGTCCATTTACGAGCTGAACGCGGACTATGTCAAGTATGCCCGTTTCATGGGCATCAAAGATGGCAAGATCCTCCGCTACGTATTTCGCAATGCCATGCTTCCGCAGGTAACCGGTTTGGCGCTATCGATCGGTACGATGGTCGGTGGCGCGCTGGTTGCAGAGCTGATCTTTAGTTACCCGGGTCTTGGCTCCACCGTCTATAGCGCTGCATTGGGGAGGGATTACCCGCTGATCTCGGCGACTGCCTTGATCATCACCGTGATGGTACTGATCACAACCTTTGCCATCGAAATCCTATACGGCTTTATCGACCCGCGCATCAAAGCGGCGCAGACTGAAGATTAAAGAGAGATACTGGTATGAAACATACGCTGCGACAGGTCTTTCGCTCCGGCAAGTTTGTTTTTGGGTTTGCCATTTTTATGGCCGTGTTGCTGATGGTGATCTTCTATCCGCTGATCGTCAATAGCCCGCCACTGGAGATCATCAGCCAGGGCACCTTTTTCCCTCCCGGGATCTATGTCGACGTCTACGACAGCATCGGTTCCAACACCACCTATACCCTCCTTTTAAGAGATGCCGCTGCCAAGCGAATCGCCAGCAAACTGAAAGAGGAGGACCGCCTTGCCATCAAGGAATGGCTCGTGGGCGCCGGGATCCCGGAAAACGAGATCGATACAGCGGACACTGCGAAACTCCTGGACCAGTGGGTGCGAAACTACGATCCCAAGATCAAGATTGCCGGAATGACGAACGCCAAGAGGAATTACTATATCAGGCTCGCTGTTTCACTCGATGGGCTCCTCTCAACGGAAGGGGCAATCATCGCCGCAAGAAACCCCGAGACGGGCGCCCTGGAAGAGAAACTTGTCATCGCCCAGACCGATTACGTGAATGTCAGGGAGGTCGCCAACGTACGAATACTGCCGCTGGGCACCGATAATTTTGGCCGCGACGTGCTGACCGAGCTGGTCAAGGCCACCGGCGTTTCGCTGCAGATGGGGTTTGTGGCGGGTATCGTAGCCACCTTGATCGGCTTGACGCTGGGATTGCTGGCGGGCTATGTTGGCGGCCTGATGGATGATATCATCATGTTCGTCACCAATCTCTTTACCGTGATCCCCACGCTGGTGTTGTTGATCCTGATCTCGTTCAGTATCGGGCAGGAACACCGTGGCGCATTCACAATCGCGGTGGTGATCGGATTCACTTCCTGGGTATGGACGGCCAGGGCGGTTCGGGCACAGGTGATCTCTTTGCGCAACCGCGACCACGTCAACCTGTCGAAACTATCGGGACACTCGATCTTTTACATCATCCTCGCCGACATTTTGCCCTACATCGCTTCTTACGTCGTCATGGCCCTGATCCTGCAGATTTCCTCCGGCATCCTGGCGGAGGCGGGATTGTCGATCCTGGGGCTGGGACCGAAAACAACCGAAGTGCCAACGCTGGGGCTGATGCTCAACTGGGCCTTTATCTACCAGGCGCAAATCCTGGGAAAATGGTGGGCTTACCTGCCCGTGATCATTGTCATCGCCCTGGTATCGTTCTCACTGAACTTGATGAATACAGGTCTCGACCAGGTATTCAATCCTACGTTGAGGGAGTAGGTGCTTGAAATGTCTAACGTGATCTTGGAAGTCAGAGACCTGACGACGAAATACATCACGCGCTTTCGGGAAGATGTGTACGCGGTGGACCACGTTTCTCTGCAGGTCGAAGAGGGGAAATCGCTGGGCATTGCGGGGGAATCGGGGTGCGGAAAATCGACGCTGGCCCTGAGCCTGATGGGATATTACTTTCCCCCGTTGCACTATACGTGTGGAGAGATCGTCATCGACGGACGTAACATTTCACGCATGAAGCCTGACGACGTCCGTAAATCGATATTGGGAGCCGAGATCGCCTATATCCCACAGGCCGCCATGAATGCGCTCAACCCTACCCAGAAGGTCATCCACTTTGTCGAGGATGTCTTTCACGCGCACGAGCCAACCAAGAGCAAAAAAGAGATCTACGAGTTCGCCACACAAGCTTTTGAAACCCTGGGGCTACCACCGGCAGTGTTGCACAAATATCCGGTCGAGCTTTCTGGAGGCATGAAACAGCGCACAGTGATCGCAGTGTCCGTTCTTCTCTGTCCGAAGGTGCTGATCGCCGATGAGCCTTCCTCCGCACTCGACGTCACTTCACAAAAGATGGTCATCAAGATGCTCAAGGGCTTGATGGAAAACGGGTTCATCAAAGCCATGATCTTTATCACGCACGAGCTCCCCCTCCTGTACAACGTCACGGACGACATCATGGTGATGTACGCCGGGCAGATCGTGGAAAAAGCCTCGGCCACAGATGCCGTGTTCGATCCACTGCATCCCTATTCAAAAGGCCTCATGGGCTCGATCATTGTGCCGGAAGAGGGCGTGCGCGACGCCAAATTGGCGGCCATCCCCGGGGTGCCGCCGAACCTGAAAATGCCGCCAGCGGGTTGCCGGTTTGCCGAGCGCTGCCCATACGTTCGGGCAGA